>WGMA01000064.1 GCA_016125285.1 Phycisphaera sp.
ATCCCTGCTCCGTGACCAGCGCCACCGCGCCGACCTTGAACGCCTTGCTGAATCGTCTGCGTACTCCGCTCATATCGAGGTCCTTTCCGTTCGGGGCCATCTTACCGCCCCTCGCGCCCACCGTTCGTGGGGAACCTCACATTGTGACACAATCGGCAAGACATACAGTCTGGTTGAGAGACACTGGCGGGCAAGCCGCCAGTGGCACACATTAGATCAGCTCTCCTTCGGGCAGGCCATGCACCGTCGGCAGGCCATCGGGTACGCGTTCTGCCTCGTAGTGATGCCAGCTCGACCATCTCCACTGATCCGGGCTGTGGCATAGATGGCGGCGGATCGGATTGGCGTGGACATAGTCGATCATCCTGTGGAGCGTTGTTGCTGAATCGATGCTGCGATCGTATCCCGGGCCCTCCTGCCAGAAGCGAAACGTCGTCTTGCCGGGGCGC
This sequence comes from Phycisphaera sp., assembly GCA_016125285.1. Taxonomy (GTDB): domain Bacteria; phylum Planctomycetota; class Phycisphaerae; order Phycisphaerales; family Zrk34; genus RI-212. Next base: position 450 of record WGMA01000064.1, read on the forward strand.
TCCCGGATCATCAGGTTCGGCAGCCGGGGGTCACGGTTCTCGATCATCCACTTTTTGACACGGTAGGCATGCGGACGCTTGATGGCGTAAAGCAGATCGGCGATGTCCGTGTCGGACCTGTTCGGAAACACGATCAGGTGGACATGTTCGGGCATGTAAACAAAAGCGATGAGATCGAACCCATGGCCAGCCACCGCGCGATCGATCGCCGTGGAGAGTTTGAACCTGGTTTCGTCATGGTCGAGCAGTGGCCAGCGGTGATAACACGAAAACGTCAGCTCGTGGGCATGGCCCGGGTGATTGAAATGTTTGACCCGCTTCCGCCGGAATCTGCGTACATCGGCCATCGGACCCCCGGGGATCTGTGAGTGCCGGACATCTCTGTGTGCCACTGGCGGCTTGCCCGCCAGTGCATTGTGGTCTTTTGTGGTGCATACAGCAAGGATTGATGCCCGTATTCAGCTGCACTGGCGGGCGAGCCGCCAGTGGCACCCGCGCGCTGCGTCGTGAGTACCGGGCGCACGAGTGTATGAGGCCGGCGGGCCTGGAGTTTCTGGCGCGGGCGCGGCCGACACGGGCGTTGCGTCTGCTGCGCGAGACCCGCTCGAAGGGTGTGCGCAGCTGGGACGACGAGTACGAGGTCGAACGGATCTACGCCGCCGCGATGGCGATGGAAGCACTGAACCGCCACGGGCAAGCGCTGCATCACTACCGCCGCGTCGTATCCATGCACGTCACCTGGGCGACGAAACCCGCCCAGCAACGAATCGACGCGCTCGAGGGGAACTAAGTGTTTCGTCCGATCGCGGCGGGTGGTTCGGTGGCGGCCGTCATCGCCGATCCATCCCAAATCTCTGTCATCCGCCGATGTGCTTCTCCAGCCACTCCCAGCCGCTCGTGCGTTCGCCGACCCACGCGGCGAATTGTGGATTGTCGCGGTAGTACCGCCAGTTGCGATTGCGGTGCTCGTACAGCGCCACGACAAAGGCGAATCGATAGGCCGCGATGAAACGGTCGTACGTTCCGCCCCGGCAAGACATCAAATCAGTCGTCGGTCCCGCCAACACGGGATCTGCGTCACCAATCCATGGGGTTTGAACAATCCCGGGCAAGATCTGCGCGAGGTTGGTTGGACAGCTATCGCTTGTCCGTGGTGATTCGCTTGGTTGGCGCCCGCCCTGCAGATAGAATCGTTCATACGGTGGCTCAGCAGGTCGACCCAGCAGGGTCGATACCGGAAGTCACAAGCAAATGCCTACCGGGGGGCAATCAGTTGGAACGCAGCAGTCAGCCAAAAGCCTGTCGCCACGGGACACCCGCCGGGGCGATTCAAGGCCAGCGTCCGCGCAAGCGATTTGCGCTCGGACCACACACCCAACGCGAGGAGGCGCCCCGATGAAATCCGTGCCCAATGTGATCCGAGCGTGCCTCGCCGTCACCCTGGTGACGTGCCTGCCGGCGTTCGCGGACATCGTCGACTCCGGCAAGGCGGCGACAGCGCTGGTCGATCTGGACAAGCTCGGCAGCGCGTCCGCGTTCTGCATCGATCCGTCGGGGGTGTTTGTGACCAACGATCACGTCGTGTCCCACCTCGCGGCCGACGCCACGGCGAAGCTCGTCATGAACGCCGGGCAGCCCGACGAGCGCGTGCTCAAGGCAAAGGTCGTGAAACGAAACAGCGACTTCGACCTCGCCCTGCTCCAGGTTCAAGGAAACGTCACGCTGCCGACACTGCCGCTGGGGCATTCCGCAGACCTGCGTGAGACCGCCGAGTTAACGACTTTCGGTTACCCGTTCGGCCGAAGCCTGTCGCTGAACAAGGACGGATACCCCGCGATCAGCGTGAGCCTCGGCCGCATCAACGCGCTGCGGAAGGAGGGCGACGAACTGGCGCTGATCCAGATCGACGCGGTGCTCAATCCAGGGAACTCCGGGGGACCGGTGCTCGACGGCGAGGGCCGCGTGATCGGCGTCGTGGTCTCGGGCATCCCGGGCGCGAACGTCAACTTTGCGATCGCCGTTGATCGGCTCCGCGAGTTCCTGCGCCAGCCGCGCCTGCGTGTCGATGCGCCCGTCATTCAACCGGCCGGGCAATCGCTCATGACGGTGCACGTGGCGACGGCGAAAGACGAGCTCGCGCCCACGTCGATCGAGGTCAGGTACGGCGTCAGGCAGGATCGGATGCGGACGATCAAGGCCGACAAACTGTCCGCGGATCGCTATCAGGCGCCGATCGACCTCAAGGGGCTGAACGACGATGCGGACTGGCTGTGGATCACCGCCGAGACGGGAGGCATGAAGCTCACCGGCCTGCTCGTCAACCGCGATGTCAAGGTGGGCGATCAGACGATTCCGCTGAGCGACGTGTCCGAGGTCAATCGTTCCGATGCGCCCGACGTTGTGACCGTCCTCAAGTCGGGCAAGACGCTGCGCGGTGAACCGACCGACGGGCTGGCCTTCATGTGGATCGACCTGCCCGGTCGCGCGGCGGCGTACGTCGATCTGAGGCAGACCCAACGATGGACGGTGGGCGAACGACGCACGGCCGCGCCGTACGTCGACTACGAGGTGATCGCACGCCTCGACGACAAGGTCATCGGTTCGCTCAAGGGCCGGCTCAGCGTGGCACACGCCGATCCGGCCAATCACGAGTACGTGCTGCCGCGCGATGTGCCGCCCGTCGACCAGGGCGTCGAGAAGTTGACCTTCTCGGCGTACATCGACGGCCGCACGGACCTCTACATCACGCCGATCGGTTTGTACTGGAAGCACTACAAGGACGGCCGGCCGGGTGCGACCGCCACCCGTGATCTCGGCACCCGCGCCGGCGATCAGGTGTGGACACCGCGTTGGGGCCGCCCCTATGAGATCGGCCCCGAATACTCGACGCTTTGGCCGGTGGACTTCCGCACGACTCAACTGGAATTTGAGTTGCTGGCGGTCGGGTCGAAGCCCGATGCCGAGGGCATGGTTCCGCGGGGAAAGATGCAGCTGCGCCGCGAGTCGGACATCCTCGTCGCTTCGTTCGACGACTCGGCGCCCGGGGCGGCGTGGTACCGCTTCGAGATCCGGCGACTCCGCGAAGCGCCACCAGACCCCTCGAATCTCGCGCGGCGCGCCCGCGTAGAGGTCAACGATTCGCAAGGCACCAGCAACCCCGCCCGGGTGAACGATGGCAAGATCGAACTCGGCCCCGGGCGTTTCTGGTGTCCCGGCTCGCGTAAGCCGAAACCAGACACCTGCTCGATCGTCCTGCCGGAGCCGAAGACCATCGGCATGATCCGCCTGGCCGTGCCGATCGGCACGAAGACCTTCGCCGACGGACGCGAGCCGCTCGACTACACCATCGAGTCCCAGTTCGAGGGTAAGACCACAGAACTGCTGACGGTGAAGGACGGCAAGCACCCCTCCAGCGAAGTCGATCCGTCAGGCAAGATCCAAACGATCACGTTCAAACTGGACAAGCCCGTCAAGGCGAGGCGCGTGACGTTCAAGTGCACGCGGACCTCCGGCAAGAACTACGGGCCGCTCATCTACGAATTCGAGGTCCACGAGGCGAAGGAGTAGGCCCTGCGGTTGCGCCCCATTCGCTCCGAGCGGCATGCTGAGGTTCCCCACGATTCGCACAGATGGCGCGCTGGTGTGGCCGCGTCACTTAATCATCATCAGTCTTGAACTCCGCTGTTCGTCGCGCCGGTGCGCACGGCGTGACCTTGCAAACGTGACCCGATCCGATGCAGAATTGACCGTTTTTTGATCGATTTCGATCCAATTTCGACCGATTTGCGCCCGTTTTGGGCCCTTTTGCGCCCCATTCGCGCCCCGTTGGCGCACCGGGTTTTTGACGAAAAATAAGGACTTACGACGCGCCGCAGGGGGTCGCGCGTCGTAAGTCCCTGTAGATCCGTCGCGAAACCATCCGCGTGTCGATTTCGGGCTCATCCCACGTGTCGGCGCGCACGGCGTGACACGGCGGATGCGCCGAACCGCGCACGGTCGATCACTTGAAGTCCGAAGGCTTGAGGCCCTTGTCCTTCCAGTAGTCGCCCTTGTGGAAGCCGTACTGCGAGGGGTGGTACTCGCCGACGAGGTCGACCTTCGTGCCGTCGGCGGGGATCTTGTCGGTCATGCCGAGCAGGTAGTACACGGCGTTGACGATCATGCGGCGGACGCCCTCGTTGGCGCAGTCGGTCGACGAGCCCATCGTCGTGCAGAACGACTTGCCGGGCTTGCCGTCGGGCACCTGATAGGACTTGGTCCACGCGACGGGCATCATCGGGTCGTTCTTCGCTTTGTTGTCGATGGGCTTGCGGTCGGTCTCGGCCTTCATGCCGAAGAACGGGTCGTCGTTGTTGCCGGGCCCTTCACGCTTGGTGACCTGTCCGAGGACGATCGGCATGGAGTCGCCGGGCAGCGGCAGGCGGACGCCGTACACGTCGGTGGGTCCCCAGATGTCGCCGTCCTTGATGCCGCGGGTCATCGGGTGGTCCTTGGCGTCGGGGGCGATCAGGCCGAGCGTGGGCTCGGACTTGTGCCCGCCGTGGTGGCTGATCCAGGTCTCGCCGAGGACGAGTCGGCCGAAGCCCTGCTTCCACTCGGTCATCGGCCCGCCGTAGTTGAACGAGTAGTGGCCGTAGGCGCCTCCGCCGTTGAACGCGTGTGTCGCGGTCCGCATGCCGATCACCGCGCCGCCCCGCTTGAGGAAGTCATCGATGTGCTTCATCTGGTCGTCGGGCAGGTGGCGGAAGCGGGTGGCGATGATCATCAGGTCGGCGGAGTCCAGGGCCTCGAGGCCGGGGATGTTGCCGCCGTTGTTGGAGTCGATGATGCCGGTGTCGGGGTCGACGGCGTAGACGACGGTGCACTTGAAGCCGTGCTCCGTGGCGAGGATCTTGCCGAGCTGCGACAGGGCCTCCTCGGAGCGGTACTCCTCATCGCCGGACACCAGCACGATGGACTTGCCCTTGCCGGGCCCGTCGCCGCCTTCGTAGACGTTCCACAGCTTGTCCTCGGCGTTGGCCGACACGGTAAGCCCCGCGAGCGTGACCACCGCCGCCACCGTCATCCACCGGCGTACCTGCTTAGCGATTCGCATACTCAATGCTCCTTTTCCACGTGCCGCGTGTCCGTCAAGAGGTTGTCCCCAATGCTTGTCCGCAAGGCCACACATGTTACGCCCTCGCGACGGACAACACACGCCCGTCTCGCCGGTTGATACTGCCGCGGCGGAGTCGAGGTTCGCACGGCGCGCGACGGCGCCGACGTGAGTTGAGCTCGATCGGACACCGCCGTGCAATTCCCGCACCGCCGGGTATAATTAAATCGCGGGCTCAGCCCGTGTTAAACAGCAATCGGTTGGCATGTCGATCGGTGTGGACACGGAGCACCACAACGACTCGACACGCAGTTGGGGTCGTCGGCCGAATTGTTGAACGATGTCGTAGCGGAGTCACTGCGACGAACCGTACGGTTCTCGTACGTTTGCGGCATCGACGCGAAGCATAACCAAGGGCACACGAAGGGTGATCTATGCGCAGTCAGCGACTCGGTGTGACGTTGTGGGAGCGACTCGTCAACCAGGCGACCGGGCGTCGCCGTAAGCGGTCCCACAAGGCCACTCGCAGGAATCGACGGGACATGCCCGTGCTGCTCGACACCCTCGAGCCGCGCGTGCTGATGTCGGGCACGCCGGTGGGCGGGGCGACGCTCAGCTACGACGCGAGCAACGAGACCGACACGGTGTGGAACAGCAGTCCGGCCGTGGGCGGTTACAACATCAACTTCGGCTCCAACGCGACGCTCGACAACGTCGAAACACAGTACTTCGAGGGCAAGGCGTACACGTTTACCGGCGCCGGCGGCGGCACGGTCACCTCGCTCGAAGATCTGAGCGGCAACCCGTCCGACGCCAGTGCGACATGGGAATTCTGGATCAGGCCCACCAGCGATGCGGACATCGACACGATTTTCGAGACCGGCGGCGCCGGCGATGGCTTCTCGCTGGTATACGACGGTGCGACCAACGAAGTAACCGCCACGCTCGACAACGGCAGTGTCCAGGTTCAGGTGAGCGGCGGCTCGGCGTTGCTCAATGACACAGAGTTCCACCAGGTTGTCGTGACGTACGGCAAAAACTTCAGCGGCAGCACCGACCGCGTCACGCTCTACATCGATAACACCGTCGTCGACTCCGACACGACTGCAACGGGGCTGAATGACTGGTCCGGATCCGACGACGGGGCCATCGCCGCCATCAATAACGCTATCGCTGAAGCGACGCCCACCTCGACGAACTACGAGGGGCAGATCAGCGTCTTCCGCTTTTACGAGTTCGAGTTTACCGCGGCGAACGTCACGACGAACTACATCGCCACGATGAAACAGCCGCCCCCGGCCGCGAACGAGTCGCCGGTGTCCGGCGCGACGCTGGACTATGACGCAATGTGCGAGACGGACCTGGTCTGGGTCAGCGACCCCGATCCATCCGGCGACTATCAGCTTGACTTCACGGGCGGCGGCGTGACGCTCGACGCGATCAACACGCCGCGCATCTCCGGCCAGGCCTACACGTTTGACGGCACGGGCGGCGATGCGATCGACTCGCTCGACGGATTGTCCGGCGATCCTTCAGACAACGACGCCTCGTGGGAGCTGTGGTTCCGCCCCGACGCCGGCGCGGACACCGATCGGCTGTTTGAAACGGGCGGCAGCGGCGATGGGTTCTCGATCGTCTATGACGGATCGACCAACAACGTCATCGCGACCATGGACAATGGCAGCAGACAGGTCCAGTTGTCCGGCGGGTCGGGCCTGATTACGACGTCGGATTTCCACCAGATCGTCGTGACTTACAACAGGAATTTCAGCGGCAGTACCGACCGTCTCCGCCTCTACATCGACAACACGCTCGTCGATTCGAGCGCCACGGTCACCAATCTCGACGACTGGGCCGGCCCGGACAACGCGGCGGTCGCGATACTCGGCGGTTCGACCGCGGAGAGCACGCCTTCGGCGACCAACTTCGAGGGACAGATCGCGGTCTTCCGTTTTTACGAGCGCGAACTGAACGCCACGGAGGTCGGCATCAACTTCAACGCGACGATGAACCAGCCGGTCGACGCGATCGACGACTCGGCATCGACCGACGAAGACACCATGATCGCCATCGACGTGCTGGGCAACGACACACCGGCGGGCGACGTGCTGGCGATCGTGGACTACGACGCGTCCGGCGTCACACGCGGCACGCTGACGCCGGTGTACGAGAACCGCACGATCGCGGAGTTCGGCACGATCACGACGCTGACGGACGCGACGATGACGATCAACCTGACGCATCAGTTCGTCAACCCGGTGGTGTTCGCCCAGCCGATCAGCAACAACGAGACGGCGCCGGGCAGCGTGGCCATGGTCTCAAACGTCACGAACTCAACGTTCAACATCGCGATCGCCGAGTCGCAGGCCGAGGACGGCGTGCACGCGGCGGAGACGGTTTCGTGGTTCGTGATCGAGGCCGGCGTGTGGCGGCTGTCGGACGGCACGATCCTCGAGGTCGGCACGCTGGACACGGGCGGCGGCGCCATCCAGAAGAGCACGGCCGGGTTCATCACGCAGAACTACCTCTACGACTTCTCCGCGGCGCCCGCGGTGATGAGCCAGGCGCAGACACGCAACGGCTTCGGCAGCGACGCGTATTTCAAGACGCGCGAGAACAACATCGGTGCCAACAGCTTCGACGTCGCGATCGAAGAGGAAGAGGTGGTCGGCGACACCACGCACGTCGATGAGACGATCGGCTACCTGGCGATCGAGAAGGGTAACGGGACATGGGACGGCGTGGCATTCGAGGCCAACACCACGGCGGACAGCGTGACGCAGGCGAACTTCACACTGAACTTCAGCAACACCTACTCAGCCGCGCCCCACTTCCTCGGGTCGATCGCGAAATACGATGGCGCCGACCCCGCGGCCCTGCGTTACGCATCGATCAGCACGACATCGGCGGTCATCTACGTCGACGAGGACAACAACGACGGCGAACTGGTTCACATCTCGGAGACCGTCAGCTACCTCGCGGTCGGAGCTCCCGACGGCACGCTCCTGACCGGCGACGCCCTGGTGAGCTTCACGTATACACCCGACGACGACGCGCTCGACCCCGGCGACTCGGCGATGTACTCGTTCACCTACACGGCGGTCGACAAGTTCAGCGGGACCGACACCGCGACGGTGAACATCACGGTCGACGGCGTGAACGACGCGCCGACCGCGTTCGACGACAGCTTCGCGACGCTGGAGAACACGACGCTCAACGGCAACGTCCTGGCGGACAACGGCGCCGGCGCCGACAGTGACCCGGACGCCAGCGACTCGCTGACGGTGTTCGAGGTCAACGGCGGCGTGGTGGCGCTCGGCGTACCGACGACACTCGCGTCGGGGGCGACGCTGACGGTCAACAGCGACGGGTCGTTCGCCTACGACGGGCCGGACTCTCTCGCCGCGGGCCAGATACTCAACGACTCGTTCACGTACACGATCACGGACACGCACGGCGCGATGGACAGCGCGACGGTGTCGATCGCGGTGACGGGCGAGAACGACGGCCCCGTCGCCGTGGACGACACGCTGAGTGTCACCGAGGACGACGGCGCGACGATGCTCGACTTCTTGGCCAACGACTCCGACGTCGACAGCCCGTTCTTCCTGCAGAGCATCGACACGTCGGGTGTCACGCAGGGACTGCTCTCGCTGGCGACGTCGACGATCGGCGAGGTCGGCACCATCGCGGCGCTGAACGACAACTCCCAGACCATCAACTTCAGCCGCACGTACATCAACCCCGTCGTGTTCGCGCAGCCGATCTCGCTGAACGGCGGCGACGCGTCATACGCGACAATCACGAGCGTGACGACGACCGGTTTCTCGATCGAGATCGAGGAGGCGTCGAAGCTCGACCAGACCCACACGGACGAACAGGTTCAGTGGATCGTCCTGGAGGCCGGGCGTTGGCTGCTGGAGGACGGCACGACGCTGGAGGTCGGCACGCGTGACACGTCGTCGACGGTCAACGGCGGCTCCGGCTCGTTCGACACGGTGACGTTCAGCGCCCCGTTCGACGCGGCGCCGGTCGTCGTCGCCCAGCCGCAGACGCGCAACACGGTCGGCAGCGACGACTTCTTCAAGACCCGCCTGTCGGGCACGGTGACCACGTCCTCGTTCGGGGTCGCGCTCGAGGAAGATCAGAGCGGCGGCGGCAGCCTGGGCAACGCCACACACGTCGTCGAGACGATCGGCTACTTCGCGATCGACGCCGGCACGGGCGATCTCAACGGGGCAACCGTGCCGTTCGAGGCCGTGACCACCGCCGTCGTCGTCGACGAGATCGCCGACACGATCAACTTCATGAACACCTATAGCAGCCCGCCGATCTTCGTCGGCAACCTGGCGACGTTCTTCGGCGTCGACCCGGCCGAGCTGCGGCGCACCGCGCTGACGACGACGAGCGTCACCCTCGTGGCCGAGGAAGACATGTCGAGCGACATGGAAGTCATGCATGCGGACGAGGCGGTGAGCTACATCGCGATCGGCGCCCCGAACGGCACGCTCATCAGCGCCTACGACGCGACGTCCGTGAAGCTGACGTTCGATCCCAACGGTGAGTTCGAATACCTCTCGCTCGGCGAATCGGCCGACCAGGTGGTGACCTACACCCTCGTCGATGACCTCGGCGCGACGTCGACGGGCACCGCGACGATCACAGTCACCGGCGTCAACGACGGAGCGACGCTCACGAACGTGTCGCTCACGCCCGCGATCAACGAAGACGAGACCGTCACGCTGGACGGCGAGATCACCGACGTCGACCTCAACGACGCCCACACGCTGGTGATCGACTGGGGCGACGGCACGGTCGAGCAGTTCGACCTCGCCAGCGACGGCATGGACGTCACGCCGTTCACTTACATGCACCAGTACCTCGACGACGACCCGACGGCGACGTCGGCCGACGACTACGACGTGACGGTGCAGCTCTACGAGATCGGCCATTACGAAGCGGCCGTGCTGGCGGACAGCCCCGACGCGTACTTCCGGTTCAGCGAAACGACCGGCGTGGCGAACGCCGTCGACGAGACCGGCAACTACACCGGCACCTATCACGGCGACGCGGCGACGATGACCGGGCAGGACGTCGACGGGCCTCTGCCGACCGACTTCAGCGGATTCGAGTTCGACAACTCCGCCACGCACTTCGACGGCAACGGCGACTGGGTCAGCACCGACCTGAGCCTCAACGCCCTTTCGCAGTTCACGATCGAGACGTGGATCCGCCCGTCGACCACGCCGCAGGCGGCGCGCGCCGGCGACGCGGGGCAGAACGACGTCGTCGAGTTCGGCTTCACCGACGACGCCACGCTCCTGCTCTATACCTCTGCGAGCACCAGCCTGATCATCGACGCCGCGACCGCCGGGGTGATCGATGATCAGTGGACGCACCTCGTCGCCGTCGGTACGGGCACGGAGGTTCAGGTCTACGTCAACGGCGTGCTCAAGGGAAGCAAGGCACACAGCGCGCTGGGCGCCGGCGGATACGGCTCGTCCGCGGACCTGTTCAACATCGGCGGCGGCGGTATCCTCGACCCGACCGACAACTACTTCAACGGCGACATCGACGACGTGGCGTTCTACACGACCGCGCTGTCCGGCCCCGAGATCCTCGCGCACTACAACGCCGCCGCTCCCGTCGCGTCGGACAGCGTGACGCTCACCACGACCGTCTCCAACGTGCCGGCGCAGCTGCAGAACGTGGTGGTGGCGCCGACCGAGATCTTCGAGAACAGCTCGGTGACGCTGACCGGCGAGGTCTACGACCCCGGCACGCTCGACAGCCAGGTGGTGACGATCGACTGGGGCGACGGGAACGTCGACACGATCAATCTCGCTGCGGACGGCTCGACGACCAAGCCGTTCAACATGATGCACACGTACCGCGACGACAACCCGAGCGGCACGATGTCCGACGACTACGACGTGAAGGTCACGGTGGTTGACGACGATTTTGAGGAGGACATCATCAGCGTCAACTTCGCGAACTCGGACCTGGGCAGCGCGATCGGCACGTTCAACGTGACCGGTGTCACCGGCGCGGCGCCCGCGGGCAACTGGAACAACGTCATCAGCACGACCGTCAGCAGCACCCTCAGCACCGGCGCCGCGACGAACCTGATCGACTCGGAAGGCGACGTGACCTCGGCGGCGATCGGCTGGACGACCCACAACACCTTCTCGATACCGACGTCACCCGACGACGGCGGCATCGGCTCGCTCTTCCGCGCCTACCTCGACACGGGCAATTCCAACTCGGACGGCGTGTCGATCGACGTGGCCAACCTGCCCGCGGCGTTCGCCGGGGGATACAGCGTGATCGTCTACTTCGACGGCAACGCGACCGGGCGTTTCGGCGAGTACGTCGTCAGCGATGACCTCGGCAATTCTTACACGCTCATCGGCAACGACAACACGACGGCGCCGGGCGTGTTCATCCAGGACCTCGGCACGTCCAGCGACAGCGGCAACTACCTCGTGTTCGACGGGCTGAGCGGCACGACGCTCAACATGATCACCGCCGACGCCGTGACGCCGAGCGACGGCAACGGCTTCCGTGCCCCGGTCAGCGCGATCCAGATCGTGCCCGACCCCGCGCAGGACACCGTGAATCTGACGGTCACCGTCAACAACGCACCGCCGATCGTCACGCGTGATGACGCTACGGTCACCGCCTTCGAAGGCGACATGGTCCACAACACGGGCGGCTTCAACGACATCGGCCCCGACGACGACGTGACCATCACCGTCTACGACGCCAGCAACAACCCGATCGGCACCGTGATGCAGGACTCCGGCAACGCGGGCGCGTGGTCGTGGTGGTACTCGACGACCAACGGCCCCGACGAGACGCAGACGCTCACTGTCCGCGCGGTTGACGACGACGGCGGCACGATGGAGGTCACCTTCGACCTGATCGTCAACAACGTCCCGCCGGATCTGACGATTGATGGGACGCCGATCATCGTGAACGAGGGTGACACGGCGATGAACACCGGCACGTACACCGATCCGGGTCCGGGC
>WGMA01000024.1 GCA_016125285.1 Phycisphaera sp.
CGCGTCGATCACCGACTACATCGACAACTACTACAACCCCCAACGACGTCACTCGGCCCTGGGCTACCTCAGCCCCGTCGAGTATGAACAATCCGCCGCCTAGCGATATACTCGCGCCCACCATTCGTGGGGAACCTCATCTGCGTCTGAATGCACCACGACTGTGGCACCCGGCACGCGGCCCGGCAAACTACTTTCGAAAGCGTTGGATCCGCTTTGGGATCGCCGCCGACAACCATTCATCTATTGCAGCAAGTTCGTCCTTTGACTGAAGGTTTTTTGTAATCGCAACGGGCAGGCGGGAATTCATGCAGAGAATCACCGAATCCGTATCGTGAACCACATCGAATTGATGCCACGATTGGAAGCATTTAAATCCATCCCATTCGACTTCAACGCCTTTAGGTGTAGCGACAACTATTAGGGATCGCGGCACATCGCCGGCTTGGTACCACACGGCAACTCCTCGCCGATATATCAACCAGTAGACGACGCCACAAACGATTAACCCGCCTATCCAAGGCAAACTCACCCGAAGGATTACATGAACCGTCGACGCATCCGTTCCACCGCTCCAAAAAACTGCTGCAATCGTTCCCGGAACAAGGGAAATGAGGCAAACGCCGACGACGAACAATCTGCCTACGCGGCTGCGCAAGCCGCGATCACCTCGATTCCAAAGCCGCCATACTTCACGCGATTCAGGTTCAGACACTTCGGTCGCGATGACAACTTGTTCCATAGTTCGTAATCCAATCCGTACGCCCCGCCCCCGGCGCGATATGTTGTTCAGGCCGATGTCCCGCCGGGGTGGGACCTACTTCAATCTCTCAGCAATCGCATCCACATCATAAACGCAGCCACCCCACGTGCCGCCGCTGGCTTGTTGGAGCAAGGCCCACAGGCGTGTGTCGGCGGGGAGGTGTGGGTCGGGTTTCAAATCCGGGCGTTGGGGACGTTGTTGCAGTTCGCGCGTGCCCCAATGTTCGTCATGGATGTCGTCGGCGTGGCCGATCAAATCTATCGAGCCGGTGAGGTTCACGCGGTCGATTTCGATCTGGATGATGTCGCGGTCTTGGAGTTTGCCGATGGGGCCGCCGGCGAGGGCTTCGGGGCCGACGTGGCCGATGCAGGCGCCGGTGGAGACGCCGGAGAATCGGGCGTCGGTGAGGAGTGCGACTTGGTTGCCCCAGGGCAGGTGCTTGAGGGCGATGGTGAGCTGGGCGCATTCTTCCATGCCGGCGCCGAGGGGGCCGCGGGCGGCGAGGACGATGACGTCGCCGGGCTGGATGCGTGAGTCGTCGGTGGCCTTGATGGCGGCGATGGCGTGGGGCTCGGTGGTGAACACGCGTGCGGGGCCGGTGTGTCGGTAGACGCCGTCGGGGTCGACGACGTCGGGGTCGATGGCGGTGGACTTGATGACGGAGCCCTGGGGGGCGACGTTGCCGGTGGGGAAGGTGACGGTGGAGGTCAGGCCGGCGGCTTTGGCGGAGTCGGGGGAGTGGATGACGGTGTCGGGGTCGACTTGATCCAGTTGCTGAAGCAGCTGCCGGAAGCGCTCGCGGCGCTCGCTGGTTTGCCAGGCGTCGAGTTCGTCGCCGAGGGGTGTGCCGAGCGCGGTGAGCGCGTCGAGTTTGAGCAGGCCGAGGTCGCGGAGGTGGAGCATGACTTCGGGGACGCCGCCGGCGAGGAAGACGCGGACGGTCGGGTGGTAGATCGGGCCGTTGGGCAGGACGGAGACGAGCCGCGGGACGGCGCGGTTGACGGCGTTCCAGTCGTCGACGGTGGGCCGGCGGAGTCCCGCGGCGTGCGCGACGGCGGGGATGTGCAGCAGGAGGTTGGTGGAGCCGCCGAACGCGGCGTGGACGACCATGGCGTTGTGGATCGCGTCGTCGGTGAGGATGTGGCGCAGCGCGATCCCGCGGCGGCGCTGATCGACGACGGCGCGCGCGGAGCGTTCGGCGGCGTCGAGCCAGACGGGCTGACCGGAGGGCGACAGCGCCGAGTGCGGGACGGACAGGCCGAGCGCTTCGCCGACGACCTGCGACGTCGCGGCGGTGCCGAGGAACTGGCAGCCGCCGCCGGGCGTGGCGCAGGCGCGGCAGCCCATGTCCGCGGCGTGCTGCAAGTCGATGAGGCCGTGGCTGAAGCGTGCGCCGATCGTCTGGATCTTGCCCGCGTCTTCACCGACGGTCGGCGGCAGCGTGACGCCGCCCGGCACGATGATCGCGGGCAGGTCGGGGATGTCGCGCGACGCGCCGGCCAGCGCCATCATCATCGCGGGGTGCCCCTTGTCGCACGTGGCGACGCCGATGACGCCCTTGCGTGTGGGCAGCGAGCGGACGAGCCGACGCAGCACGATCGCCGCGTCGTTGCGATACGCCAGCGAGTCGAACATCGCGGTGGTGCCCTGGCTGCGTCCGTCGCAGGGGTCGGTGCAGAACCCGGCGAAGGGGATGGCGGCGAGATCGTCGCGGAGGACGCGCGCGGCGCGTTCCATGAGCAGGCCGACCTCGAAGTGACCGGTGTGGTAGCCGAGGGCGAGCGGCGTGCCGTCGGGCTGCCGGATGCCGCCGAGCGTGGAGAGGATGAGGTATTCATCGCGGCCGAGGTGCGCCGGTTCCCAGCCCATGCCGGCGTCCTGTGACCAGCCGAAGAGGTTGCCGGAGGGTTCGCTGCGGAGTTGGTCGGCGGTGAGCGGGAGTGAGCCGGTGGGGCCGGGCGCGGTGGTGCGGATGTTGTAGATGTCGGGCATGTGCGGATTGGCGCGGCGGGGTTGAAGGATAACGTGCTAAGCCGCGAGCGGTCTATACAATAGCGGCTCATGAGTGACGAGTCGCAGGATAAGGCGTGGCAGTTGACGGCGGCGGCCGGCGTGCAGGTGGTGCTGGCGGCGACGGTGAGCGGCGTGGTGTTCGATCGTCGTCTGTCGCTGTGGGTGTCGCGGCTGCCGGATTCGTATCGCGAGTTCGGGGCGATCGTCACGCAGGTGGGCGACGCGAACCTCTGGCTGATCGGCGCGGGCGTGCTGACGGCTGGGGCGATCGCGCTGCGGATGCGGACGCTGGCGTTGCGTGCGGGGTGGGTGCTGGCGTCGGTGGGCGTGGCGGGGATCGCGGCGAACGTGCTGAAGTGGGTGTTCGGGCGCTGGCGTCCGGGCGCGATGCTCGACCCGGACAAGTTCGACGGCGCGAAGTACGGGTTCGACTGGTTCGAGACGGGGTTCCACCGCACGGGCTTCCCGTCGGGACACGCGACAACGATCTTCGCGGTGTTCGGCGTGCTGTGGCTGATCTGGCCGCGGGCGTGGTGGGTGTGGCTGCCGGTGGCGACGGCGTTGGCGCTGACACGCGTGCTGGTCAACGCGCACTACCTGAGCGACGTGATGGCGGGTGCGTGGCTGGGGTTCGCGACGGCGCTGCTGCTGCGTGACGCGTTCACGCGCGAGACGGGGCTGGGCGTGCGGCTCGCCGACGGGCTCGGCCTGCGCAAGGCGAACGACGTCCGCGTCGCGCCGCCCGCGTGATCAGTGCTTGCCGCCCATCTGCCGGGCGGCGCGCTCGCGGAGCTTGTTGATCATGCCCTCGACTTCCTTCGCGTAGGCGGAGTTCGGGAACTCCTTGACCAGCTGCTCCCCGACGCGCAGGGCCTGGATCCAGTCCTTGTCTTCCATCGACATCTTGAAGCGGACGCCGAGGTTTTCCTTCTTGGCGTGCAGCACCTCGCGCGCCATCTCCGCGTAGGGCGCGGCCTCCTCGGGCGTGAGGGTCTTGTCCATCTCTTCGAGCAGCGCCATCGCACGCTGCATGTCTTCGCGGTCGAAGGCTTCCTTGAAGTTCTTGAGCAGCGAGTCCTTGAACGCGGTGCGCGTCGCGGCGATCTTCGCGGGCAGCGCGGCGACCTCCTCGAACAGCTCCGCGCCGGACCGGACCTCGTCGGCGAACCGCTTGGCCTCCATCCAGTGCCCGGTCTGGCAGAGTTCGTCGACGCGCTTGACGTTCGGCGCGAACGCGGTGAGGTACGTGTACTGCCGGTAGCTGGTGACCTCGTCGGGCGTGAGCATCTGCTCGAGCGCACGGAGATACTCCAGGATGATGGCGGGGTCTTCCTTCGTGACGGCCTCGCGGAACTCGGCGATGGCCTCTTCCTTGCCGGGCGCGGCGGAGGCGTCGACGGGCATGGGCGGCGGCGCGGGCGCGACGGGGGTCGGCGCGGGGGCGGGCGTCGGAGCGGGGGTCGGCGCGGCGGCGCCCTTGCGTTTCGGCACGGCGTGCGTCGAGCCGGTGGAGATGCCGCCGTCGACCAGCAGCGTCTGGCCGGTGATGTAGGCGCTGGCGTCGGACGCGAGGAACACGACGGCGCCGTCGAGGTCGTGCGGCTGGCCGGGGCGGTTGAGCGGGATGCGGTCGGTGATGTACTCGACCCACTCGGCGTCCTGGTAGAGCACGGCGTTCTGCGCGGTCTTGAACCAGCCGGGCGCCAGGCAGTTGACGGTCACACCGTGCGGGCCCCAGTCGTCGGCGAGGCTCATGGTCAGCTGCTTGACGCCGCCGCGGCTGGCGCAGTACGGCGCGAGCCCCGCGTAGCCGGACACGCAGGTGACCGATCCGATGTTGATCACGCGGCCGTAGCGCCGGTCGACCATGTACTGCCCGACGGCCTGGGCGACGAAGAACGCGCCGCGCAGGTTCGTGTCCATCACCATGTCCCAGTCCTCGGGGGTGACCTCGAGGGCGGGCTTGCGGACGTTGCACCCGGCGTTGTTGACGAGGATGTCGAGCTTGCCGAAGAACTTGTGCGCCGCCTCGGCCATCGTCTGGATGCTCATGAAGTCGCGCACGTCCAGCTGCACCGCCAGCACGCGCCGGCCGAGCCCTTCGAGCTCCGACTTGAACGTGGTCAGCGACTCGACGTTGCGCGACGTGATCACCAGGTCCGCGCCGGCGCGCGCCAGCGCGAGGGCGAACTGCTGCCCGAGACCACGGCTCGCTCCGGTAACGATCGCGACCTTGCCCGACAGATCAAACAGGTTGTGACTCATCAGATTCCTCGTGCGTCTGAGTTGCTGTCCAGTCCCCGGTCATCACGGTGTCAGAATGACCTTCATCAGTTCCGCGTCCCCGGCATAGAGTCGGTCGAAAAGCGCCGGACCTTCATCGAGCGGCGCAATTTTTGTGATCAGCGGCGACACGTCGATCAGGCCGCGGCTCATCAGATCGATGCACTGCGGGTACTCGCCGTTGGACCCGCACGTGCCGATCAGCGTGATCTCGCGGGTGACGACCGGCTGCAGCGGCAGGTCGATCGTCGGGGCGAGGTTGCCCACGAGCGTCACCGCACCGCCCTTCCGCACGCAGGCGATGGCGGTCTTGATCGGCTCGGTCGCCCCGACGCACTCCAGCGCCACGTCGGCGCCGCGCCCGTCGGTCATCGCCAGCACCTCGGCCAGCACGTCGCACTTCTTCGGGTTCAGCCCGGCCTCGGCGCCGAGCGATTTGGCCATGCCGAGCTTGCGGTCGTCGAGGTCGACGGCGATCACGCGGGTGCACCCCGCGGCGCGCAGCGCCTGGACGACCAGCAGGCCGATCATCCCCGCGCCGACGACGACGGCGGTGTCGCCGAGCGTGACGGGCGTGCGGTTGACGGCGTGGACGGCGACGCTGACCGGCTCGACCATCGCGGCGTGCTCGAGTGACAGGTTGTCGGGCACGCGGTAGATGATGTGCTGCGGCACGGCGACGAGCTCGGCGAAGCAGCCGTGCTGGCGGTACTCGCCGCACGACACGCCGAGCACGCGGCGGCTGTCGCAGAGGTTGAGCTGGCCGCGGCGGCAGTAGTGGCACGCGCCGCACGAGACCATCGAGTCGAATGTGACGCGGTCGCCCGGCTGGTACTTCGTGACGCCCTCGCCGACGCTCTCGACGACGCCCGCCGCCTCGTGGCCCATCACCAGCGGCGGGATGCGCCGACCGCTGGACCCGTCGAAGCCGTGGATGTCGCTGCCGCAGATGCCGCAGGCGTGCACGCGGACGAGCACGTGCCCCGGGCCGACGTCCGGCTCGGGGAAGTCGGTCATCTCGAGGCGCTTGTATTCGGTCAACAACATCGCACGCATGCGGTGGCTCACGTTTCGAGGTGAAGCGTTCGGGTCGCGCGTCTTTACTTCGCGGCCTTCTTGGCGCACTCGGGGCACTTGGCGCACATCTCGGCGCATTTGGCGCACATGCCGGTCTTGGATTTGGCGCACATCTCGCACTTGTGCATCTCGGCGGCGCACTTGTCGCACATCTTCTTCGCGTCGTCGCACGAGTCGCACATCATCTTGGCGCACTTGGCGCACATGCCGGTCTTCATCTTGGCGCAGTCGGGGCAGTGCTTGGCGGCCTCGGCGCAGGTCGGGCACTTCTTGCCGTCCCTCATCGCCTCGCACGCGGCGCAGTGTCCGGCCGAGATGCACTTGGCGCACATGCCGCAGCCGCCGCAGTCCTTCATCGTCACCGAGCCCTTGATGTTGTAGTCGAGGGTCGGGCCCGTGGGCATCTCCGGCAGGTGCGGCACGCCGACGACGGCGCCGTGCGTGTTGGTGCGGATGCGGAGGATGTAGCTGTCGGCGGTGATGTAGAGGATGTTGCCGTCACGCCCGCCGAACGCGACGTTGCTCGTCGCCTCGCCGGTCAGCAGCGTGCCGAGGTGATCGCCCTGGGCGTTGAACACGTAGACGCCGCCCGGTCCGGTCGCGAAGACGTTGCCGTTGACGTCGACCTTCATGCCGTCGGGCAGGCCCTTGTACTTGCCCACGCGCTCCGACGCGTCGGCGAAGACGTGGCCCTCGCCGAGCGTGCCGTCCCAGTTGACCGGGAACCACTTCCAGATCGGCATGTCCGGATCGGAGTTCGCGACGTAGAGCTTCGTGTAGTCGGGCGAGAAGGCGATGCCGTTGGGGCGCGTCAGCTCCTTGGTCAGCAGCGTCACGTGGCCGTACTTCGACAGCATGTAGACGCCCTGGAACGGGATCTTCTTCCAGTGGTCTTCCATCTTGCGGGTCAGGCCGTACGGCGGGTCGGTGAAGTAGAGCGCGGTGCCGGGGCCGAACGCGGCGTCGTTGGGGCTGTTGAGGCGCTCGTCGTTGTAGCGGCCGGCGAGGGTGATCCACTTGGACATCGGATCGTTGAGCGGCGCGGCCATGCGGGCGACCTGGCGGTTGCCGTGCTGGCAGAGCACGAGGCGTCCCTTGGGGTCGAGCAGCAGGCCGTTGGACCCGGGCTCGTCGGGCTCGATGGCGCCGGTGCGCGGGATCGGGCCGTCATAGCCCGAAGGGTCGAGGTAGACGCTGACCGACGAGCCGCCGTTGGCGTTGTAGGACAGCTTCATGACGCGGTTCGGGGGGATGTCGCTGAACAGCAGGTATCCGCCGCCGACGGCCTTGCTGTCCGGCACCCACAGCGGGCCCTCGGACCAGACGAAACCCTCGGCGACCACTTCCATCTTCGCGTCGGCCGGGATCAGCGCATCGAACGCCGGGTCGAGCCGCTCGACCTCGCCGAGCGTCTGATACACGCCCGGCGGCAGCTGCTGCTTCTCGTCGCTCGGCGTCGTCTGGCAGCCGGTCATCCCGCCCGCCAGGGCGCAAAGGCCCAACACGAACGCGAACCACGTTGCACTCTTCATGGTGTTCCCTCGAATCCGTACGAATCGCTGTTCAACCGTACACCCCTGTTGCGCGGCCGCCACGGCGACCGGTTACCCCATATCCTAGCCGATGGGCGCGACTTGTCGCGGCCCGGCCCCGATCAAACCGCGACCCCGGCTCAGGTCATCGGCATCAGCACCGCCAGCAGCACGGTGGTGATCATGCCCGTGACGCCCAGCACCACGAGCAGCGGCGTCCACGACTTCAGCGCCTCGGCCTCCGTCAACGCGCCCATCTTCGCGAAGATCCAGAACCCCGAGTCGTTCATCCACGACCCGATCAGCGACCCGTTGCCGATCGCCAGCGCCAGGTAGACCGGGTGATACGTCAGCGACTCGGGCGTGATCATCGCGACGATCATGCCCGAGGTGACGATCATCGCCGCGGTGCTCGAGCCCTGGGCGAACTTGATCAGCGACGCGATGCCGAACGCGAAGAACAGCAGCGGCAGGCCCTTCGTCGCCGACGACCCGAACATGTTCTCGATCGCCGCGCCGAGTTCCGCGGCCTTGAGCATACCGCCGAACGCCCCGCCCGCCGCCGTGATCAGGATGATGATGCCGCCGGACATCAGCGCGTGCTCCAGCGTCTCGGCCATCTGTTCCTTCGTCGGCTTCTTCATCAGCCACAGCGTCCACACGGCGATGCCGGCCGACAGCAGCAGCGCGAAATTCGGGTTGCCTACGAGGTTCGTCGCACCGAAGGTCTTGGCGATCGGCAGCTTGTGGCTCACCGCCAGCAGGGCGTTGGTGATGTCGCCGTCGCCCATCGCCTGCACGTACTTCTTGCCGGACTTGCTCGTGGCGATGACGCCGAGTTTGCCGTCGTGACCGGCGAGCTTGGGGTTCGCCTCGGCGTCGGCCGCGCTGATGTGCAGCACGAACTTCGCCGCGGGCGTCTCGTTGAGCAGCGACGGATTGGCCTCGAGGGCGTTGTGACCGACGACCTTCACGATCGAGTTCGCGGTGATCAGCACGATCGGCAGGAGGATCGGCGCCAGGGCGAGCATGAGGTTGGGCAGCTTCGCGTCGGCGATGGCCTGCTCGGTCTCGCGTTCCTCTTCCCCGGCGTAGGGCCGCATCTCGATGGGCATCCGCTTGTTGATCCACCCGGCGAAGATCAGTCCGGCGATCGCGCCGGGGACGGCGACGAGGGCGCCGATGCCGATCATCACGCCGAGGTCGACGCCGAGTTGGTTGGCGATGAACAGCGGGCCTGGCGTCGGGGGCACGAGCGTGTGGGTGATCGCGCCACCGGCGGCGATGGCCACGAGGTAATAGAGGTAGCGGTGCTTCGTGCGTCGGTAGAGCGACCGGGCGAGCGGCACGAGCAGGTAGAACGCGGTGTCGAAGAAGACGGGGATCGACAGCGTGTAGCCGCTGGCCAGCAGGGCCGCGCCGCTGCGTTTTTCGCCGAGCAGGTCGAGGAACATCTTCACGACGCGGTCGGCGGCGCCGCTGTCCATCATCGCCTTGCCGATGACCGCCGCGAGGGCGATGACGATGCCGATGCCCGCGGCCGTGCCGCCGAACGCCTGCGCCACGCGCTCGATCTTCAAGGCCCACTCGCCCGGCGCCAGCAGGCTGATGACGATCGCGCCGGTGATCAACGCGATGAACGCGTTGATCCGCAGCCAGACGATCATGCCGATCACGATGACGATCGCGATGGCCAATATGCCCATGGGGTGGATCAACGGCTGAGGCTTCGACGCGGTGTCAGCGGCCTGGGCCAATAACATCGGAACGGTGTCGAGCAACGTGCCTGCCTCCAGACCAGTCGACAGCGGGAAGTCGCTGCCCCTTTTGAAGATGCGATCGGGGTGTACAATATCGCACACACGCCCCGACTCGGCAAGGCGGCCGCCCCGGGATCGGCCCGATGTGCCACGCCGCGTCATCAGAGACCCGTCATGACCGATCCGATCGAAGAGCCCCCACGCGGCGTTTCGCTGCAACACCTGCGGCGGGTGCTGTGGGCCGCGTCGATCCTCTATCTGGCGATCCCCGTGGCGATCTTCTGCGCCGGATGGCTCAGGCCGGTCGTCGCGGCGGTTTTCGTGGCGATCCTGGCCGGTGGCGTGGGGTGGTGGCTGCGTGAGCTGTTCAGGCCGACGGCCCCTAAAGAGGGTGATCCGCCCGCCATCGACGAGCCGCGGGTGACCGTGCGATCGCTGCTGCTGGCGGCGATCCCGGTGATGCTCGCCCTGCTGATATGCGGGTCGGGCGGCTGGGGCCTCGAAGACGTCGACTGGCTCAAGCACAACGCCGTGCTGATGGACCTGATCCGGCACGACTGGCCGGTCACCTACTACACCACCTCCGGGCCGGTGACGCTCGTCTATTACGTCGCCTACTACCTGCCCGCGGCCGTCGTCGGCAAGCTGTTCGGCTGGACCGCCGCCAACCACACGCTGTGGCTGACCACCGTCGTCGGCACGATGATCGCCCTCGGCTGGTTCATCCTGCTGACGCGCGGCCGGCGACCCGTCTTCTGCAGCGTCGTCTTCGTCCTGTTCTCCGGCATGGACGTGATCGGCCAACCGATCGTCCCGCTGATCGTCGGCGCGGCCATCAACCCGCACGGCTGGGAACACATCGAGTGGTGGTCCGGCGTGTCACAGTGCCCATCCACACTCACGCAGCTCTTCTGGACGCCCCAGCACGCCGTCACCTCCTGGCTCTGCACCGCCATGACACTCGACGCCATCCACCGTCGCGACCCGCGATTCCCCGGCGTGTTCCTCCTGGCGATGGGGCTGCTCTGGTCGCCTATGGTCATCATCGGACTCGCCCCCTTCATCGCCCTGCAGTGGTTCGTTCAGCCCGGCGCGTTCAACGCCCGCCTCCGCACGCTTGTCGCCCCGCTCAACCTTACCGGCGTGATCCTCGGCGGACTGCTCGTCGCATACTTCCTCCAGCGCGCCGTCCCGTTCGACATCCCAAAGGATTACGACATCGCCAACCCGCTGCCCAACGGGTTCGTCCTGACGATGCTGCCCGTCGAGCGTATCTGGCTCTTCCTGGCGCCCTACGCGCTATTCGTCGTGCTGGAGTTCGCGCTGCTGATCGTCGCGTGCTTCTTTACGCTGCGGCGCGACGCCGACCTCCGCGTCAACCGCGTGCTGCTCGCCGCGTGCCTCGCCCTGATGACCCTCGCCCCGCTGTACCGCTACGGCTACTTCAACGACCTGGCGATGCGCGGGTCGATGCCGGCCTTGTTCATCGTCGCCGTGTTCGCCGCCGCCGCGCTGACGCACTGGGACCGACACCGCATCGCCGCCTCCGCGATCGCGCTGATGCTCGCCATCGGCGTCGCCACCCCCGCCATCGAGATCCGCCGACACCTGACCCACACGGTCGAAACCGGTCGGCTCATCGAGGCGCCCGCCCCCGAGACCGTCGACACGCTGTTCACGCTCCAGAAGACGATCGGCCAGCAATTCGATCTGGCGCGTCAGTATCTCGGCTCGACCGACACGCCGTTCTATCAGGTGCTCAGCGCCGCCGACCCCGACGCCGCGCCTCGCCCGGACGAGATCATCAAGTAAACTTGACGGCCATGCGACACGGAGCGGACCAGCCATGGTGATCTTACTGATGGGTGTCAGCGGGTGCGGCAAGACGACGATCGGTCGGACGCTCGCGTCGCGCCTCGGCTGGGTGTTCGAGGACGCCGACGACTACCACCCGCCCGCCAACGTCGAGAAGATGCGCCGGGGCGAGCCGCTGACCGAGGCCGACCGCGTGCCCTGGCTCGACGCGCTCGCCGCGCTGATCCGCGAGCGCAACGCCGCCGGCCGCAACACCGTGCTCGCCTGCTCGGCGCTGACCCGCGCCGCCCGCGTCCGCCTCGGCGCGCACGCCGAGTTCGTCCAGCTCGTCCACCTCGCCGGGTCGTTCGAGCTGATCGCCGCCCGCTTGCGTGAACGCCAGCACGAGTACATGCCCGACACGCTGCTCCGCAGCCAGTTCGACACGCTCGAGCCGCCCGGCGACGACGAACGCGTGCTCATCGTCAACATCGCCCGCCCCGTCGACGACATCGTCGAAACCATCGTGCAGGTCCTGCGACAGTGATGGCATTGGGTGATTTGGTGAAGTGGTGATCTGGTGATGTGTTCAACGTGACCGATCGCACCTAGCGAATTGCCGCAGGCGTCGTCCTCGATTCGACCGCAAGTCACGAGCGACTCAGTCAAACCTCACCAAATCACCACTTCACCAGATCACCAAATGAACCGCGTCACCGCCGCGCCACGCGCACCACCCGCCGATCACCCTCGACCTCCTCCACCGTCACGTCCACGTCGACAAACCGCTTGATCAGCTCGATGTGCGTCGTCGCGTGCAGCGTCAGCGGCATCGTCGTGAATGCGCCCTCGCCCGCGATCGCCAGCGGCAACAGCAGCTGATCCGCCAGGTGCGGGCCGACCGGCACGTCGCTGTCGATCCACGCGCGTGCCTCCGTCAGCACCTCGCGCGCCACCACCTCCGCCTTGACGCCGCGTCGCCCGAACGCGATGAACAACTCCCGCGCCTTCACCGCTCGCACCTCGATCGTCAACACGTTGCCCGGCCCCGGCGAGGGCACGTCCTCCACGAACGCCCGAGACCCGCCCCACCACGGCACGCTCGTCACCTTACGCAGCTCGCGCTCGGCGATGTGCCGCGGCAGGTTCGACACGATCGCCCGCGCCAGCTTCTCGTCGATCCCGCCACGCTCGTGCAACTCGAAACCGCGCAGCACGCCGCCCGCCGCCGGCTCGACCCTCACGCGCACGCTGCCGCCCCCCGCCGGGTAAAACCCGCAACGCTCCAGGTCCACCGTCACCGTCGGCCCCATCCGGTTGATCAGCGGCACGTACACACGCTCTACGAAATCGAACGGCGGACCGCCCGGGTTGTGCGTCCCGCCCTCCAGCGTCACACGCGAAGTCCCCTCCGCCACGAGCAACGCCGGGAGGATCGTCTGCAGCACCAGCATCGTGCTGCCCGCCGTGCCGATCGAAAACCGGTAGTCGCCCGCGCGCACCACGCCGGGCTTGAACACGAACCGACACGACCCGACGTCCGCGCCCTCGATGTCCGCGCCGCAGACCTGCCCCGCCGCGCGGATCGCCGTGGCGTGCTGACGACGCAGGCCCGGCTTGTCACGCCCGGCGCGCACGTTGACCACCTCGATCGCCCGCCCCGTCAGCATCGCCAACGCGACCGACGACCGCACGATCTGCCCGCCGCCCTCGCCGAACGAACCGTCAATCTGGAGCAGGTCACCGTCCATCGTTTACTCCGGTCGATACATCACGTCGGTCCGCAGCACGTACTTGACGCCCTCGCGCACCGGATCGCCCTGATGATGCACCTCGTGGGTGAACAGCAACGCCGTGCCGCGCACGGGCTCGACGGTGCAATACGTGAACGACGTCCGGCCACCCACGAAGTCGTCGTTGAGGTAGATCATGAAGGTCAATCGGCTCCGCTCGCCGTTTTCTCGGCGAAACGCGCCGTCGCGATGCCAACGAAACCGCTGCCCCGACTCATATCGATAGAACCGCAAGCGTTCGTTAAGCCCGATCGCGTGCCAGAGTCCGATCTTCGTCGGAACGTAGTCCTTGACGCGACGCCACAGGTCGGCGGCGCGATCAAGGTCGTCGACCATCGCCCGCCGGTTGTTGCGCACGTCAGAGACGACGAAATCGCCGTAGCCCGTCGAGATCGGCGCCTCGACGAACCCGACGCCCTCAGCGAACGCAATGTACGCCGCGCATTCCTCCGCAGAGAGCACGTCGGAGACGGTGAACACGTCATCGTTGTACTGGCGGTACTCGCTCATCGGGGAGTCCATTCTGCCATGAATATCCGCGAGCGCCTCGGCCGTGGGCTCAGCCGGGACGCTCGCGCGTGGGTAAACCGGTGTGAATCGCCTTGATGTATTGTTGAACTGGGAACGCGGATCTCGGAACGCGGAACTGCTGCATCAAACGGATTGACGCACCGTTGGATCACTTCCGCGTTGCGAGATCCGCGTTCCCACTTGGAATGGCCCTGGCAGGATTCGAACCTGCACCGTGCGGCATCTCGGGCCGCTGCCTCTGCCGGTTGGGCTACAGAGCCGATGGTGGACGCGCGTCCGACCGGGGCGTGACGACAAAATGGCGAAGAAACATGACGACCGACGCATCGAGCCGGTCGGTGGGAGTCGAACCCACAAACCCAATGTAGTTCCTTACAGCATTCGCCACGGCCGGGTCGGACCCCGGCCAAAACGTCCGCCGGCGTGTCGGCGCCGGGCGAACGACTATGAAAAGGCGTGACGACGAGTGGTTGTGAAACGGTTTACGCGCTCTGCCAACTGAGCTACGGGCCCGTCGATCGCCTCGCGGCAATGGACCCGGTCGGACTCGAACCGACGACCTCGGGAGCCAAATCCATGTAGTTCCACGGGCATTCGTCACGACTGCGTGAACGCGGCGCCGCAGCAAGATTGGACCAGACTGAGTTTTGGACGCCGTAGAAGCGTGACGCGCACGCCCACTGGGCCGGGGCTCGCCGCGTGTGCGACGAGACCGCTTCACCTTCGTGGCTACCTTAGGTCCGTCATGTAGTCCGGGCCCGCATCTGCGGACTCCGCAAGTATCTCGAAAAGGACGACGACAAGGGGCGGCGAAACAATGCTCCCAATGAGCACGCCGGCATGTACGCGGCGGGCGCCGCAAGGCCGGCGAATGGAGTTGAACCAATGTAGTTCCACCAGGCATTCGTCGTATGTGCGATGCGTTCGGTGACGAGTAGATGACGAGACGATTTTTTGAGCTAGTGCGGCACACTCATCAAACAATGAAATACCGCACCCGGGGATTGAACCCGGAACCTCCCAAGTGAACGTCGGGCGCTCTTACCATGTAGTCCCATCGGGCATTCGCCGATCGCGATCGTTTGTGTAAGCACATCGTTCAAAAGGTCGTTGGCGACAAGGTTCTGACGAGACATTTCGGTGTGCCTGCCCATGCACCACCGGAGCAGCTGTCGCCCCGGGCGGGAGTCGAACCCGCAAAGCCGCTTGCGCGGCGCCGAATTGAATGTAGTCCCACCGGCATTCGCCGTTCGACCGTTTGAGGAACACGCCGACGAGTTCGTTGCCGAGACTTGGTTATGGTTAACAGCCATGTAGTCCCGACGGGCATTCGGCGTGTCCGAATCGCGGCCGCCGCCGTTAGACGACGGCCGCATCTCCTAAAAGAGGTTGAGGTTGTTGTTGAATCACAGGGTCACCGAGCGGACCTGGTTGACCCAGTGGCCCTGCTCGGTCGCGCCCTGCGCGACGTCGGCGATGAATCGGAAAACCTGGTCCGAGAAGCCGCCGACGTTGATCACGTCCGGCCGCTCCTTCGCCTGCGTCGAGCCGTACGGCTGGATGTCGATGCAGACGAGCTTCGCCTTCGGGTTGCGCTTCTTGAACGCCGACCACTCCTTCATGGTCCGCGTCGCGGTGCTGCCCGCCGTTCGACCATGCAGCGGCGAGTCCATCCACGACTCGTTGTCCGAGACGTAGATGACCATTTCGGCGCGAGCCTTGCGACGGTTCAGTTCCGCCAGGGGCGCCGAGCAGTCCGTACCGCCCGGCGGCTGACGCGTCAGTCGCTCGGCGTTGGTCATGACCGAGTCGCGCGGGTTCAGGCGGACGCCGCGAACCTTCTCGGCGAACGGGACGACCTCGGCCGTATCGTTGCGACGGAGGACCGCCGCCGCGAACAGGGCCGCGACGTCCACGCAGCGCACCTTGCTGGTCGCGCCGGTGCGGAAGCCGGTGACCGGGCTCTGCATCGAGCCCGAGACGTCCGGGCAGACGACCACGCGGCCGTCGACCTTCGGCACGTTCTCGATCGCGATCTCCATCGCGTCCTGCAGGGCGTTGGTCACGGCCTTCGGGATGCCCGTCGCGGTGTTGAGGTACGCGACCATCAACTGGTACGGCATCACGCGCGAACGCGCGATCGCCTCGCGGTTACGCAGGCGGTTGGCGACCACGCCGACCATCTCACGCTTCTCGAACACGCCGTGGCGTGCGAAGGTGTTCAGGTTCATGCGCGTCGTCTGCCACGACGCGTGACGCGCGACGTCGATCCAGTCCTTGACCGTGAGGTTCAACGCCGTGAGCATCTGCATCGGCACGTCCGGCACGTCGACCTTGCCGGCGTTGGTGTTGCGCTTGAACTTCTCGTAGTGCTTGACCAGGTCCGGCAGCGCCTCGGCGTCGTGAGCGCGACCGATGAGGTAACCGTACAGGGCCTCACGCGACGCGCCCGTCGGCTTCGGGTGCGCCATCTTGATCACGTCGGCGAGCGACGGGCTCTTGCCGATCGAGCCGACGAACAGCTGCGTGTCCGTGCGGGCGTCGAACCAGCGTCGGATCATCCGCTTCGGCAGCGAGCCGAGCGACTTGCGCCCCGTCACGCCGCTGCGCATGATCTGCACGAAGTTGCGGAGCATCTTCGCGTTGTCGATCACGCGGTCGAACGCCTTGGCGAACAGCTGCGGGTCACGCGAGCTGAGCACCGCCAGCAGGATCGCCGGCATGTCCTTCATGTACCCACGCTCGCGAGCGAACACGGCCAGCTTCGCGATGAACTCGCTGTCGACGCGGCCGCACAGCGACAGGACCGTGTCGAGCTGCTCCTCGGCCGACGCGTAGAACGTCGCGTTGATGCAGCCCGTCGCCGCGTACTGGGCCAGGGCGTGGGTCGCGTCGAAGCCGTACGCGCGGCCCCCCGCCTCGTTGAAGGTATCCGTCTTCGGCGCGAGCACGCCGCGCCCCGAACCAAACAGCGCCTTGTTTGCCATGGCGCACCTCCGGAAACATGCGGAGCGGCATTCGCCCGGCCACACGCCGCGCGACAACATCGCCCCCGGAATGAAATGCAGAATCGAGAAAGACCCCGGCAGGGATCGAACCTGCGGCCTCCGCCTTCGCACGGCGACGCTCTTCCGGCTGAGCTACGAGGTCAGATTCAGGGGACAGGAGACAGGTGACAGGAGGCAGTCGGACGCTCCATCTGTCTCCTGTCTCCTGACCGCTGGATCAAGCGCGGTGTGGGACTCGAACCCACGCGGGGCCATCGGCCCATCGGCTTTGCAGGCCGATGCCTTCGCCACTTGGCTAACCGCGCACGTGAATCGACCCGGGCGGACTTGAACCGCCGACCTCCCGATTATCAGTCGAGCGCTCTGCCATCTGAGCTACGAGTCAATGAATCGCGGTGGTGGGATTCGAACCCACGCTCTCCGGGTTATGAGCCCAGCGGGGACAGCCGCTCCCCTACACCGCAATGGACCATCTCGGGATTGAACCGAGACCTGCCGGGCTTCAACCGGCCGCTCTTCCGATTGAGCTAACGGTCCTTTGTGAAGGAGACAGGGAACAGGCAACAGGTGACAGCCAAACCATCCGGCTGCTCACTGTCTCCTGTCTCCTGTCTCCTGTCTCCTGTCTCCTGTCTCCTGTCTCCTTCCGTACGGAGCGACGTGTCGGCGTCGGCGGGTCGAAGGCACCCCGGCGCCGCGTTCGGTTCGGATGCCATGGACCCAAGGCCCCCGCGAGGGCCCCCTTCGGATGCTGAGTCGAAGGCCTCGTCCCTGTCACTGGCCGCCCTGCCAACGCCGACACGTCGCTCCGCGATCGATCAACAATCCTCCCGGGTGGATTCGAACCACCGCATCGCTGTTTGTAAGACAGCTGCTCTGGCCGCTGAGCTACGGGAGAGAATTCATTTGGTGATTTGGTGAAGTGGTGATTTGGTGAAGTAAAGTCGGAAGTGGGATCTGGGAACGCGGAAGTAGGCGACGCCGCCAGTTCCGCAATCCGAGTTCCGAGTTCCAACTTGGATCACTTCACCAAATCGCCACTTCGCCAAATCACCAAATGAATCGAATCAGGCTGGAAGGATTCGAACCTACGCGTACGTGTTCCCGAAACACGCGCTCTGCCGCTGAGCTACAGCCTGTGGGGTGACCGACGGGACTTGAACCCGTACCCCCGGACTCACACTCCGGTACTCTGCCGATTGAGCTACGATCACAATGGCCCCGGCGGGATTCGAACCTGCACTGGACGGTGTCTGAAGCCGCTCCCTCTGCCGATTGGGGTACGGAGCCAAGTTGATTTCGGATTGCGGATTTGGGATTGCGGATTGAAACCCAAACCCGAAAGTCGCTTGCCAAATCCGAAATCCGAAATCACAAATCCGAAATTGACGAAGCCCCCGGCTGGACTCGAACCAGCACCTCCCGCTTTAGAAGAGCGGCACTCTTCCGCTTGAGCTACGAGGGCGTTGGCAGGAGACACGAGACAGGAGACAGTGGACAGTGGGACTATCCGACTGTCTCCTGGTTCCTGTCTCCTGCCGAAAGCACGGCCGGCAGGATTTGAACCTGCATCCTCCGGTTTTGGAGACCGGCGCTCCGCCGTTGAGCTACGGGCCGCGTGTTGCATTTGGTGATTTGGTCTTGCTTAACTCAGAAGTGGGAACTCGGAACGCGGAACACGGAAGCGGGCGGCGCGATCAGTTCCGCGATCCGAGTTCCGAGTTCCCACTTGCATCACATCACCAAATCGCCACTTCACCAGATCACCAAATAAATAGGGGCGGCTGGATTCGAACCAACACCTTGCGGAGTTTGAGTCCGCTGCCTCTGCCGTTGGGCTACGCCCCCACAACCTGAATCGTGACGACCGGACCGGACCGCGCCCGGAAGGGCTCATCCATCACCCCCGGAACAATCCCGGAACCACGGCGGGTTCAAATCAACTTTCTCCCCTCCGCGATCCGTATCCGGTCGCCACGATCATGAAGCGCTGCGCATGTGCCGAGCAGGAGTCGAACCTGCAAGCCCTCTCGGGCGCGGGGTTACAGCCCGCTTGGCTCACCGATGCCAGTCAACACGTGATGCGTGCTCAGCACGCAATGGACCGACCAGGGACTCGAACCCTGAACTTCTCTGTGCAAGAGAGACGCGTTTCCGGTTACGCCAGTGGCCCAGATTCGATGCGATGCAATGGAGCTGGCAGGACTCGAACCCGCATCCCCCGCTTGCAAGGCGGGCACTCTGCCTGTTGAGTTACAGCCCCGAACAACGCCCCCAGGGGGACTTGAACCCCCGACCTTCCGGTTGACAACCGGGTGCTACCTGCCGTCTGAGCTATGAGGGCGGATTGAAGTGGGAACGCGGAACTCGGAACGCGGAAGTGTTCCGATCTGCATCGCGAATCACTTCCGCGTTCCGCGATCCCACTTTCCACTTATGAATGGCTTCGGTGGGATTCGAACCCACATCCAACCGCTTAAGAGGCGGCTGCTCTGCCAGTTGAGCTTCAAAGCCGTGAAGTGATTTCGGATTGCGGATTGCGGATTTCGGATTTGAAACCAGCGCCCGACGGTGCCTGCCCAATCCGAAATCCGAAATCGAAAATCCGAAATCGAAATGGCCCCCGCAGGAGTCGAACCTGCAACCCTCCGGGTAAAAGCCGGACGCTCTGCCGGTTGAGCTAAGGAGCCGATGCCAACGTGAACGGCGACGGAACCGGGTCGAGCCGAGCAGGGACAGGGACTCGGATCAGCGAAGCTGGAGCCCGGCCCAACCCGGGTTCCATCGCCAAAAGCCAGCGGCGGGAATCGAACCCGCATCTACACCGTGGCATAGTGTCGTTCTGCCGTTGAACCACGCCAGCGTTCATTTGGTGATTTGGTGAAGTGGTGATTTGGTGCGCCATCACCCGGTTTCGAAGAAGAGCCGGCAGTGGGAGTTGAACCCACAACCCCTCCATTACGAGTGGAGAGCTCTGCCGTTGAGCTACACCGGCAATTCAGGGATCAGGAATCAGTAGTCAGTGACCAGCGCGACGCCCGTGCCCACACGCGACAAACTGACTACTGACCACTGACACAACAGCTATCGGCGGGAGTCGAACCCACGGCCTCGTTCGTACCAGGAACGCGCTCTGCCAACTGAGCTACGACAGCATCAACAATCGCGAGACTCGGGTCCGGGGACTCGACCGGCTGAGAGAACCGGGAGTCGACCGCGGACCTGAATCCCGCATACCCACGGAAAGGAGACAGGTGACAGGCAACAGCCCAGCGGATCGCGCGCTGCACTGTCTCCTGTCTCCTGTTTCCTGTTTCCTGTCCCCTGATCAACAACCGGCCCGGCGGGACTCGAACCCGCATCCTCCTGATTCAAAGTCAGGCGCTCCGGCCGATTGAGCTACGGGCCCGGTTCCAGGAGCCAGTGGGCAGGAGACAGGAGCCAGAAGACGGCGCGTCGTACTGACACCTGACTCCTGACACCTGACCACTGAAAAAGCGGACAGCGGGGATCGAACCCGCGCCACCGGTTTGGAAGACCGGTGCTCTGCCGATTGAGCTACATCCGCGCTTTGATGGTGAGTTACTTCGAGTCGTTCGACGGCTTGTTCAGCCAGCCCATGCGCTTCATCCACGTGGCGCATCGGTCGGGCCAGGTGGTGACCGGCTCGTCGGTGCGACGCAGGCCGTAGCCGTGTCCGCCGAACGGGTAGATGTGCACCTCCGCGGTGCCGCCGACGCGTTTGATCTCCGCGGCGAGCAGCAGCGAGCTCAGCGGCGTGACGTGATCGTCGAACGCCTGCGCGAAGAACATCGGCGGGGTCGTCTTGTCGGCCTTCACGTCGTCGTAGAGCTTGCCGGCCTTCGCGTCGGCGAGGTACGCCGGGTAGACCAGCACCGCGAAGTCGGGCCGGGCCGAGAGCTTGTCTGCGTCATCGATCGGGTCGTACAACTGCTCGGCGTGCTTCAGCGCGGTGAGCGCCGCGGCGTTGCCCCCGGCGGAAAAGCCGAGTACACCGACACGCCGCGGATCGATCGTCCACCTCTCCGCGTTGGCGCGCACGAGGCGGATCGCACGCTGCGTGTCCTGCACGGCGGCGAGCCACCGCTTGTCCTTGTCACGGGCCGGGACGCGGTACTTGAGCACGATGCCGGTCACGCCGATCGAGTTGAGCCAGTCGGCGACCTCCGTGCCCTCGAGGTCGAGCGCGAGGATGTGGTAGCCGCCGCCGGGGCAGATCACGATCGCGGCGCCGGTGTCCTTGTCGGGCGCGGGCTTGTACACGGTGATGGTCGGCGTCGAGACGTTGCCGAGGCGGATGAGCCGACGCCCGGCCACGAGCCCGGACTTCTCGTTCGTCGTGTCGGCCTCGGGCGGCAGTTTCAGGTCGGCGTCGCCCGGAGGCGTGCTCGGCCAGACGTTCATCTCCACAGGATCGGCGGCGATCGCCGCGTCACCCAGCAGACCCATCGTCAACACCATCGTCAGCATCATCATGTATCGCATAGTTTGTGCCCATGTACGAGTAGCGAATGGTTCGACGCATCAGCATAACGTCACAGGAATCGTACGCGAACTGGCCCGGCAGGGATCGAACCTGCAACCTCCCGCTTCAGAGGCGGGCGCTCTCCCGGGTTGAGCTACAAGCCATCAATGACCGCGGCAGGACTCGAACCTGCAACCGTCCGGTTCGAAGCCGGGGACTCGTCCGATTGAGCTTCGCGGTCGTGTGTTGTGAGTGTGAACTGGCGCAGCGGGATTCGAACCTGCATCTGGGCGGTTAACAGCCGCCTGCTCTACCGTTGAGCTACACGCCAATAGGAAACGGAAGGTGAGGGAGTCGAACCCCCAAGGCTGGTTAGGCTCCGCTGTTTTCGAGACAGCTTCCGTCGCCGATCGGATTGACCTTCCTAATGGAAAGGAGAGAGTGGGATTCGAACCCACGGGAGACGTGTCCGCCTCCTGCGCCTTAGCACGGCGCCGCGTTCGGCCAGGCTCCGCCACCTCTCCGCAACAGCCCCAGGGGGATTCGAACCCGCCATCATCCGATTGAAAGACGGACATCTTCGCCATTGGACCATGGGGCCGAAGGTGCAGCAGTCAGTGGTCAGTATTCAGTAGTCAGTTCTATAGAATGATTCAGATTACTGATTCCTGACTACTGATACCTGACTTCTGCATAAGCAGCCCCAGTGGGAATCGAACCCTACGTCTTCCGGTAGAGAGCCGGACGTCCGTTCCGCTGGACCATGGGGCCGTAACCGCCCCCGGAAGCCCGGGGGCGGGTTGTGCTCACATCAAGGCGATTCACTTGTCAAAGACCGCTGTAATCACCGCGTTTAGACGCGATGAAGGCGTAACAATAGCCCCGGCAGGATTTGAACCTGCACGCCGTTGCGGCATCGGTTTCTAAGACCGACGCGTCTCCCGTTCCGCCACGGGGCCAAATAAAAAACCCGGCGACCTGAGTCACCGGGTTTCTATAGAACCGTGTGGTAGTGACTCAGATCATGACGCACCGTCCCCGAGCTTCGGCATCGAGATACCCAGATCGACGGCGGGGTTCGCATTAAAGCGATAACCCATCACGTGCGTCGCGCAGGGTGACCATGGCCGGCTGGCTTCGGTCGTCTGCATTCTTGTCTCTTCTTGCCGTAACATCGTGGTTTCCTTTGAAGGCTTTCCCTCGGTATTCCCTTGTTTCTGGCCCAACGAATGGTTCGCGGGCCTATTGCGTTCCGCCGTCAGTTTCGCCAAATAAAAAACCCGGCCACACTGTCGCCGGGATCCGTTTCATCTCTTCAACGAGCCCCCCGGCTCACTCATCTTCGGTTGTCAACTGATGAAACTTTAGTTTTCGGATGTGCCAAGGTCAACCCCCTATCTGAATTTCTGTCGAAAAAAGCATGCAAAGCATGTCGCAACCGACGTGCGCGGCTCGCGGCATACGTCGATCACGCCGCTGCACGAACCCGCCGCAACATGCGGGCTTCGAGCGGATCGGCTCCGCGTACGCGCCGCGCTCCCACACCGCTCGAGGCGGCGATGACGCGTAGGCACATCTCTGATGCGCGCCTGGGGCGGAATTATACATATACGTAGGCGTGTCCCGTACAAAATTGCTGTGAAATTTATCGCGAACTTCCGCTGATTTCGCCCATAAGCTCATGTTTTAGCGCGATCTGCGCGATTCGATCCCGCGATTGTGACGGGATTATCAAATGAACTTTCGGGTGGTGTCGCGTGTAAGATATTACGGAGGAAGATGCCATGTCCCGCAAGTTCAAACAGACCCGAAAGAGCCGTCGATCCAAGACACGAAGCCCCGTCAATAACCTGTCACAGGTCACCGCCGACGCCCCTCGCGTGCACCGCTTCGGCGAGCTTCGCATCCCGGCCGACGCGCAGGTCCGAGATTCGTGTTACATCCAGGGCCAGGACGTGAATGAGTCGATGGACATGTGGTGGAACTGCGAAGAGTAAACTCTTGATCGCTCGCCGCGTCGTGATCTCATCCGAGCAACTTCTCGTCTGACAACGCATCCACCTGCGCCGCCGCATCGTCGGCCGGTGGATCGAACTGCGCGCCCAGCGCCGCGATGCGGTCTCGGATCGTGTCGAGCATCTGCTGGCGATCGGTCGAATCGTCGAGCTTGAACGGCTCGCCGAACACGAGGCGCGATCGGCTGGGGATGAGGAACGACAGCAGCGGGCTGTCGGTGTTGGGCGTGTCGCAGATGTAGACGGGCACGATGACCGCACCGCCCTTCTTCGCGATGAGCGCGACACCGGGGCTGAACTCCATCAGCGCTTCGCGCTCACGGTTCAGGCCACCCTCGGGAAAGATGCCGACGATGTCGTTCTCGCGCAGCAGGCCGATGGCCTGCCGCACCGCGCCGCTGTCGCGTTGATCGCGGTGCACGAGGATCGGGTCGGTGACGTACCACAGCCAGCCGAGCCACCACTTGTGGTAGTGCGCGACCATCATCCATCGCACGACGCGCGGCACCACGGCCTGGATCAGGATGGGGTCGATGCCCGCGGTGTGATTCGCGACGATGAGCACGGGGCCTTCGCGCGGCACGCGGTGGCGGTGGAACGCGTCGAGGCGGTGCATGGCGTGCGCGTAGAGGCGTGACAGCCGCCAGACGAGGTTCTGCGACGGTCGCTCGAAAGGGGCCGAAAGGACGAAGCGGCGCACGCCGTAGATCGCCGCGAGGAACAGCGCGACGCCCAGCGCGATGCTGATCGGCGGCAGGTCGCGGTCGGTGCCGACGAGCCAGATCGCCAGCGACCCGCCGACCTTGCCGATATCGGTGAGCACTTCCTTGGCGGCGAAGACACGTCCGCGGATGCGATCGGCGGCGACACGCTGGAGCATCGTGTTGAGCGGCACGAGGATGCACGACGCGGAGACGCCGGTGATCAGCGCGAGCACAAGCCCGACGTGGAAGTTGGGCACGATCATCTGCGCGGACATGGCGATGGCGGCGCCGATCATTCCGACGGTGATGTAGATCTCGGCGCCGAATCGCGTGTTGGCCACGCCCATGATGATCGAGCCGACCAGCATGCCGCCGCCGAGGCAGCCCATGAGCGTGGTGAGCGACGCGATGTCGCCGTGATACATGTCGACGTTGATCACGTGCATGGCGGGGACGTAGACGGCGGTGCAGGTCCACATGAGCGAAGCGGCGAGCGTCAGGAACTTCGCGGGCCTGTGCTGGGCGGTGTAACGCAGGCCGTCGCCGATCTCGGTGAAGACCTGCGTAACGCGCTCGAAATGTCGCCGGGCCGGTCTGTACCACGGTGTCTTGACGAACAGCCAGAACCCGCCGGAGACGATGTAGGCCAGCGCGGCGGTGACGATCGTCGGGCCGAGCGACGGCGGGTGATCGGGCGTGCCGGCGAGCAGTTGTCCGCCGATGATGTAGCCGGTGAGGTTGCCGGTGATGCCCATGCAGACGACGGCGGCGTTGGCGCGCTGGAGGTCGGCGAAGCCGGCGATGTTGGGCACGATGCTGAGCTTCGCGGGGACCATGGTCGCGGCCATGAACCCGATGGCGAGCATGAACGTCCAGACCATCCACGTGTGCTGCGGGGCGATGATCTGTCCGGCGGTGTACGGGATGAGTCCCCACGCGACGAGGACGAACACGCCGCGGGTCTCGTCGGCGCCGAACAGCATCATCCGGCGCGGCACGCGGTCGGCGAGCCAACCGGCGAGCGGACACCACAGCAGGTACGGCAGGAAAAAGAAGAAGTCGATGCCGGCGGAGATCGACGCGTTGTTCACGCCCTCGCGGCCGTAGCCGAGCATCTGGAGCGACGCGAGCATCGCCAGGCGATCGCCGAACCCGCTGGCGAACACGCTGGTCCACAGCAGGTGGAAGCTGACGTTGCGGCCGAGCGACGGCGGCTGCAGCGTTCCGGCGGCGGCGGTGGTGTCGGCGCGTTGGCGACCCATGCGCGGCAGTGTACCGCATCGGGTCGGGTCGAGTCGGATCGCGGACGCTACTTATAGATGTACCGACGGGCGAGGAGCACGGCGTGCATCTGGTGCTCGGTGTAATCGATGCGGAGCACCGGGTCGCTCGGCCCGCGCATCACCCCGCCGATGGCCGCGTCGCTGGCCGGCGGATGTGTCATCAGGAACTCGTTGGCGGTTGACGAGCCGACCTGCCAGGTCATGATGCGGTAGAGCTGGTCGTCGATCGCCCGATCGAGTTGGATGGCGTCGTCGGCGTGGCCGAGTCGGCGGGCGGCCTCGCGTGCGACGATCACGCCCTCGAGAACCCACGCGGAGTTGGCGTCGCGCTGGGCGCCGAGGACGGCGTCGTCGGTCCAGCCCAGGCCGCGCGCCATCCAGCGCGCCATGTCGACGACGAGCTGACCGCAGCCCGCCGCGTCGGGCCAGCCCGCGTCGTACATGTCGAAGTACGCCATCGCGCCCCACTGAAAGAACGCGGCGTCGACGCCGGCGGCGGGCCCGGCGTGCGCCAGGTCGTCGGCGACATACGCGCGGCGCATCGCCTCGGCGGATTCGATCGCCTTGTCGCGCACGTCGGCGTCACCGGTCAGCCGGGCGTAGCGGACCAGCGCGAGCAGCGCCTCGCCGTCGGAGTAAGGTGACGGCGCGTCGAGGCCCGCGCCGTCGTTGTGGGCGTACTTGCCGAAGAATTGGCCACTCGGCAGACGCAGCCGCATCAGCCCGGCGATGAGCTGGCGCAGCGTGTCGGCGTACGCGACCCGCGCGGGATCGGCGGCGTCGAGCGTCGGCAGCGTGTCGATGATCGCCAGGCAGACCAGCGCCTGCGTGCCGGTCGTGCCGACGTCGAGGCCGGGATATCCGACGAACCGCCGGCCCTTGTCGTCGAGGCGGCTGTTGCGGACGAAGAAGTCGACGCCGCGCGCGATCGCGTCGGCAGTCTGCGGCGTCGGCGCATCGCGGTGGATCAACGCCACGCCCCACAGCGCCCCGGCGCGACGCACGACCAGCTCGTCGGTCGTGTCGCGGTCGGTCGTGAAGTCGAACTCGTAACGGAACCGACCGTCGTCGAGCTGGTTGGCGAGCAGGTGACGCCGGCCGAGCTGGAGCGACGCGTCGAGCAGGTCACGCGTGACGCGCGGCGTGAACGGCGTCGATGCGGCGGTCGACGTTGAAGTTGACGTCGACGCGCCCGCCCCGCCGCTCGGCTTGTCGCCGCAGCCGGGCAGCGCCAGCACGCAAACCGCCGATAACACGAGCCGCGCCATTCGCATCGCGTCATGGTATCGCATCCCGCTATACTGATCCGCCATGAGCGAATCGGACACGCCATATCGACCCGTCGAGCGGCCCCGCCGGCTGCGACGCGGGCAGCTGATGCGGGACATGGTCGCGGACGTGCGCGTCACGGCGGACCACCTCGTGATGCCGCTGTTCGTGCGGCACGGCGAGGGGCTGCGCAAGCCGATCGCGTCGATGCCGGGCGTCGAGCAGATGTCGCCGGACGTCGCGGTCGACGTCATCGGCGAGCAGTGCGCTCGCGGGCTGCGGCGGTTCATCCTGTTCGGCGTGATCGACGCGTCGGCGAAGGACGCGACGGGCAGCGCGGCGGTCGACGTTGACAACCCCGTCAACGTGACGCTCAAGCGCGTGCGCGACGCCGGGCACGACGCGCTGATGATCGCCGACCTGTGCTTCTGCGAGTACACCGACCACGGCCACTGCGGAGCGCTGTGCGACGACGCGGCCCTGACGGTCGACAACGACGCGACGCTCGACATGCTCGGCGAGCAGGCGATGGTGCTGGCCGATTGCGGCGCGGACATCGTCGCGCCGTCGGGCATGATGGACGGGCAGGTCGCGGCGATCCGCGAGGCGCTCGACGACGCCGGCCACGACCACATCGCGATCATGAGCTACGCGGTGAAGTACGCGTCGTCGATGTACGGCCCGTTCCGCGACGCCGGCGAGGGCACGCCGCAGTTCGGCGACCGCCGCGGCTACCAGATGGACTACCGCCGATCGCGCGAGTGGATGACGGAGCTGGAGCTCGACCTCGACGAGGGCGCGGACATCGTGATGGTCAAGCCCGCCGCGACGTACCTCGACGTGATCCGCGGCGTGCGCGACGCGTGCGACGCGCCGGTCGCGGCGTACCACGTCAGCGGCGAGTTCAGCATGATCCACGCCGCGGCCGCCAACGGCTGGATCGACCTGCGCGCCGGCGCGGTGGAAGTGACGACCGCGATCAAGCGCGCCGGCGCCGACGTGATCCT
Organism: Phycisphaera sp.; assembly: GCA_016125285.1. Classification (GTDB taxonomy): domain Bacteria; phylum Planctomycetota; class Phycisphaerae; order Phycisphaerales; family Zrk34; genus RI-212. Next base: position 27,319 of record WGMA01000024.1, read on the forward strand.
CACGTATTTCGCGCCGCAGCTGATTGACTGGTTGTAATCGATACAGCTAACTCGACGGCATCTTCACGCGGAAGCGACGTGGCACGTCGTCGTCCGCCAACACATAGCACTGGCACGACTTTGCGATGGACACCGACATTCCCGGCTTGAGATGAACGGTGAACGTGTCGCTGTCGGGCGGAATGCACACGAGCATATCGTCGGGCCCCGTAATCGATTCGGTCATCGGCCGGTTCTCATCAAATATCGCGGTCGGCAACGCAAGCGCCACCTCGTCCAGCGCCGTCAAGACCGCGCCCTTCGGCCACGGAAAGATCACTCCCGGCGGCTGGGCGGCGACAGGATCGTGGGCGGACTCTGGCTTGCGTTGATGCCTCAACCAATTGAACACACGGACCTCCGTCATCGACAATGTGCGCCGGATTGGCGTTGCAATCCGGCTACTCCGCGGCCCGCGTCACCGTGACTTCGCCGTCGGGGCCCACGATTCGGACGTTGGTGGACAGGTAGTACGGCAGGCCCGCGCCGCCGTAGGTGGCTTCGGCGAAGAAGGCGGTGTAGCCGGTCTGCGGGTACGGCATGTCGAAGGTCCAGGCGTCACCGGCGTCGTTGGTTTGAGTGGGCTGGGCGGTCCATTGCGACTGGCGGAAATCGCGCGTCGTTGACGTAGCGACCCACGCGGTGACGGAGGCGGGCTTGACGTCGGAGCCGACGCGGAGGTCGATCGACTGGCCGTTGGGGGTGAACTTCCATACGAGGTTGGGCAGCGGCTGCTGGCCGGTGACGTGGCGGTGCAGGGCGACGATGGAGCCGACGACGCGGCCGAGGTCGCGCAGGTCGTGGCGGTTGTTGGGCACGTAGACCAGGTGCTTGTTGCCCGTCAGGTCGCCCCAGTAGAGGTTCGCGGCGTCGAGGGGCCAGTAGTCATCGTTGGTGCCGATGAGCAGCAGCTTGGGCTGCGTGAGCGCGGCGCGGTAGGTGTACGGATCGACGATCTCGCGGAGCTTCTGCCCGGCGGGCTCGGCGAGACGCTCGTGCAGGTGACGCTCGGTGTAGTCGCGGATCTGGTCGGACGGCCGGCCCCACGCGTCGATCGAGTGCTTCATCTGCGGGCCCATGTTCAGCGTGTCGATGACCATGGGGGCGATGGCGTTGGCGCGCTGGTCGACGGCGCCGGTGAGCCAGGTCGTCCAGCCGCGCTTCGACGCGCCGGTGACGGTGAACCCGGTGATCTTCGCGCCGTCCCACGTCTTGGCGGCGAACTGCTGCACGGCGTCCATCGCCCGGACCGCGGCCTTGGTCATCGGCAGCAGCAGCGGCCAGGTCTCGTCGCCGGTGTCGAGGTACTTCTCGAACGTCAGCGCGATGATCTGGTCTTCGTGGAGGTTGCCGAACAGCGGCTGCCGCGGCACCTGCAGCAGCACCGCGACGGGCGACTGCAGCTGCTCGGCGATCGACGCGAACACCGCCGCCTCGCGCGGCAGGCGCGCGTCTGCGGCGGGCGGCTGCTCCAACTCGTCACGCCACGACCCGCCGGTGATGAACAGCATCGCCTGCTGGTCCCCCGCCCGCATGACCGACGGCTTGATGATGAACAGTTGGTGCTTCCACGGCAGGTCCCGCCAGGTCTGCGAAGTAAGGATCAGCTCGGTGTAGGTGGAGATGCCGAGCTTGCCTTCGCGTCGCCTGGTCCAACCGAACGAATCGTCGGGCGCGGCGACGTACTTGCCGAGCACCGTGTCGGCGACGGCCGGACGGATGTCCGCGGCGTGCAGCGACGCGGCGGCGCCGAGGCACGCGCACGCCGCCATCATCCATGCTGTTCGCGTCCCCCATGCTCGCCGCGCCGATCGTTCGCTCATCGCGCACCTCATGCCCAGAGTTTCAAATGGCTTACCCAGTCAATCATACGACCGGCCCGGGCGTGGGTTGCAGCGTCACCGCGCGCCGTGGCGTTTGTGCAGGCGCGGTCCGCCGTAAAGTGCGATATGCAGCGCCATCAGGCTCGCGAGCGTCGGCAGCATGCCGAAGCCGACTACCATCGCCGAGCCGATCAGCACGAAACGCTCACGCGTGACCGGCGTCTCGACGCCGTCCTTCTCGAATACGTACGTGGCCCGCTCGGCCATGATCGGCCAGTCGCCGTGTGGCCCCCCCGTCTCGCTCATCGCCGAGCCCGCCCAGAGCAGCGTGCCCGCCAACGCCAACCCGCACGCGACGATCGTCCCGACCAGCCACGGCCGGCATCGTTGCAGCCGTGGCCACGCCGCGGACAACCCGCCGCGCGGCCAGCGCGCCCCACCGTTCAGCCGCTGGAGGCGAGCCAGCCACGCCAACAGCACGACCGCGATGATAAGGCTCGCGGAGAATCCCGAGACGAGCTTGTCCGGCCCGACGATACAGCCGAACATCCCCATCAGCGCCGCCGCGACCGACACGCAGGCGCCGACCGCGGCGAGCTTCAGTTTCAGCAGGTCGTCGCCGGCGCCGATATCACGCACGCCGTCGTCGGCTTCGTAAAGGGGATCTTTATCCATCGGCCCACCTCACGGCAGCTCGATGTCCGTCAGCTTGAACGGCACGTCGGTCTCGGTGGTCGACGTCGCGACGCTCAGCTTGAGCTTCGCGTTGGCCGGCAGCGACCGGCAGTCGATCGAGACCGTCTTGGTGTTGTTGAAGCCGAACGAGCTGCGCCCGTTGCTCAGCGAGTTGCCCGACGCGTCGACCACGTCGTACTCGGCGATGCGGTCGTTGGGGTCCGTGACCTTCATCTCGACCTGCTTCGAGGCCGTATCGACCTTCGTGATCGTCACCGTCGCGCCCGCGGCCTTGATGGCCGGGTCCGCCACAGCCTTGCCGACCTGCCCGGCGAGCCCGCCGACCATCACGTCCTTCAGCGTCGCGCTCTTGAGCTTCAGCGTCCCCTCGAGCGACGCGATCTTCGTCGCCTGGCGCGGCGCCTGCGACAGCATCAGGCTCACCTTGATGCGGTCCTTCGGCTTGACGTCCTCGAAGAACCACATGTGCTCGCGGTTCAGCTCGTCGTAGCTGTTCTGCCCGCCGAAGCTGAAGTTCGACTTGGCCGGGCTCAGGTCGTTACCCTTGTCGTCCACGGCCCTGGTGATCTTGATGTACCCCGCATGCGTGGCCGCTTCGACTTCCTTGCCCGCCAGCTGCAGCGTGACGGTCGTCGTGTTGAACGACCCGCCGAACTTGCGCGCCTTGTCGGACACGATAAAGTCCTTCGTCCGGCTCTCGCTGACGCCGAACACCTTGACCTCCACGCCCGCCGCGTCCGCCCGCGTCGTCGTCATCCCCCACGGCAGCGCCACGGCCAGCAGCGCCGCGGCGCCGATCGTTTGCCTGATCATCGTTTCGTCTCCTTGTCGATATGACGTGTCCCCTGATCGCCGGACGTCCCTCCGTCCGACCCGACCAATGGTAACACGGCCCGCGATGGCAAAGGCGGCAAAACGGCGCGACAAAAGGCGAATCCGGCATCGCGATGAACCCGCAACGCGGCGGGCGCACTGTATCGTTACGCGGTTTTTCCTTGATACCGCGCGGGAACAAACGCTAGGCTGGCGGGTCTGATGACGTGTGAACCGACGTATAACCCGTACGACGGCTGCCGAACGCGGGCGCGCGTGTGGGGGGTGTTGGTGCTGGCGCTCAGCGCGTCGGCGCTCGGGTTCGCCGCGACGCTGCGGGTGGGCGAGCCGGGCTTCGGGACCGACTCGGTGCTGACGGCTCAGCACTGCGTGTGGCGTTCGGAGCACGGCACGCCGTGCCCGACGTGCGGGTACACCACCGCGATCGTGCTGGCGACGCACGGGCGGATCGGCGCGTCGGCCGCCACCCAGCCGGCCGGGATGCTGCTGGCGATGGTCACCGCGATGGCGGTGTGGATCGCCGGGTGGGTCGCGTGGACCGGATCGACCGTGCCCGGCGCCGTGCTGGCGCGTTGGATGCGTGCGCGGACGTTCGGCGTGATAATCGCTATCATGTTGGCCGCTTGGATCTACAAACTGGCGATCGGCTGACCCGCTCGCGGATCACCACGGAGACGCAGATGACGATGGATACCACAGAGTTCAACACCGGTCGGATGGCGCGGCGGACGGCGCTGCTGGGCGTGCTCGGCGTGCTGGCGGTGCTGCCCGCGCTCGGCGGCTGCGAGGCCGCGGGCTACGTCGCCAACGTCGTCGGCGGCGGCGGCAGCGACATCAAGGTGCCCGCCGAGTACCACGGCCTCGAGGGCCAGTCCGTCGCCGTGCTCGTCGACGCCGACCAGGCGATCCTCTTCGGCTACCCGCTCGCCCAGCTCGAGGTCGGCCAGCGCGTCAGCGACGAGATCGCCGGCAACGTCCCCGGCGTCAAGGTCGTCGACGCCAAGCAGATCGTCGACTTCCAGCAGCGCAACCTCTACTGGAACACCAAGCTCGCCAGCGACCTGGCCAAACGCCTCAACGTCACCCGCCTCGTCATCATCGACCTCAGCGACTACCGCATGCACGAGCCCGGCAACGTCAACCTCTGGAAGGGCCAGATCAGCGCGAACGTCGGCGTCGTCGAGGCCGACTCCGCCACCCCCAACGACAAGGCCTACTCCACGCTCATCACCGTCTCCTACCCGCCGCGCGGCTCCAAGGAGATCCTCGATTCCGACGAGCGCACCATCCGCCTCGCCCTGCTCGACCTGTTCGCCCACCAGGTGACCGGCAAGTTCTACGAGCACCTCGAGTCGCGCGACGACCGCGGCCGACCCAACAGCAACTAACTCATGCACTCATCAAACGCCACGACATCCCGTCCGCTCACCGTCGCGCTGCTCGCCGCCGCGATGCTCGGCCCGATACTCGCCGGCTGCGAAGCCCCCGCGTTCATCCTCTCGAACGTCACGCCGCAGGAGGAGTCCGCGGTCTACAAGCCGCAGGACGTCAAGACCGTCATCTTCGTCGACGACCCGCGCCGCAAGCTGCCCAACGTCCAGATGAACGGCGTGCTGGCCAACCACATCGGCCACGAGCTGAAGCGCAAGGAGATCATCGCCGACATCGTCCCGCCCAACGTCGTCGACAACCTCCGCATGAACGCCAAGGACTTCAACACCTGGGCGATCGATAAGGTCGGCCGACAGGTCGACGCCAAGCAGGTCATCTACATCCTCGTCGAGGAGTTCGACCTCGGCGAAGACACGAAGGACGTGACGTACCGCCCGCAGATGTCGGTGCGCGTCAAGGTCGTCGACGTCGACTCCGGCCGACGCATGTTCCCCGAGAAGGACGAGCTGGGGTACCAGTACGTGCGCAAGCTGTTCTACAAGCCGACCGATACCGAATCGCGCTCCGCGGACCAGATGTGGACGCGACGCCTGATGGCGATCGCCGGCGAAGAGATCGCCAAGCTGTTCTACGACCACCCGCCGCGCGGCCCCAGCGGCACGTTCACCGACTGATCGTCACGCCCCACGCGCAACGCCTCGACCGCCGCGCCCCGACGCGCGCATGCGCCGGAACATATCCATCCAATCACCTACAATATTGCGTTGATCGCTAGATAAACGCCGAAGCCAGCGATACGATCTACTGATCGGCAGGTGTGCATTTGCGAAGCCTGTCGTCCGCAGCGCGCGAGCCTTCGTGCGAGGCTCGCTGGGGCACTTCGTCGTAACCGGGGCCGAGAATCCTGCGTAGGAGTTGTGCGATTTCACACGCGTGTGTTGTGGTGCGCGCGACGAGGGCGCGCGATCGCGTCCGCCCTCTCACGTCATGTCCCGCGCCGACACGCCCCGTCGCTCGATCGCCCGTTGCCGGAGAAACGCCGTTGACCCTCTCGTCTGTACGTCCGTCGCGTCACGCGTGTGATCGATCGCACGACCGGGCCCGCGCCCGACGCCCGCGCGAAGTCCCGGTAAGAGGGCTCAACAAAAATTGCCTTAAGTCGCGATTTACATGCCTGATTCAGCTTGTTCGCAAGTCTATAGTTTGTGACGTTACGGGTCCATCTTCCTCCCCCACCAAGCGCTTCCTCAGCGCGTCCTCACCGGAGATCAATCTATGAATGAGTACTGCCGGAACATCGTCAGCCGAGTGCTGTGGCTGTCCAGGTCGGCGCGTCGTCACGCGGCGGGCGCGTCGCCGCAGCGTCCGACCGAGCCGCTGTTCGAGACGCTCGAGTCACGCGTGCTGCTGTCCGCGGTGATGAGCGACCTCGACGCCGAGCTGCACGCGCTGCCCGTCGTCGACGAGTCCCGCGTCGTCGAGACCGGCACGCTCGACGCGGCAACGGCTGGCGTCACTCCGGAAGGGCTGCTGTCCACCGTGCCGCTCAGCGAGACGTTCACGCTCCACTCCAACCCCGGCGCGAGCAAGGTGATCTACCTCGACTTCGACGGGCACATCACCTCCGGCACGATCTGGAACTCGAACTTCAACGGCGGCGCCGACATCGTCACGCCCGCGTACGACATCGACGGCGACCCGTCGACGTTCACCAACACCGAGCTTCAGCGCATCCAGTACATCTGGCAGCGCGTCGCCGAGGACTACATCCCGTTCGACGTGGACGTCACCACCCAGGACCCCGGCTCCGCGGCGCTGATCAACAGCGGCGGCGGCGACACCGACTGGGGCGTACGCGTCGCCATCGGCGGCAGCAGCTACGACTGGTACGGCGCGGGCGCCGGCGGCGTGGCCTACGTCGGCTCGTTCAACTGGAACAGCGACTCGCCCTGCTTCGTGTTCGACGATCAGCTCGGCAACGGCGGCGAGAAGTACGTCGCCGAGGCCGCCAGCCACGAGGCCGGTCACACCCTCGGCCTCAGCCACGACGGCACCTCCACGCAGGGCTACTACGACGGCCAGGGCGCCGGCGAGACCGCCTGGGCGCCGATCATGGGCGTCGGCTACTACGTCAACCTCACCCAGTTCAGCAAGGGTGAGTACTTCGACGCCAACCAGCACCAGGACGACCTGGCGATCATCACCTCGAACAACGGCTTCGGCTACCGCGCAGACGACCACGGCAGCACAACCGGCTCGGCCGACGCCCTGAACATCAGCGGCACGTCGGTGTCCGATGGCGGCATCATCGAGCGTAACACCGACTACGACGTGTTCGCGTTCGTCACCGGCGCCGGCGACGTGTCCTTCGACGTCACCCCCGCCCTGCGTGGCGCCAACCTCGACATCCTCGCCGAACTGCTCAACAGCGCCGGCACGGTCATCGCCTCGGCGAATCCGACCGGCGTGCTCGCCGCCTCGCTCAGCGCCTCGCTCGCCGCGGGGTCCTACTTCCTGCGTGTCAGCGGCGTCGGCCAGGGCGACCCGATGGTCGACGGCTACAGCGACTACGCGTCGCTCGGCCAGTACGCGATCAGCGGCAGCATCGTCGACTCCGGCCCGACCTTCTCGGTCAACGACGTGACCGTCAACGAGGCCGACGGCACGGCGACCTTCACCGTCTCGCTGTCGCAGGCCCAGGCGGCGACGGTCGGCGTCGACATCGCCACGGCCAACGGCTCGGCCGTCGCCGGCAGCGACTTCACCGCCAAGTCGGCCACGCTCAGCTTCGCGCCCGGCGTGACGACGAAGACCTTCAGCGTCGCGATCACCGACGACACGGCCGTCGAGAGCACCGAGACGTTCGTCGTCGTGCTGTCCAACGCGACCGGCGGCGTGACCATCGCCGACGGCAGCGGCGTCGGCACGATCATCGACAACGACCTGCCGCCGATCACCGCGTCCGTCGCCGACGCCTCGGTCAACGAGCGCGACCTCGGCAAGGGCAAGCACGGCGGGGCGCAGGTCAGCACGATGACCTTCACCGTCACGCTCAGCCGCCCGGCCGACTCGACCGTGACGATCCACTACGCGACCGCCGACGGCAGCGCGACCGCGGGCGTCGACTACGTCGCGAAGTCCGGCACGCTGACGATCGCCGCGGGCCAGAGCTCCGGCACGATCAGCGTCGACGTGCTCGGCGACACCGCCGTCGAGGGCAACGAGACGTTCACCCTGCAGCTGTCCAACGCCAGCGGCGCGACGCTCGTCGACGCGGTCGCGACCGGCACCATCGTCGACAACGACACCGGTGGCGGCGGCGGTGGCGGTGGCGGCAAGGGCGGCGGCAAGCCCGGCAGGAAGGCGGCCGTGTTCGCCGACGTGCTGGCCGACGCGGCGCCCGCCGACACCGGCGCGACCAACGCCCTGCTCGGCCTGGCCACCGCGCTGAACCTCGAGGCCCCGCTGCCGTCGTTCGCCGACCTGTTCGCCCACAGCGACAGCCACGACCCCGACAGCCACGCCAACAACAACGCCAAGACGCACCCGCTCAGCGGCGTCATCGATCTGCTCGCGAGCGCGTAATCGTCCACCCACGATCACGCCATCACACGTGTCACGCCGCGCACCTCGGTGCGCGGCGTGATGCATTTAGAGGGAATCCTGGAACGCCTCTACCCCAGGCGGGGGAGAGGTTGGGTGAGGGGGTCGATTCATCGGACGCCGCGATTCGTGCGGGAAACACGCAATGGGTTCGAAGGATTCACCCTCACCCCTGCCCTCTCCCTCAAGGGAGAGGGGGCGCCGGGACAGCGAATTGCGCGACGTCACGGCACGCGCGCCGCGCGTGTCACACCTCGTGCTGCTGGCCACCCTCGTTGTAGACCACGCGGTACAGGTCACGGCGGCGGTCGTTCCAGTTCTGCACCGAACCGGACTCGCGGTGGCGGCGCAGCTGCTCGAAGTCGAGGTCGTGGATGATGACCGTCTCGACGTTCGGGTTGCACTCCGCGGCGACGGCGTCACGGGCGAACTCGGCGTCGGCGGGTGTGAAGATGCCGGACTGGGCGTAGTGGATGTCGGCGTTCTCGACGAACGGCAGGTTGCCGGTGCAGCCCGAGATCGCCACGTACAGGTGGTTCTCGACGCAGCGCGCCTGCGCGCAGCGGCGCACGCGGAGGTAGCCGTGCCGCGTGTCGGTGTTGAACGGCACGAAGATGATCTGCGCGCCCTTCTGCGCCGCGATCCGCGTCAGCTCGGGGAACTCGATGTCGTAACAGATCTGGATCGCCACCCGGCCGCAGTCGGTGTCGAACACCTCCACGGTGTCGCCCGGCGTCACGCCCCACCACTTCTTTTCCGACGGCGTGATGTGGATCTTGTACTGCTTGCCGATCGACCCGTCGCGTTTGAACAGGTACGAGACGTTGTAGAGCGTGCCGTTCTCCACGACGAACTGCGAGCCGCCCACGACGTTCAGGTCGTACTTGACGGCCATCTCGGTGAACAGGTCGAGGTACTGTGGCGTAAACTTCGCCAGCTCGCGCGCCGCCATGCCCGGCCGCATCGCCTCCACGCACGACAGCAGCTGCGTGGTGAACAGCTCGGGGAACAGCACGAAGTCGCACTTGTAGTCCGACGCGGTGTCGAGAAAGAACTCGCACTGCCGGGCCCACTCGTCGAAGGTCTTGACCAGGCGCATCTCGAACTGGACGACGCACACACGGATGGGTTCGACGATGTTGTGGAACCGCCGCCGCGCGCCGGACACGTAGTCGAGGTTCCGCCACTCCAGAAAAGTCGCGTAGCCGCGCGACGCGTCGTCCGCCGGGAAGTAGTTCGGGATCAGCCCCTGCACCGCGAACCCGTTCGACAGCTGCGCCGTGAGCACCGGGTCGAACATCGCCTTCTCCATCACACACTCGATGTACTCGCGCGGCCCCATCGCGTCGGCGTGCGCGCCGTACCCGGGGATGCGCCCGCCGATGATGATCCGCGCCAGATTCCGTTCGCGGCAGAGCTCCTTGCGCGCGTCGTACAGGCGGCGTGACAGCTTCATGCCGCGGAACTCCGGGTCGACCATGATCTCGATGCCGTACAGCGTGTCGCCCTGCGGGTTGTGGTTGCGGATGAAGCCGCCGTCGGCCACCGCCTGCCAGTTGTGCCACTCCATCTTCGGGTCGTACTCGAGGATCAGGCTGCTCGACGACGCGGCGAGCTTGCCGTCGACCTCGACGCCGATCTGCCCCTCGGGAAAGATCGCCAGCTGACTCTCGATGTGGTCGCGCGTCCACGGCTTCATCCCGGGAAAGCAACGCTCCTGCATCGCCACCAGCGCATCAAAGTCGTCGATCGTCAGATTACGGACGACCGTTTTCCACTCGAATTCCTTCAGGTCCAACGGTTCCATCGCTCAAACTCCCTGTTCTCGCGCCGGTGTGGCGCGCGTCTAAAGTCACTAATGATCATACCAGCACGCCGTGGACGCACCCGCGTCGGCGCGCCGCCGCGCATCGTTGACGCGCGTACGTCGACCTTGCCGCCAGGCGTCTCCCCGCGCTGATTGTGATGGATGGACGACGACCGGTCGTCGCGTTAGTGACCTCTCCCCACAGCCGCGCCGGCGTGGCCCCGACGCGATTCGATCGGCGAAGGGGGATCGGTGGGGGCCGACCGCACAACTCGGCAACCCGTCCGGCAACCCCGCTTGCGTGCTCGCGGACGGGTCATCCCGACCGCGCGTCCGGCTCGGCCCGGACGATGTTCCCCGGCAATGGCGCGTTCGGCGACGATCACGCGGCGTCGGACGCTTCCTTATCGTGAGCCGCCACGGCCGCCTCGAGGTCTTCGTCGCCGTCGACGCCGATCACCTGCTCGATCATGCTGCGTTGCGACTCGTAGCCCTTGAGCTTCGTCTCGATCTCGATGATCGCGATCTCGATCTCGTTGAGCCGCTCCGACAGACGCTCCTTGTCTCCCTCGAGGGCGCGGAGCTTGAGCAGGTCCGCCTCCTCGTCGTGCCGGAGTCGCCGCAGCTTGCCCATGATCACGTCGGTATCGTTCGGTCCACTCATTGCCGTGCTCCCATCAGTAAGTTGGTTCCGAAGTCCTCACCGTCTCAGCGGCACCTGTAGAACGGTCACGTCTACCAATAATTGCTTCTGGCGGGCCGATAGTTACGGATGTCGACACGCCGGTTCCGCCCGCGGCGGGCTGGGCCTACAATTGCCGGATCATGCGATGGTTGCACGTCATTGAGCCCGGTGTGAGCGTGGCGGCGGCGGCGATGGCGGCGGACCTGATCGGGTCCGACGCACGCAGCGGCCGCGATGTGGAGCACGTGGTCTGCGCGGTCGGCGCGGCGGCGTGCGACGTCGCCGACGTCGTGGGGCTGCGTGTCGATCACCGCGTCGCGGCGTCGGCGACGGCGCTGGCGGCGGGCGTGGGTCCGGTGACGGCGTTGACGAGCCGCACGCGGACCGAGCTCGGTCGCGCGATCGAATCGATCGGCGACGTGCAGCGCATGCACGCGTGGTCGATCGACGCGGCGCTGCTGATGCGCTGGGGCTGGTGCGACGCGTTGATCAAGCGACGCAAGCGGCGCGACGTGCCTCAGACCGTCAGCGTGTTCGGCCCCGCGCCGCGGTGCGGGTCGCCGGCGCTGCGACGCCTGCTGCGTCACGACACGCGCGCCCACACGACGCTGATCACCGCCGACGAGCACGCGCGCGACTCGTGGCGTGCGGCGACGGCGCAGCAGCGCGGCGACGCGGAGCGCGTGGTGCTGATCGAGCCCGGCGTCGACACGCGGCGGCTGGTCACCGGCGAGCGCGACTCGTCGCGGATGCGGTGGTCGGTCAACGACGGCCGCAGCGTCGTGGCGGTGCTCTCGGACCCGCCGCAGCAGACCGACGCGCTGCTGGCGATGCTGTCGGTGGGGATCGCGCGCGAGACGGGCCGAGCGTTTCACATGCTGATCCACCGCGGCGCGGTCGGGCTGGAACGGGCGGCGCGCGTGGTGAAGGCGGCCGGTCGCGGCGAGCTGATGTCGGTCCGCGACGAGGCGGCCGAGCCGTGGCGGTCGCTGGGCGGGTGCGACATGGCGCTGGCGCTGGGCGGCGGGGTGCACCTGGCGTGGGCGTTGGCGGCGGGCGTGCCGGTGGTGGCCCACTACGACGCGGCCGGGACCCTGCTGCGGCACGAGGACAACGCCCTGATCAGCGACATGGGCACGGCGGCGAACCTGGCGCGGATGATGTGCAGGCTGCACGACGACCCGCAGCTGCGTCAGCGGCTGGCCGACGCGGGCCGAAACAGCGCCGAGCGGTTCGGGATGGACCGATTTGTCGACCAGATGCACGCGATATCGGGCGGCGCGCCGACGTTTGCGGACGGCGCGGATCGACGGTCGCTGCGGGCCGGTTAGAATGATTGTGGAGCGATTCGTCACGGGGTTCGCAATCCCATGAGTGAAGCGGACTTGACGGTTGGGCGAATCCGGCCGATACTTCTGCCTTGCGGAGCTGCGTGGCCTATGTCCGTGAAGCTACTGCCAACGATCGACCGCTTGCCCGAGCCGTTGCGGCGCTACCTGGACCGGCTGGACGATCAGGGCAAGATGCTGATCGTGCTGAAGCGTGAGCTCTATAACGGGGACTGGCGGCCGATGGTCACGGATCTGCACAATCGGCTCGAAGGGAAACCCTACATCTTCAAGCTCGCAGCGCGGATCGAAGATGACCTCCGCCGGATCGAGCAGATGCGCGAGCTGGAGCAGCATTATCAGGTGGATCTGGCCAACTACCTCCAACCGTTAAATGAGACGGAGACCGGTTCATGAACAGGTTTTACGTGGTTCTGGTGACGGGGTTGATCGCGGTGTTCGGTTTCGGGTGCCAACAGCAGAAGGTCGATCCGATGACTCGGCTGTTGATTCCCCAGGAATCGGCACGTGCGCTGGAGTACGGGATCCGCTGGCAGGAGCATCTCGGACTCGAAAACGGCGCGGCGATCAAGAACGCCGAGGTCCTCGACGACAAGGTCGTGACGCTCGAGTCCGGCAACATCGTCTCCGTGCTCGACGCCGCCACCGGTGACGTGCGCTGGCGGACGAAGGTCGCCAAGGACATCAGCAACCTGCACGCCCCCGAGCGTACCGGCAAGCGGCTGGTCGTCTGCTCCGAGACTCGCGCCCACGTCTACAACATCGACTCCGGCAACCTCGAGAACATCTTCAACCTCACGTTCATCTCCTCCACCGCCCCGCTGATCACGCAGAACATGCTGATCAACGGCTCGCCCAACGGCATCGTCTGGGCGCAGGACCTGGACTACGGACTGAAGCGCTGGGACTACTCGATGCAGTCGGCGATCTCCACCGACCCGATCCTCACCGGCCCGTCGCTGCTGGTCACCAGCCGACGCGGCGACCTCGCGGCGTTCAACCCCACCAGCGGCGTCATGCTCTGGCGCACCAGCACGTGGAACCGCATCGCCGCCCAGCCGTTCTCCACCGACCTGATGATCTACGTCGCCTCCGAAGACCAGTCGCTATACGCCTACGAGCGCAGCACCGGACGCCAGCGCTGGCGATACTTCGCCGAGGACCCGCTCACGTCCAGCCCCACCGCTATCGGCGACCTCGTGTTCGTCAACGTGCCCGGCAAGGGCCTGGTCGCCCTCGACACCATCAACGGCAACCTGCGCTGGAACCGCGCCGACCTCGACGGCTACAAGCCGCTGCACATCCGCGGCGAACACCTCTACCTCTTCGGCGAGCACCGCATCCTGATCCTCTCCCGCACCGACGGCCGCACCGTCAGCGAGATCAAGACCCCCAAGGTCGACACCGCCTTCATCGACAACCCCAAGGACGGCAACCTCTACCTGATCAACAGCCGCTCCGGGCAGATCATGAAGCTCACGCCGCGGTAAAGTCGGAAGTGGGACCGCGGAACGCGGACCTCAATTGACAACACCACACAACCGGCCGGCGCGACGCGTCGGCCGGTTTTCGTTTTGCGCAACGCCGACCCGCCCGCGTGTCGCGCACCAGAATCGGCGCACGACACGGCGCACACAACGGCGCACGGATCGGCGCGACGAAATCTCGGGCAACGCCGCGGCGCGCGATCGCGCCTCCCGCGACCGCCCCGCCGAGACTCTCCGAGCGGTTCTTACGACGCGCCACCGGGCTATTTCGCGAAAACCTGCTGATATATCACGATTTAGACCGGTGCGCCCGACGTGCAAAACCGGGACGCCGACGGGGCGCACAGGGGCGCAAACGGGGCGCGAAGCGGACATTTTCCGGCAGAATACGCATCGAAACGGGCCCAAAAGGGCGACGCAAAACCGGCATCGCGCCGGGCCGCGCGCACGGCGTGACCGCCCCAACACCGCCCGCGCACGCGCGGCTATCATGGTCACGCCAACCTCACCCATCGAAAGGGCACTCGATGAAGACCACCACGCCGCTACCGCGTCTGCTGATCGCCTGTTGTCTGCTGACCATCTGTTGTCTCGTCACCCCCGTCCGCGCCGCCGACCCGGAGTGGCAGAGCGTTGCCGACGACACGTTCAAGCGGCTCGGCGTGTGGGAGATGAAGCCGAGCTTCAAGAAGCGTTGCGTGGGGATGGCGGTCGCGCCGACGGGTGACGTGTTCATCGTGACCAGCGCGGAGGCGGGCGTGATCGTCAGCCGGGATCACGGGCAGACGTGGAGCGTCGCGGAGGGCAACGGCGTGACCGGCCGCAGCGAGACCGGCTGGGGCGCGCCGATCGCGTATCCGTACGACGGCCGCCTCGCGTTCTTCACGATCGACGGCACGGGCGGGATCACGCTCGACGGCGGCAAGACGTGGCGAGCGTTCGGGCGCATCCTCCGCATGTTCGACTACGCCGACGCCGACTGGTCCGTCGCCGACCCCCAAACCGTCTTCGGCCTGACCCACGAGCCCTACTTCACGACCCTCAGCACCGACGGCGGACGCACGTGGACGCAGCTCTACAAGGACGCCGAGACGCCGAAGGACGTGTGGAACGCCACGAAGCGCACCTGCTTCGGCGTCGTCAACGCGGGCACAATCGTGCGCGGCCACCTCGACCACCCCGGCATCGAGCTGTCCACCGACGCCGGGGCGACGTGGACCAAGGTGTCCGACCGCCAGGTCACCGGCCGCCGCCCCGTGCACTACGGCAAGCGCCTCTACTGGACGACCCCCGACGGCGTGATCGCGTCGGACGACGGCCGCGACTGGTCCCTCGTCGGCACGAAACTCGAAGGCGCCGCCTACGGCCCCCACTTCGGCAACAGCGAAAACGAGATGATGGTCGTCACGGAGCAAGGCTTCCACATCACCCGCGACGCCGGCAAGACGTGGAAGTGCGTCGCCCCGCTCTACATCGCTCCCGACGGGATCACGAACAAGTGGCAACCCAGCGGCTCATTCCTCTACTACGGCTGGGACGCGACGGGCAACTACCTGTACGCCTCACAACTGGGCGGGTCGGTGTGTCGGATGAAGGTGGCGGAGTAGCGGCAGAATCGCGCAAGAAGTCGGTTGGTCTGCAGAACGACATGTAGTAACGTGATGACATGTCCAAGAAGACCGAACGCATCGACTATCCTGACGGCGGCTGGGGATTATTTGAGAAGGTTGACGGCATCAACCACGGCTGGTGGCGATTCTATTATCCGAATGGCAAAGTCAAGTGGGAACGGCACTACGAACGCGGCCTGCAAAGCGGACCCGAGCGACACTACGACACGAACAGCACATTGCAGGAAGAGAAGATCTTTCGCCGCGATGTTCTACACGGGCCTTGGCGAACCTTTGAACGCGGAAAAGAGACGTTGCATGGCAATTTCAAGTACGGCTATCCCGTTCAACGCTTGGAGAATCCGCTCAACCCAGAGTTCAAATCGATTCTGCGTCCTTGGTACAACATCGAAGATGCCTCGGACGTGAACATGGACGAAGCGAGAGCAAAACTCGCACTGCCATCAATTGCAATTGAGCGAGGACGCACGCTCACTGATGCCGAGAGTCGGAGAGCGAACGGTTCTCTCATCGGTACAGTGACTGTCTTGGGTCGGAGCGAGCCGTGGCCTGTGTTCCAAGACAAGCCCCTGAGTCCCATCATGCAACTCGCATGCGCTGAAATGCCAATCATACAACCATGGTTCGACGGGTTTGACTACGTCACCGTGTTCGCGGCAAACGATATCGTTGCGGACATTGGACAAGACATTGTCGTAAGACGGTACAAGCCGGGCGAGTATGTTCCTATCAGCGCCGCTCCACGGCACGAAGAACTTGGGCCGGTATCCGCTGCTCAACTTAACGTCGTGACCTCGATGCCTGACAGCAATGACCTGCCGCCATGGTATCGACAGATGGATCGACCTTTTGACTATGAGCAGAAACTGAGCACCCGAGTCGGGGGTTGGCCTGGCTGGATACAATTCGCCTCCATCATCTCGCTCCCTCGGTTCCTGTTCCAAGTGGATTCAAATCTATTCGATTATTGGGAATGCGGAGACGGGACGATTCACTACATCTTCGAGGGCGACTCGGAAAGTCTTGTGTACTTCAACGAAATGTGTTGACAGAACGTAGCGACTGTCTTTCCTGTCAAGTTATTTCGATGAACTGTGGCCACGCTTTGTAGTCGAGTCTCTCCGAGACTCGACGGTCGGTCTCGGAGAGACCGACCTACACGCCGCGGAGCGGCGGCAGTCCATAGCGAAGGGCGCGAGCCCTGGAATCCGCGGCGGCCATCCATTCGTTTCGCTTCTTCAATCGATCCCTGACAGGGCGACAGAGGGTTGCGTTTCTTTCGCCCCATCGGGGCTCGACGTGTGTACGCCTGCAACCCGGGGCTTGCGCCCCGGGCTATTGGCTTGCGCCCGCGTTGCGGGCTGTTTGTTGTGATGGACATCACGCCGGAACGCCCTGCCAGCACGGCTTGGGCGTGGCCCATAGTCCGATCAGTGAGCCGTCGTGGATTGGCTCTCCCACTCCTTAAACGTGTCGATGACGATCGCGCCGGAGTCGGCGACGCCGTTGGTCCCTGTGCCGGCGATTCGGTAGTTCAGCTGACATCGCCATACACCGTCGCCGCCTAGGGTATAGATCATGACTTTGACGGATTCGCCCGGCGGGAGCGTAAAGGCGCCGAGGCCTACACCGCAGAACCCCCCGTCTTGCGGTGGCCAACCCGTCCCCGCCTGCCACCGCTTGGTGTACATCGTGGTGCGCAACGGCGGCCTGACGGCGAACTCGCCCCCGTCCGGCGCGCTGTCGTAAGCCGAGATGACGACCGGTTTGTCGAGGTGATTGGTCACTATTCCAATCGCATCGCCATAGTAGCCGCGTGGCTCGGAGGAATCGGCGACGATCGTCACGTCGGTGCTCGCCCGGGCCGAGTTTTGCGCGTCCGCGAGGCTCGCGGTGCGGATCGTGAACGTTGCTTCGGGTGAGACCAGATCGCCGTCGAACCGGAGGCCGTCTTGGATCTCAAAGGAGTTTCTGGGGTAGCGCAGCTGGACCGAGTAGGTTCCAGGCCCGAGTCGGCCGAATACCTTTCTCAGGTCCACATCGAATTTCAGAACGCTATAGGAACGCGTGGCTCGGGTGGCGCACTCCAGCCGTTCGAGTACGCCCCCGGGTGGACGCGAAACGTTCACGCGGCGAACGATCGGTTCGCCGCTCGCCGGGGTCAGAATGAACTCGACCAGGTTTGATCGCGATTGGGTTTCGAACCTGTAGGAAACGCGCGCGTTGTTCGTCATGTCGACCGACAGCTCAATCGCATCGAACTGCGTCAGGCCGCGCGGGACCCTGAGGACCCAGTCGACCGGCTGCGATGTGACGTTCAGGGGAGGCGGCGACCCGGACACCGTGCGGAGGCGCACCACGGCCACGCCGTATGCAATCAGAGCCAACAAAAGCAGAAGCACAGCGAACACGCCACGCCTTGAGGCCGTCGGCTTCGTCCTGTTTGATGCGACGTCGGTCACCGGATTTGAATCCCCAGGTGGAAATGCACACTCAATGATACGGCTCGGCGCGCGTTCGGACCAGGCGCCGGAACGCCCGGGCGCGCCGACGAAGATTGACCGACAATCACCGGTCGAGCCTCCGCAATCCTGAGTTTGCGCAGGTATTCTCACGTCCATCAGCGTAAAATCCGCGTGGTTGGTGGAGTGGATTAGGTATGAGACCGTACCCATCTGTTCGATTCGCCGTGGCGGTGTGCTTCCTGGTGGTCGCTCACAGCCTGATGGCTGACGAGGGCTCCGGGCAGAAGGACGCCGCGGCCACCAGCCAAGTCGCGAACAACACCACACAGGCTTCGCGCGAAACCGCCGATGGAGTCGTCCTGAAGATCCTGAGGCCGAAGCTCAAAGGAGAGCAGGTCAGTCCGACCTGGACCGAGCTGAATTACGTCATGATCGATGCGCGGCATCCGAACGGGATCGCGAAGCTGCAGTTGTGGAAGCCGGGCGCGAAGAAGGCCGAAGCCTCCCTGACCGAGGCCGATCGGCACAGATCGGGCTACTTCTTTCTCAAGCGACGGTTCAAGAGTGGCGGGGACCTGGACTTCAAGATTCTCTGCTGGCCCAAAGGCGCCGATCCAAACGTCGACCCACCCATCACCAGTGACGCCACGTTTCTCCTGCAATACCGCGACCCGAAACCGAAGATCCCGGATTACCTGGGATTCACGAATCTCGGCGACGGAAGCGTCGTCAACGCCAACGATCCGACCCGGCGTGACGACCTGACCTACATCTACCTGGACTGCATGGATTCGAGCGGCACATGGGGCGAGGGCACCTTCAAGGAAATGCACGTCGGATATCGCGATGACGACGGGATCAAGTGGGTCGAGCTGGTGATCGATGGCCCGGATGGTCAGACGGTTTTGCATAACGACAGGGCGTTCATTACCGAGAGGGACGAGGCTTACTACGGGCCGTACTGGGGGCAAGCGGTCGATCCGAAGCAAACGAAGAAGCCGGAAGAGGCCTGGCCGGCGGGCGTGAAGTGGAAACCGATCGAGGGCTTCGGCCTCTACGAGTTCGCGGTGCCGCTGAAGCCGGGCGCCTACAAGCTGTCGATCCGGGCAAGGAACAACGACGACAAGACGCTCGATGGCCCCAGCATTTCCATCACGGCGCGATCTGCGAAATGAGTTTGTGTGGATGGTCGGGGCGCCGGGTGGCGGGCGTAGCGCATGGGTGTCGGGGACGCGGCAGGCGATCGCGGCGAAGAGGCAAGCGGTGCGGGCCGTGCGGGAGAGGCTGGCGAGCGGAAGCGTTGGCTACTGATCCGCGGGCACGTCGAAGCGGTCGTCGACGCGTGTGCACCAGTCGCGGAGTTGGGCGCGGAGCTCTTTGAGTGTCGCGGCGTAGGCGGGGTCGGGGGCGAGGTTGATCGTTTCGCCGGGGTCTTTTTCCATGTCGAACAGCAGCTCGCGCGGGTCGCCCTGGTCGAGGACCCAGTACTTGTAGCGGGCGGTGCGGAGCATGCGGCTGTGGGGGTGGGGGTCGACGCCGTTGGCCTTGGCGCCCTGGGCCATGTAGTCGGAGACGACGATGAACGATCGCTTCGGCGTGGCGTCGGCGTTGCCGGTGGCGTCGCCCTTGAGGCTCATGCCGGGCAGGTCGGCGGGCGGTTTGACGCCGGCGAAGTCGCAGAGGGTGGGCATGATGTCGACGCCGGTGTTGACGAGTTGGTCAGACACGCCGTGCTGGACGACGCCGGGGTAGACGACGATGAACGGCACGCGTGCGGACTCTTCCCACATGACGGTCTTCTGGTTCCAGCCGTGCGCGCCGGCGCACTCGCCGTGGTCGGCGGTGAAGACGATGAGCGTGTTGGCGTCCTGGCCGGAGTCGTGCAGGGCGTCGAGCACGGGGCCGAGCTGGGCGTCGACCTTCTCGATGAGTCGGTAGTAAGCCCAGCGGTACTGGCGCCACTTGTCGGCGGAGAAGTCGCCGACGGGGAACGTGGTCGAGGCGTGGTAGCAGTCGCGCATCTGGGCCATGATGGGCGGCTCGTTGGCGCAGGGCGCGAGGTTGGCGGGGGCGGGCGGGCACTGGTCGGGCGGCGGCGCGTCGCCGATCGGGCCGTTGGGCAGCTTCTGGTCGCGCGACCACTGGCAGATGTTGTGCGGGTTGAGCATCGACAGGACGAGGAGCCAGGGTTTGTCGCGCTTGGCGCGGATGAATTTGGTAGCGACCGGCGGGTGCTTCTCGTCGTCGTCGCTGACCTGCATGACCGCGAAGCCGTGTTGGTCGGTGTTCTTGCTGGTCGCCCACGGCAGGTGCCACTTGCCGATGTAGCCGGTGTCGTACCCGGCGTCGGCGAAGACGCGGCCGAGCGACGTGAAGCGGTCGAAGTCGAACTTCTTCGCCGGCTTGTTGGACTCGATGCCGGTCTGCACGGCGTAGTGACCGGTGAACATCGCGGCGCGCGACGGCTTGCAGAGCGGGTTGGCGGCGTAGGCGCGGGTGTAGAGCATGCCGGCGGCGGCGAGGCGGTCCATGTTCGGCGTGTGGATCCACTTGTCGCCCATGCGGCAGCTCATCGCGTCGGCGAACTGCTGATCGGTGATGATGAACAGCACGTTGGGGCGGGCGGGCGCGGGCGGCTCGGCGGCGATACACGGGGCGATCGCCGCGGCGATGACGAGCGCGGCGACGAGCGTGATGGCGGCGGCGAGCGGGCGGACGGCGTGGAGGGGTCGATGCATGGGTGTCTCTCGGTTGGGTGCGCCCGGCGTGCGCGACGACGACGCGGCGGCGGTGCGGCGGCGGTGCGTTACGACGGATCGTAGCGCGTTGCGCCCCCACCGCCAACTCGGGGGGCCGGCGCCCGACCCCGCGCGGACCCGACACCGCTGACCGAGTGCGTGACACGCGAGCAGAGACCGATCGGTGGGCCGCGGGCGGTTGTGCGTTTAGCCATCCATGCACGGCTTGCCCGCATATGCGGGCAAGCCGTGCCGCACCCAAACCGGGGCACACGGCCGGGTGCTGGATAGCTGGCGAAATTGTATCCAGGGGTTTTTACGATTTTAAGAAAAGTCATTACTATTTTTGGATCGCGACTCGCGAGGCGCCGCGACCGGCGCACGACCGGATCAGCTGTGCATTGCGACGGTCGCCCCGTTCAGGTGACGCACCGCGCTCACGGCAGCGACACACCGATGGGTCACCCGCCTGCGATCGTGGGGGGCGTCGCGTCGGCGAAGAGGCAAGCGGTGCGGCGCGGGTTCGGCGGACGAGGCGGGTGCGGGATGCGGTTCACCTTGGGAGTTCGGAGTTCCGCGCTAGTAATGACACGCGGCTTGACTCGGCTGGGGCGTGGCTGTCAACTACCGTCTCGAATAATCGAACGAAAACGCCCGCAAAACCGTGGAGTGAATGCGTCATGAGCGATCTGGTGAAGATCAAGCGTGCCCTGTTGTCGGTGTCGGACAAGAACGACCTGGTTCCGTTCGCGCGGAAGCTGGCGGAGTACGGGGTGACGCTGATCTCGACGGGCGGGACGGCCAAGGCGTTGCAGGAGGCGGGGCTGGAGGTCGTGCCGATCGACGCGGTGACGGGGTTCCCGGAGATGATGGACGGGCGTGTCAAGACGCTGCACCCGCTGGTGCACGGCGGGCTGCTGGGGCTGCGTGACGACGAGGGGCACGTGGCGTCGATGAAGGAGCACGGGATCGAGCCGATCGACCTGGTATGCATCAACCTGTATCCGTTCGAGCAGACGGTGGCGAAGCCGGACGTAACGGAGGCGGAGGCGATCGAGAAGATCGACATCGGCGGGCCTTCGATGGTGCGTTCGGCGGCGAAGAACCACCGGTTCGTGACGGTGGTGACGGACCCGAGCCAGTACGACGCGGTGGTGCAGGAGCTGGACGCGCACGAGGGGGCGACGTCGCTCCAGCTGCGTAAGAACCTGACGCTGGCGGCGTTCGCGCGGACCGCGGCGTACGACACGGCGATCGCCGAGTGGCTGGGCAAGCAGTCCGACGAGGTGTTCCCGCAGTCGATGCTGCTGCGTCTGAACCGCGGCGCGCAGCTGCGCTACGGCGAGAACCCGCACCAGGGCGGCGCGCTGTACCTCGACCCCGGCGCGACCGAGCCGAGCGTCGGCACGGCCAAGCAGGTGCACGGCAAGCAGCTGAGCTTCAACAACCTTTATGACGCCAACGGCGCGCTCGAGCTCGTCAAGGAAGTCGACGGCAACGACCAGGCGGCGGTGGCGGTGATCAAGCACGCGAATCCGTGCGGTTTCGCGGTGGGCGACACGCTGGCCGAGACGTTCAACAACGCCTACTCGGGCGATCCGCTGGCGGCGTTCGGCGGGATCGTGGCGCTGAACCGCAAGGTGGACCGCGCCACGGCGGACGCGATCGCCGACGGGCAGAAGTTCCTCGAGGTGATCGTCGCGCCGGACTACGACGCCGACGCGCTGGAGCTGCTGCAGGCGCGGTGGGCGAACGTGCGGATCCTGGCGACGGGCGCGTTGCCGAGCCCCGACGACCGCGACCCCGGCGAGCTGGAGTACAAGCGGATCACCGCGGGGCTGCTGGTGCAGGAGCGCGACCTGGCGCCGTTCGACGTGGACAACTGGGAGCACAAGGCCGGTCCGAAGCCGGACGCCGCGGCGCTGCTGCAGATGCGTGTGGCGATGACGGTGGTCAAGCACCTCAAATCGAACGCGGTGTGCCTGGTGCGTGACGGGATGCTGGTGGGCGCGGGGGCGGGTCAGATGGACCGGCTGGCGTCCTGCCGGATCTCGATCGACAAGGCGGGCGAGCGCGCGAAGGCGTCTTACGCGGGCAGCGACGCGTTCTTCCCGTTCCGCGACGGGCCCGATCAGCTGATCGCGGCGGGCGTGGCTGGCATCGTTCAGCCGGGCGGCTCGAAGCGTGACGACGAGACGATCGCGGCGTGCGAGGAGGCGGGCGTGACGCTGATGTTCACCGGGCGGCGCCACTTCCGTCACTAAGCGTCGGGCGGGCCCGCGAGGGCCCGCTGGCGGGCGTGATTTTCGTTGTTTCGGTGGCTGCCTGCGGTTAGAGTAATTGCAGGGATTGGCACATCTTCCTGTCGTGCGATGAGCTTGGGGTGATCGCGCTGGCATCGGGCATAGCGTGACTTGGGGTTAGTACAACGCCTGAGGACGGTCGGGGATGCAGGGACAAGGCGGAGTCATCCGGTGGTATGTGATGGTGGCGTGCGCGGTCGGCGTGACGTGCGGCGTGGTACGCGCGCAGGCGACCGACGACCCGCCGAACGACGGGCTGAACCTCACGCCGAGCCCCGAGGCGCTGCTGGAGGTGACGCGCGGCAAGCGTGACCTGTCCGTGTTCGACCTCTCGCTCGAGCAGCTGATGGCGATGAAGGTGACGTCGGTGCAGGGCGTGGCGCGCGACTGGTTCACCACGCCCGCGGCGATCTACGTGATCACCCACGACGAGGTCCGTCGCAGCGGACACCGCAGCCTCGCCGAGGCGTTGCGGCTCGCGCCGGGGGTGCACGTGGCGCAGGTCGACGGGCGCAACTGGGCGATCAGCACGCGCGGCATCAACTCGCTGTTCGCCGGCAAGCAGCTGGTGCTCATCGACGGACGCACGGTCTACACGCAGCTGTTCAACGGCGTGTTCTGGGACGAGCAGGACGTGATGATGGCGGACCTCGACCGCATCGAGGTGACACGCGGACCCGGCGCGACGCTGTGGGGCGCCAACGCGGTCAACGGCGTGATCAGCGTCACCACCCGCCCCGCCGACGAAACCCAGGGCTGGTACCTCAGCGGCGGCGGCGGCAACCTGCACCAGGGGTTCGGCGCGGTGCGCTACGGCGGGCAAATCGACGACGATACCTTCTTCCGCGTGTGGGGCAAGTACGACAACTACGACAACTTCAAGCGGCCCGACGGCCGCGACTGGGCCGACGACTGGGACATGTACCGCACCGGCTTCCGCGTCGACCGCTACGTCGACATCAATCGGACATTGACGGTCAGCGGCGGTTACTACGGGTCGCGTCGGCTGGGCGAGAACGTCCGCGAGCCGGTGCCCGGGGCGCACCTGCAGTTCCGCGAGGCGGTCGGCGACGGCCGCACCGACGGCGTCCACCTGCAGGGCAAGCTCGCCGAGGAAAACCCCGAAGACGGCAGCGGCTGGTCCGTGCAGTCGTACTGGATGTGGGAGGACCGCACGGTGTTCGACGGCGTCGAAGCCAACCGCCACACGTTCGACCTCGACTGGCGGCACCACTTCCACCTCAACGACACCAACGAGCTGATCTGGGGGCTGGGCTACCGGCTGCATACGTCGGACGTCGACGACGGGTCGTTCCTGACGCTCGATCCCGGCCAGCGCACGACGCACCTGCTGTCGGCGTTCGTGCAGGACACGATCACGCTCTCGCCCGACCGGCTGTTCGCGATGATCGGCACGAAGCTGGAGCACAACAGCTACACGGGATTCGAGGTGCAGCCGAGCGGCCGCGTGTGGTGGACGCCCGACGAGAAGCAGACGGTGTGGGCGGCGGTGTCGCGCGCGGTGCGGACGCCCTCGCTGGCGTCGCAGAACGTGCGGCTCGTCGCGGCGTACGTCGGCGCGGGGCCCGGCAACACGGCGCCCTTCGTGCCGCTGGAGCTGACCGGCGACCCGGACCTCGAGGCCGAGACGGTGATCGCGCTGGAGACCGGCTACCGCGTGCGGCCGCGCAACGACCTGACCCTCGACGCGACCGTCTTCTACAACATGTACGACAACCAGATCGTCTCGCCGAGCGCGGGCTACGGGTCGAACACCAACAGGGGCGAGATCGACACCTACGGCGCGGAACTCAGCGCGACGTGGCAGGTGACGGCCGAGTGGCGGCTGACGGGCAGCTACTCGTACCTCAACACGCACGACTACGGTAACTTCGATCCGCCGACCAACGGCATCGGCCCGGATCACATGGTGCAGATGCGGTCGCGGTACGACATCACGCGCGACCTCGAGTTCAACGCCGCGGTCTACTACGTGTCACGGCTGCGGGGCGCGGGCGTGCCCGGCAACGTGCGGCTCGACCTGGGCGTGACGTGGCGGCCGACCGAGAACCTCGAGCTCAGCGTCTTCGGACAGAACCTGCTGGACCCGTCGCACCCGGAGTTCAACGACCCGTTCCTGCAGAGTTCCGCGGCGGAAGTGCCCCGAGCGGCGTACGTGCAGGCGACGGTTCGATTCTGATCTAAATCTTCCGATTTGCCTGACACCGCTCACTTTATGAAGTATCATATGACTCACCGGGGATCGGTGAGGTGTTCAGGGAACGCAGCAGACAATGAGACGATGCCAGATGCCAGCCTGGGCCGCTGTTGCAATTTGGGTGTGCGCGTGCGCACTCCCGTGGGCGACGGCGTTGCACGCCGCCGACGAGCCGACCGACGCGGCGGCGGCCGCGGCCGTTGAGGCCACCGCCGACGCCGTCTCGGACGACAACTCTAACAAGCCCGCCAAGTCGATCGACCTGTTCGACCTGCCGCTCGAAGAGCTGATGGCGATCGACGTGACCTCCGTCGCGGGCGTGGCCCGGCCGTGGTTCCGCACGCCCGCGGCGATGTACGTGCTGACCAACGAGGACGTGCGGCGCGGCGGTCACCGGCACCTCGTCGAGGCGCTGCGGATGGTGCCCGGCGTGCACGTGGCGCAGGTCGACAGCCGCAACTGGGCCGTCAGCACGCGCGGATTCAACTCGCTGTTCGCCAACAAGCAGCTCGTGATGATCGACGGCCGCACCGTCTACAACCAGATCTTCAGCGGCGTGTTCTGGGACGTGCAGGAGGTGATGCTCGCGGACCTGGATCGCATCGAGGTGATCCGCGGACCCGGCGCCACGCTCTGGGGCGCCAACGCGGTCGACGGCGTGATCAACGTCACCACACGGCCCGCCGATGAAACCCAGGGCTGGTACCTCTTCGGCGGCGGCGGCAACGAGTACCAGGGATTCGGCGGCGTGCGCTACGGCGGCAAGATCGACGACGACACCTACTTCCGCGTCTGGTCCCAGTACGAGAACAACAGCAGCTTCGAACGCCCGGACGGCAGCGACCGCCCCGACGACTGGGACCTCTACCACGTCGGCTTCCGCCTCGATCGCTACGCGGACCTCGACACGACGATCACGCTGCAGAGCGATTACTACGGCTCGCGGCGGCTCGGCGAGGGGTACAAGCGGCCGGAGCCGGGGCAGCACCTGGTCTACACCGAGGCGGTCGGCGACGGGCGTGTCGACGGCGCGTACGTCCTCGGTCGCATCGAGCAGCAGAGCCCGGCGGACAACAGCAAGTGGACGCTGCAGTCGTACTGGTCGTGGGAGCGACGCGAGACGTGGGACGGCGTGGTGCTGGATCGTCACACCTTCGACCTCGACTTCCGCCATCACCTCGAACTCAACGACTGGAACGAGGTCATCTGGGGCCTGGGCTATCGCCTGTACGCCGCCAACGTGGACTCGACGGCGTCGGTCGGCCTCGATCCCGACCAGCGCACCACGCACCTGTTGACGGCGTTCGTGCAGGACACGATCACGATCATCCCCGACACGCTGTTCGGCATGATCGGCTCGAAGTTCGAGCACAACAGCTACACCGGATTCGAGCTGCAGCCCAGCGGCCGCATCTGGTGGACCCCCGACGAGCGTCAGACGGTCTGGGCCTCGGTGTCGCGCGCCGTGCGGACGCCGTCCCTGGCCGAGGACGACGTGCGTTTGACCACCGCGTACTACGGCGCTGGCGCGGGCAACACGGCGCCGTATGTCCCGCTGCAGGTGACCGGCAACCGCGACGTGGACTCCGAGCGTCTGGTCGCGCTCGAGGCGGGCTACCGCGTGCGGCCGATCGATGAGGTGACGGTCGACGTGGCGGGGTTCTTCAACGACTACAACGATCTGATCACCGCGCCGGGCGTCGGCGACGGGCCGTTCCTCAACCTCTCGCACGGCAACACCGGCGGCGTCGAGCTCAGCACGACGTGGCAGATCGCCGACAACTGGCGCGTGACCGGCAGCTACAGCTACCTGTACCAGGAGCTGGACGGCCGGTACTCCGAGCGGGACGACTCGACCGGCGTGCAGCACATGGTCCAGGCCCGGTCGTACTACGACATCACCGACGACCTCGAGCTCAACGCGGCGGTCTATTTCGTTGACCAGCTGTTCGGGCGCGACGTGCCGGGGTACGTGCGGGTCGACCTCGGCGTGACCTGGCGCCCCGACGACCGGCTGGAAATCAGCGTGTACGGCCAGAACCTCCTGGACCCCCACCACCGCGAATTCGTCGACCCGTTCTTCCAGGGCTCGGCGGCGGAGGTGCCGCGTGCGGCGTACATCCAGGCGAGCGTGCGCTTCTAGCGGCGGCGACCCCGGCGGCGTACCGCAACGCAACGCCTTGCCGATATACTGTTAAGGGTCTTGGTGCAAGGACGCATCCGAAGCTTCACCGGGGGGAACGATGGACATATCGCGCGCCGATGTCGGCCGTGCGCCCAGCTCGAACCCCCTCGGAGACAAAACGGCGATCGACGCGACGACACATGCGATGATCAGGCGTGCCGACATGCTGAGTTTGTTCACCGCAGCGACCCTCATGATCGCGGCGGTGGAGGTGCGCGCCGAGGGCCCGCCGAGGGTCGATCAGAAGCTCGCCGCGTCGATCAAGGCCGCCTACCTGTCCAAGCTCGCCGACTTCACGACCTGGCCCGAGTCCGCGATGGGCGAGGCGGGATCGCCCATCGGCATCACCGTGCTCGGCAAGGACCCCTTCGGCGTCGCGACCCTGCTGCGTGACGCGATCCGCCAGAAGAAGCTGACCTCGCAGGGACGACCGCTCGTCGTCCACCGCATCGGGTCCACGCCGGACATGAACATCGAGGAGCAGCGCACGGCGTTCGCCGCGGCGCTCAACGGCTGTCACATCCTGTTTGTCACGGACCTCGAATCCGACCGCTGGAACGACCTCAAGCGCCTGCTGGCGAACCGGCCGATCCTCACCGTCGGCGAGTTCGAGGGCTGCGCCGCGTCGGGCGGCATGATCGAGTTCGTCATCGCCGGGCGCGGCAAGGACGGCAAGGACCTCGGCATCGACATGCACATCAACCTCGACGCGGTGAAACGCGCCGACCTGCGGCTCAACTCGCGGCTGCTTTCGCTGCGGTGGGTGCGCATCGTGCGTGAGGCGGCCGGGGCCGCCCCGCCGCCGTCGCCCGCCGTGCGCCCCGACGCCCGCGTGCAACGCCTCACGCCGACCGGCGGCGAGGAGGTGGCGTCATGATCCGCATCGGTCGTCTGCGATTCCGGACGAAGGTGACGCTGCACACGATGCTCACCGCGTGCATCGCGCTGGCGATGGTCGGGGTCTCGATCGTCGGCTACGACCGCATCCACACACGGCAGGCGATCGAGTCCGGCATGCTCTTCGACGCCGACAACATCGCCTCCGCCTCGACCGCCGCGCTGCAGTTCGACGACCGCTCCACGCTCGGCGAGAACCTCGAGGCGATCAAGCACCAGCCGCACGTCGAGGTCGCGGGCATCTACGACGACGAGAATCGCCTCGTCGCGTCGTACGGCCGCAAGGACATGGCGCCGCCCGTCCGCCTGCCCGCCGTCCAGGGCGTGACCTACACGGCGAATCACCTGCTCGTCGTGCGCCCCGTCACACTCGCCGCGCCCGGCGAATCCGAGCCGGGCCAGGTCGTCGGCCACGTGTACATCCGCCGCGACCTGTCCGACCTCCGCGAACGGCTCTGGCAGTACCTCGGCATCGTCACCCTCGTGCTCGGCGCCGCGCTCGTGATCACGCTCGTCACCACGCGGTTCTTCACGCTCGTGCTCACACGCCCGATCGGCGAGCTGGTCGATACCGCGGCGCGCGTCACCGAGACGCAGGACTACGCCCTCCGCGCCAACAAGCTCAGCGACGACGAGCTCGGAAGACTCACCGACGCGTTCAACCAGATGCTCGCGCAGATCCAGCAGCGCGACGCCGTCGTCCGCGACCGCGAGCACCGCTTCACCACGTACATGGACAACAGCACGGCCGTGGCGTGGATGAAGGACGAGAAGTACCGCTACGTGTACATGAACGAGACGTTCGAGAAACGCTTCGAGATCCGGTTCGCCGACTGCTGGGGCAAGACGGATTACGAGCTGTTCCCCGCGGCCGTCGCCGACTCGCTGCGCGAGCACGACCAGACAGTCTTCGAGACGAACAAGACGCTGGAGACCGAAGAAACCGTGCCGACGCCGGACGGACGCACGCGCATCTGGCTCGTCATCAAGTTCCCGTTCACCGACGAGAACGACCGCCTCTACGTCGGCGGCATGGCGTTCGAGGTCACCGAGCGCGTCGAGGTGCAGCGCAAGCTCGCGCACTCCGAGGAGCTGTACCGCTCTCTGGTCGATCTCGCGCCGCTGGCGATCTTCCGCAAGGACCTCGACGGCCGGATGACCTTCGCGAACCCGCGCTGCTACGAGATGATGCGGATGACCCCGGAGCAGGCGCTGGGCAAGACCGACCTCGAGCTGTTCCCCGAGGAGTTCGCCGAACGTTTCTTCGCCGACGATCAGCACGTGATCAAGACCGGCGAGACGATCGAGCACGACGAGGAGTTCCCCGGCGAAGACGGCGTGCGGTACATGCACACGATCAAGTCGCCGCTGCACGATCCGCTGGGGCGGGTGATCGGCGTGCAGGGCCTGGCGTGGGACATCACCGAGCGTATCCAGGCGGAGGCGGCGCTGCGTCAGTCCGAGCAGAACCTCGCCACCGCGCAGCAGATCGCGCACATCGGCAGCTGGACGTGGAACCCGCACACCGGGCGCGTCACGCTGTCCGATGAGCTGTACCGCATCTACGGCATCGTGCCCGATCAGTTCGACGGCACGTTCGAGTACCTGCTCGACCACGTCGTGCACCCCGACGATCGCCAGAGCCTCATCGACTCGAGCGCGGCGGGCGCCCGCGGCGAGGCGACGCCGCTGGAGTTCCGCGTCGTGCACCCCGACGGGACCCTGCGCATCGTGATCGGCGAAGGCGAGACCGTGCTCGACCCC
Source organism: Phycisphaera sp. (assembly GCA_016125285.1). Classification (GTDB taxonomy): domain Bacteria; phylum Planctomycetota; class Phycisphaerae; order Phycisphaerales; family Zrk34; genus RI-212. The sequence goes on from WGMA01000024.1 coordinate 57,235, forward strand.
GACGGCCAGATCATGGAACTCGTCGGCACCGTGCAGGACATCACCGATCAGAAGCGCGCCCAGGACGCGCTGCAGCAGAGCGAAGAGAAGTACCGCCGCATCGTCGAGACGGCGCAGGAAGGCATCTGGGTGCTCGACGCCGACGCGCTGACGTCGTTCATCAATCCGCGCATGGCGGAGATGCTCGGCTACACGGTCGAGGAGATGATCGGCCGGTCGATGTACGACTACATGAGCGACGCCGCGCGCGTCGAGGCCGAGAGCAACTGGCAGAAGCGCAAGTCGGGCCTGCGCGAGACGCACGAGTTCTGCTTCCGCCACCGCGACGGCCACGACGTGTGGACGCTGCTGTCGGCCAACCCGCTGACCAACGACGCGGGCGAGTTCGTCGGCGCGCTGGGCATGGTCACGGACGTGACCGAGCAGCGCCAGGCCGAGGCGGCGGTCAAGGAACTCGAAGAGCGGCTGCACACGATCGTGGCCAACACGCCCATCGTGCTGTTCGCCACCGACCGCCACGGCCAGTTCATGCTGTCGGAGGGCCAGGGCCTCGACGTGCTGGGGCTGGAGCCCGGCGAGGTCGTCGGGCGGAGCGTGTTCGAACTCTACGGCGACTACCCGGAGGTGATCGAGTGCATCAACCGCGCGATGTCCGGCGAGGCGCACACCGCCGTCAACGCCATCGGCAAGGTGTACTTCGAGACGCAGTACTCGCCGCTGTTCGACGCGCGCGGCGAGGTCAGCGGCGTGATCGGCGTGGCGATCAACATCACCGACAGGCTCCAGGCCGAGGTCGCGCTGCGGCAGAGCGAGCAGCTGAACCGCAGCATCGTCGAGAACGTGCCGGGCGGCATCGTCCGCGTCGACACCGACGGATCGATCCTGCACGCGAACACCGAGGCGCAGTCGTTCCTCGGCCTGTCGCTCGACGAGCTGTCGCACCGGTACACGTCGGACTGGGACGCCGAGACCGTCCACGAAGACGGCTCGCCCTGCTCGGCCGCGGACTACCCGGTCACGCGTTGCCTGAGCAGCGGCGAACCCGCCCCGCCGATGACGATCGGCGTGCGTCGCCCCGACGGCACGATCCGCTGGGCGATCTTCTCCGCGGTGCCGCTGTTCGATCCGCAGTCGCACAAGCTCAACGGCGCCGTCGTGACCTTCCTCGACATCACCGACCGTAAGCGCACCGAAGAGGAGCTGCAGTACCACGTCGAGTTCGAGCGGCTGATCACGTCGATCTCGACGGACCTGCTGAACCTCGAGCCCGAGCTGATCGACAACGCCGTGCACGACGCGCTGCGGCGCATCGGCCGATTCGTCGGCGTCGACCGGTGCTACATCCTCGTCTACGACGCGAAGTACCGGCGCTGGCTCGTCAACAGCATGTACCAGTGGGTGGACACCGAGCACGGCGTCGACGCGCCGATGCAGGACGCGCTGTCCGTCGACGACGTGCCGTGGGCGTCGGAGCAGTCGCTGACCGGTCACGTCATCCAGGTCCGCTCGCCCGATCAGCTGCCGCCGGAGGCCGCGCCCGAGAAGGCCCGCTGGCTCGAGCAGAGCATCGTCTCGCTGATCAGCGTGCCGATCTTCTCGGCGGGCAGCGTCTACGGCGTGCTGGCCATGGAGACCATCTCGCGGGAGCGCGAGCTGTCCGAGGACGTGCTGACGCTGCTGCAGATCGCCGGTGAGAACCTCGCCAACGCGCTGCACCGCAAGCAGACCGAGCAGAACCTCCGCGAGAGCGAACGCACGCTGTCGACGCTCATGAGCAACCTGCCCGGCATGGCGTACCGCGCCACCGCCGATCCCGACATGAAGGTGCTGTTCGCCAGCGAGGGCTGCATCAAGCTCACCGGCTATTCGCCCGAAGAGCTGACCGGCGGCAACGTCTCGTTCACGCGGACGATCATCCACCCGCGCGACCGGCAGGCGGTGCGCCACCGCGTCGAGTCCGCGATCTCGTCGTTCCGCCCGTTCCGGCTGATCTACCGCATCCTCACACGCGACCGCCGCACGAAGTGGGTGTGGGAGCAGGGCCAGGCCGTCTACAACGACGCCGGTGAGGTCGAGCGCCTCGACGGCTTCATCACCGACATCACCGAGCGTCGGCAGGCCGAGCAGGCGCTGCGGAACAGCGAACGCCGACTCGAGCTCGTGCTCGAAGCGACCAGCGAGGGCGTGTGGGACTGGAACGTCAAGACCGGCGAGGCGCACTACTCGCGGCGGTGGATCGAGTCGCTGGGCTACGAGCCGGAGGACGTGCCGCCCCACATCGACTTCTGGGAGAGCATCGTCCACCCCGAGGACCGCCCGATGGTCGAGGCGGCGCTGAAGGACCACTTCGAGGGGCGGACCCCGGTCTACCAGTGCGAGAACCGCCTGCGGATGAAGAACGGGAGTTACCGCTGGAACCTGGACCGCGGCAAGGTCGTGCGGTGGGACGCCGACGACAAGCCGCTGCGCATGGTCGGCACGGACACGGACATCACCGCCCGCAAGGAGGCCGAACAGACCAAGGCGACGCTCGAGGCCGAGCTGCGTCAGGCGCAGAAGCTCGAGGCGGTCGGCACGCTCGCCAGCGGCATCGCGCACGACTTCTCCAACCTGCTGACGGCGTTGTACGGCTACATCGAGGACGCCCGCGAAGAGGTGGCCGAGGATCACCCGGCTCGACAGACGCTGGCGATGATCGAACGCGTCGCCGACGAGGCGAGCGGCGTAACGCGGTCGCTGCTCACGTTCACGCACAAGTCCGCGGTCGAGAAGACGGCGGTCAACCTCGCCGACGTCGTCGAGGGCGCGTTCCACCTGCTGCGGCGCGTGCTGCCGGCGTCGGTGCGCATCCGCACGCACCTCGACCAGCGCGATCACGTGTGGACCAACGGCGACGCCGCCCAGCTCCAGCAGATCGTGATGAACCTCGCGATCAACGCCCGCGACGCGATGCCCGACGGCGGCCAGCTGGAGATCACCGTCCGCCCCACCGACGCCGCGCCCGGCGAGGCCGAACTCGTCGAGATGATCGTTACGGATACCGGCGTCGGCATGAGCGACAAGGTCATCGCACGCATCTTCGAGCCGTTCTTCACGACGAAGGCGCGCGGCAAGGGCACGGGACTGGGCCTGTCGATCATCCACGGGATCGTCACCGATCACGGCGGACGCGTCGACGTGCAGTCGCAGCCCGGCAAGGGCACCACGTTCACGCTGCTGTTCCCCGCGTGCGCCGCCCCGCCGGTCAGCACGAAGAGCAAGGACAAGGTCGTGGTTCCCGCCGGTCACGACGAGCTGATCCTGCTCGCCGAAGACAACGATTTCGTCCGCGAGCTGACGATCACGTCGCTCGAGCAGGCCGACTATCGCGTCATCGGCGCCGACAACGGGCAGGAGATCATCAGCGCCCTCAAGAAGCACCTCGGCGACGTCCGCGTCGTCATCCTCGACATCGACCTGCCGGACATGACCGGCCTGAACTGCCTCAAAGCGCTGCGCGAGATCGACACGGACCTGCCCGCGATTCTCGTCACGGGGCGTATCGACCACCTCAGCGAAGAGTCCCTGCCGAGCGGCACGTGGGTGCTCCCCAAACCGTTCCAGATGCCGATGCTGGTCGAACTGATCCGTTCAACACTGCAATCACACACACCCGCGGAGGCCCAGCCATGAGCGCCGACAAGGTTAAGCTGATACTCGTGGACGACCACTCGCTGTTGCGTCAGTCGCTGGCCGACCGGCTCAACGCCGAGATCGACTTCGACGTCGTCGCGCAGCTCGAGAGCGCCGACGACGCCGTCCGCACCGTCGTGGAGCTCCGCCCCGACGTCGTGCTGATGGACATCGACATGCCGGGCGTCACGTCCTTCGACGCCGCCGAGCAGATCAACTCCCGCCGACCCGAGACCCGCATCATCTTCCTCAGCGCGTTCTTCAACGACCGCTACATCGAGCAGGCGCTGCGTGTGGAAGCCAAGGGGTACCTGATCAAGTCGTCGACGATGAGCACGGTGATCAAGGCGATCCGTCAGGTCGCCCAGGGCCGCGTGTACTTCTCCGACGAGGTGCGTGACCGCATCGTGGTCGACGCCAAGGGGATCCGGCTGAGCCCCAAGGCGCCGCAGACGCGGGTGTCGACCCTCACGCCGCGCGAGCTGGAGGTGCTGCGGTACCTGGCGCGCGGCCTGAGCAAGAAGGAGATCGCGCAGACGATGCACATCAGCGCCAAGACCGTCGAGGGACACACCGAAAAGGTCATGAACAAACTCGACATCCACGACCGCGTCGAGCTCGCCCGGTTCGCCATCCGCGAGGGCCTCGTCGAGGCGTAATTTCGGGCTGAATTGCTGATAAACCCGCAAAAATCAGGCTTATTCCCTATAGCCGAAATCTCCCACATCTCTAATAATCCTCATGAATTGGAACTCGGGGATCGGTTTTTCTATGGGGTGGTGGTTCGCGCCACCTCATGACGGAGTGTTCGATTGGGCAGTGGCTCGGCTAAGGTCCTCTTCATCGACAATCACACGCTGATGCGAGAGTCGATGGGCAAGAGGCTGGAGGCGTTTCCAGCAGTGCGCGCATTGGTCGCGGTGGGCGCCACAGACGATGCTGGCGGTTTTGTCGTCGCCATCGAGCCCGATGTCATTCTCGTCGACCTCGATATCCAGCCGACCCGAGCCCTGTTGACCGCTTCGCAGATGCTCGAACGCTATCCCGACGCGCGTCCGATCTTCGTCGCCTCGCCGCGTTACGAACGCCACCTCATCCCGGCGATCGAGCTCGGCGCCCGCGGCTTTCTGCTCAAGCCGGTCTACACGGACGTGCTCGCCGACGCGATCTCCGAGGTCGCCGAGGGTGGCGTGTACTTTTCCGAGCCGCTGCGAACGCGGGTGCAGTTCGTGGCCGGCCGGGTCGAGTTGGTCGCGACCGTGCGCGAGGACACGCTGACCGATCGGCAGGTCGAGGTCCTGCGCATGATCGCCCTGGGCCTGACCAAGCGACAGATCGCGCAGGATCTGCGCATCAGCGAGAAGACCGTCGAGGGCCACACAGATAAGGTCATGGCGAAGTTGAACATCCATGACCGCGTCGGACTGACCAGGCACGCGATCCGAACCGGCGTGATCGCACCGTAACGCGACAACCCAGGCAAGACGCGTTGCACGTTTTAACGAATTCTCAGCCTCGGTCACCCCCGAGCGTCCTGCGCGAATGATCTCCAGCCTCCCCGCGATGTGGTGAGTACCCGCCCGTGAATAGATCGGTCCTGCGAATCCTGATTCTCGATGAGCACGCCACGACGCGCGAGCCGCTGCACGCGGAGATCGCGCCGCGTGTGGAGGTGCGCGCCATCGCCGGAACCGGGGATCGTCAGGCCCCGATGCGCGAGATCGAAGCGTTCACGCCCGACGTCGTGCTGATCGATCTGGATTCCAACACCAATCACGCGTTCGACACCGCTAAGGCGATCCACGAGCGCCGCCCCGGTACGAAGCTCGTGTTCGTCGCGGCCGATTTCTCGAACTACGCCCTGGCGCGAGCCCTGGCGACCGACGCCGTGGGGTGCCTGATCAAAACCGACCCGTTGCCCGACTTGCTGGACGCGCTGACCCGCATTTCAGACGGCGAGCGCTACTACGCTCCCGCGGTTCAACGCCGGATGGTCCTGCATGCCGGCCGACCCAGCATCGCCCCCGACGCGCAGAGCCCGATCACCGATCTGACGCCCCGCCAGCTCGAGGTGCTGCGGCTGCTCGCCGAGGGCCGCAGCAAGCGGCAGATCGCCGAGTCGCTGCACATCAGCGCCAAGACCGTAGGCAGCCACGTCGAGAAACTCATGCAGAGGCTCGACGTGCACGACCGCGTCGCGCTGGCGCGCATGGCTATCCGCGAAGGCGTGATCGAGCCCTGAAGCAGACGCCCTTCGCCGGCGACTTTGAAAACCTAGGCATATTCCCTATAGATTTTGCCCCACGATGACAGGACAATGTTCTCGTAGTGAATGGCCTCGCGGGAGAATCCTTGCTGCACGACCGGGGTCGGAGTTGAAGTGTTGGGCAGCCGACCGCAAACAATCCTGCTGATCGATAGCGAGCCGCAGCGCGACGCTCGCACCGAGCGACAGATCGGCACGATCCTGCTGCACGTCGTTGCATTGGTCAATCCCGCGGCGCTGTGCGAGATCATCGAGAAGATCAAGCCGGGCGTGGTGCTGATCGACATCGACGCGCCCAATGGCAGCGCGTTCGACGCGGCGGATCACATCCGGCGTGACCATCCCGACCAGCCTCTGGCGCTGATCGCACGCTGGTTCAGCAACACCCAACTCAAGCACGCGATGAAACTCGACGCGATCGGCTGCATCACCAAGGGCGAGCCGCTGGCGGTGATGACATCCGCGTTGAACGCCCTGGCGAACGGCGAGCGATATTACTCCCCATCGGTCCGCAGGCGACTGACGGTCGACGAACGCGGCGTCCGGTTTAACGACGAAGACGCTCGCTCACTCGACCTGCTCACGCAGCGAGAATTTGAAGTGCTCAAGCAGATCGCCGAGGGCCTGACCAAAAAGCAGATCGCCGAGCAGATGCACATCAGCCCCAAGACCGTGTCCACGCATACCGAGCGGCTCATGGACAAGCTCGACCTCCACGACCGCGTGGCGCTGACACGCTTCGCCATCCGCGAAGGCATCGCCGCGCTGTAACGCATCGCCAATCGCATACGACGAAAAACCCCCGGACGCTTAGAACGATCCGGGGGTTGCTTCTCCGCTCCTCGGCCGGTCTCGCTGGTCCTTGTTGCAACGCTCACAACGGGTATGCATCAAGAGCGACCCGAAGGCGGATCTGACGCAGAGTGTGGCTCCGCGCCGTCCTACTAATTACTACGCACAATCATGATCGCGGTTCGTCAATCCATAGTGCTATGCTGACAGAACCCTTACCACGATGCCGCGATAGGTGAGTCCTGCCATGCTTGATTCAAACAAACGTTTGATCTAAAATCGCAGCGACGAGGAGAACGCCGCGTGTCCACTTCGAAGACGCCGATCCCCAGCACCAAACCGGGCGATCCGACCGACGGGCCGGACAACACCACCGCGCGCCTCCTCGACGCCGCCGAACGGCTGTTCTCCGAGAAGGGCTACGCCGCGACGTCCGTGCGCGACATCACGCAGACCGCCGGGTGCAACATCGCCGCGATCAACTATCACTTCGGCGGCAAGACCGGCCTGTACGAAGCGATGTTCGACCGTCGCCTGCAGACGCTGCGCGATCAGCGGATCACCGCCGTGCGCACCGTCGTCGACGAGGCCGTGGCGAAGGGACAGGTCGAACCCGTGCTGCGGGCGTTCGCCTACGCGTTTATGGCGCCGTTCATCGACACGCAGCGCGGCCCCGTGACGGCGCGACTGCTGATGCGCGAGATCCTCGACCCGCACCTGCCCCGCGGCATGGTCCTCAATCGCATGATTCAGCCGATCCATGAAACGATGATCGAGGCGCTGACACGCGTGTGCCCGTGGCTGAGCATCGAAGAGTCGATCCGCTGCCTGCACTCGCTCGTCGGCCAGCTCGTCCACCTGATCATGGCGTGGAAGATCTTCGACGACGCCGAGCACATCGACGACTCGCTGTTCGACGTCGACCGCGCGGTGGATCATGTCGTGGCGTTCTCGTCGGCGGGCATCCGCAGCTACGACACGCCCGGCGGCGCAAGCGGATCGCAGGAGGGAGTTGCGTGATGAGCAAGGCGATTCAGGCGTTCGTGGTGGTTGTGATCCTGGCCGGTGGCGGCTGGTTCGGCGCGGAGCTCGCGAAGATGAAGCAGGCGCCGGACAAGCAGGAGCGCATCGTCGTCGGCCCGCTCGTCGAGGTCGTCGCGGTGAAGCGCACCGACGTGCCGCTGACGATCACCGGGCACGGGTCCGTCGCCGCGACGGTCAAGGCGTCGATCGTGCCGCAGGTCGGCGGGCGCGTCATCGCGACGCACCCCAATCTGATCACCGGCGGGTTTGTCCCCGCCGACGCCCCGCTGCTGAAGATCGACGACCGCGACTACACCCTCGCGTTGGAGCGCGCCAAGGCGGAACTCGAGCAGGCGATCACGACGATGACGTCCGCCGAGTCGCAGATCAACGAGGCGCGCACCCGGCTGACCGACGCCCGGGCCGATCTCGAGCGGACGACGACCCTGCGTGATCGCGGCGTCGCTACGGATCGCGAGGTCAACAAGGCGAAGGTGGTCGTCGACGTGCTGGCCGCGCAGCTGAGCACCGGCGAATCCACGCTGGCGACGGCGCGGGCGCAGCGTGACCTGGGGCAGGTTGCCGTGCGGCAGGCCGAGCTGAACGTCGCACGCACCACCGTCACGCTGCCGTTCGACGCGGTGATCGTCAAGGAAACCGTCGACGTGGGGCAGTTCGTCGTTGCCGGGCAATCCGTCGGCGAGGCGTACGGGACCAAAGCCGTGGAGATCGCCGTGCCGCTGGAAGACCGCGAGCTGCGGTGGTTCCCGATGGTGCCCGTGGCGCAGACGACGACGGACCACCCGAAGGATCAGCTGCCGAAGGCGACGGTGCGGGCGGACTTCATGGGCAAGCGGTGCCAGTGGACGGGCAAGGTCGTGCGGACCGACGGCATGGTCGATTCGCGGTCGCGCATGGTGCACATGATCGTGGAGGTGCAGGACCCGTTCGACAACGTCGCCGACGGGAACACGCCGCTGATGCCCGGCGTGTTCGCGCAGGTCGACATCGAGGGCAAGACGATCACCGGCGTGATCCCGCTGCCGCGCTACGCGCTGCGTGACGGCGACACCGTGTGGGTCGTCGACGACGAGACCAGGCTCCGCATACGCAAGGTCGAGATCGCACGACGCGACCGCGACAACGTATATATCTCCGAGGGCCTGACCGACGGCGACCGCGTCGTCGTCTCCGGCCTCGACGCGATGACCGACGGCATGACCGTGCGTGTCACCGAGACGGCCACCGATCCGAAGTCCGACACCGCCGACGTAACGAAGTGAACGAGCACCTTCCCAACGCGAAGCTCGCGGACGCCAGAGGCCCTCTGTCGTGGTTCGTGCACAACCACGTCGCGAGCAACCTGCTGATGCTGATGGTCCTCATCGGCGGCATCATCTCGATGTGGCAGATGCGCCGCGAGGTGTTCCCGAAGGTGCCGACGGGCAAGATCGTGATCCGCGTGTCGTACCTCGGCGGGTCGCCCAACGACGTCGAGGAAGGCGTGTGCATCAAGGTCGAGGAGGCCGTCGAAGGCATCGAGGGCGTGAAGCGCGTGCGCTCGACGGCGCAGGAGGGCCTGGGCACGGTCACCCTCGAGCTCGAAGACGACGCCGACCAGCGCAAGGTGCTCAGCGACGTGGAGTCGGCGGTCGACCGCATCGACACGTTCCCGAAAGAGACCGAGAAACCGATCATCACGGAGGTGACCAACCGCGTGCAGGTGCTGGGCGTGATCGTGTACGGCGAGGTGCCGGAGCGGACGCTCAAGGAGCTCGCCGAGCAGGTGCGCGACGAGCTGATCGAGCTGAGCACCACGAAGCAGGCCGCGGACCAGCGCAAGCAGCTGGGGTGGTTCGAGCGCATCCGGGCGGTGATGAAGAAGCCGTCGAACATTACGCAGATCGACCTGGTCGGCGCGCGGCGTTACGAGGTGTCGATCGACGTGCCGGAGGAGTCGCTCAAGAAGTACGGCCTGACGTTCGACCAGGTAACCGACGCGGTGCGCGGCGCGTCGCTCGATCTGCCCGCGGGCGGCATCGAGACGGCGGGCGGCGAGGTGCTCGTGCGGACCAAGTCGCAGCGCTACACCGGCCGCGAGTTCGAAGACATCATCGTCCTCAGCCGCAACGACGGCACGAAGCTGCGCCTCAGCGAAGTGGCGAACGTCGTCGACGGCTTCGAGGACACCGACCTGTACAACTTCTTCGACGGCAAGCCCGCGGTGGTGATGAACATCTTCCGCGTCGGCGACCAGGACGCGATCGAGATGGCCACGATGGCCAAGCAGTTCCTCGAGACCAAGCGCGCCGAACTGCCCGAGGGCGTCGGCATCGCCACGTGGTTCGACCGCTCGCTGTACCTCGAGAGCCGCATCGACCTGCTCGGCCGCAACGCGCTGTACGGCCTGATCCTCGTGTTTCTCTGCCTGACGCTGTTCCTCGACCTGCGCCTGGCGTTCTGGACCACGATGGGCATCCCGATCTCGTTCATGGGCGCGTTCTGGGTGCTGACGGTGTTCGGCGTGTCGGTCAACATGATCTCACTGTTCGCGCTGATTATCGTGCTCGGCATCGTCGTCGACGACGCGATCGTCATCGGCGAAAACATCTACCAGTACCGGCAGATGGGCATGGACGGCGTGAAGGCGGCGATCGTGGGCGTGCGCGAGATGGCGATCCCCGTGACGTTCGCCGTGCTCACCACCGTCGTCGCGTTTCTGCCGCTGACGGTCACCGCGGGAGAGATCGGAAAGATCGTGAAGGTCGTGCCGCTGGTGGTGATCGCCGTGCTGATGGTGTCACTGATGGAAGCGTTGTTCATCCTCCCGGCGCACCTGTCGCGGGCGCACATGAGCCGCGGCAAGAGTCCGCTGGCACATCTTCAGCACGTCGTGCAGCGCGGCCTCGACTGGTTCATCAACAAGCCCTACCAGGCGGCGCTCGCCCTGGCGGTCCGCTGGCGGTACATCACGCTGGCGATCGCGATCTCCGGGCTGATCATCACGGTCGGCTTCGTCCGGGGCGGGCACATCAAGTTCGTGTTCTTCCCGGAGGTCGACGCGGACAACCTCGTCGCGGAGGTCACGATGCCGCAGGGCACGCCGATCGAGCAGACCGAGCAGGTCGTGCGACACATCGAGGCCGCCGCCGAACGCGTCCGCCAGCGCATCGACGCGAAGCGGAAGGACGGCGAGCCCTCCATCTTCCGCCACGTCGCCACCACCGTCGGGCAGCAGCCGTTCAAGCTGATCATCTCCGGGCAGGCGCACCTCGGCGGCGTGGCCTCGACCGGCGACTCGCACCTCGCGGAGATCAACGTCGAACTGCTCAGCAGCGAGTTCCGCGACATCCCGTCGGCGACCGTCAAGGAGATGTGGCGCGAAGAGGTCGGGCAGGTGCCCGGCGTGTCGTCGCTCGTCTACGTCTCGTCGTTCTTCAGCGTCGGCGACGACATCCACGTCGAGATGACCCACCAGAACTTCGACAAGCTGCTCACCGCGTCGGACGAGCTCAAGGAGCGGCTCGCGACGTACAAGGGCGTCGGCGACATCGATGACACGTTCATGACCGGCAAGCCCGAGGTCCGGCTCGCGCTGACCGACACGGGGCGCACGCTCGGGCTGACCGACGCGGACCTCGCGCGTCAGGTCCGCGCCGCGTTCTACGGCGCCGAGGCCCAGCGGATCCAGCGCGGCCGGGACGACGTCCGCGTGATGGTCCGCTACCCCGAGGACGAGCGACGCAGCCTCAACGACATGGAGCGGATGCGGATCCGTCTGCCCGACGGCGTCGAGGCGCCGTTCAACACCGTGGCACGGGTCACGACGGGGCGCGGGTACGCGGTGATCAACCGCGTCGACCGCAAGCGTGTGGTGTCGGTCACGGCGAGCGTGGACGAGTCGGTCGCCAACGCCAACGACATCAACGCCGCGCTGACCGACACCGTGCTGCCGAAGATGCTGGCCGAGTACGGCGGGCTGTCGTACAGCATGGAGGGCCAGCGCCGCGAGCAGCAGGAGTCGCTCAAGTCGCTGCGCAACAACTTCTTCATCGCCATGCTCGGCATCTTCGCGCTGCTGGGCGTGCAGTTCCGCAGCTACATCCAGCCGCTGATCGTCATGTCCGCGATCCCGTTCGGGCTGATCGGCGCCGTGCTCGGTCACGTGGCGATGGGCCTCGACTTGTCGTTCCTGTCGGGCTTCGGCGTGGTGGCGTTGACGGGCGTCGTGGTCAACGACTCGCTGATCATGATCGACCAGATCAACCGCGAGCGTGACGAGGGCGTGCCGCTGGCGCAGGTCATCATCGACTGCGGCACCCGGCGATTCCGCCCCATCCTGCTCACGACGCTGACCACGTTCCTCGGCCTGACGCCCATGCTCCTCGAGCGGTCCCTCCAGGCGCGGTTCCTCGTGCCGATGGCCGTGAGCCTCGCGTTCGGCGTCGCCTTCGCGACCGCCCTGACGCTGCTGTTCGTGCCGACGCTCTACATGATTCTCGAGGACTGCAAGCGTCTGCTGGGTCTCGCCGACCCCGACGTCGCGCCCGAGCCCGCCGCCTGACCCGCGACCCGCCCCGAATCCCCGGGCAAGAATCTCACGCCGAACTCAAACACCGGGGTTTGACGTAGTTAAGGTGGCGGATAGAATCGCTCAAACTCCTCTCGCGATGGAGGTGGACACGTGATTCCGCAAACGCCGGGTCTCAACGCGAACGTGCTCGTGCTCAACCGTCACTGGATGGCGGTCCACGTGTGCTGTGCGCGCCGGGCGTTTTCGCTCCTGTTCCGCGAGTTGGCGGAGGTCATCGACGTCGACGACGGCCGCTACACCGCCTACGACTTCGACAGTTGGGCCGAGCTGAGCAGCTACCGCGACCAGTTCCCCGACGACTACGACTGGGTCAGCACGGTGCGGATGCACATCGCGGTGCCAAAGATCATCCGGCTGCTCGGCTACGACCGCCTGCCCAAGCAGTCGGTCAAGCTCAACCGCCGCAACATCTACGCACGCGACCAGAACACGTGCCAGTACTGTGGACTGCGGTTCGCCACCAGCGAGCTGACGCTGGACCACATCGTGCCGCGCCGACTGGGCGGCGGCAGCGCGTGGGACAACCTCGTGTGCGCCTGCGTCGACTGCAACTCGAAGAAGGGTGGCCGCACGCCCGAGCAGGCGCACATGCCCCTGATCCGCAAGCCCGTCCGCCCGAAGCGCAACCCCGTGATCAATCTGCGCCTCGGGCAGGACAAGTACGCGTGCTGGCAGTCGTTCCTCGACAACGCGTACTGGTCCGTCGAGCTGAAGTAGTAGCGCTGAAGTTTCAGACACACACGGCACGACTCGCTTAAGTGAGTCGTGCCTTTTTTTGTATGATCACACGCGTGCCCACGTCCTACGCCAACAAACGCGTGTTCACCACCGGTCAGGCCGCGGAGGTCTGCCAGCTCTCGCAGCAGACGATCATCCGCTGCTTCGACTCCGGCCGCCTCAAGGGCTACCGCGTGCCGGGCAGCCGGTTCCGGCGGATCCCGCGTGTCGAGCTGATGAAGTTCATGAAGGCGAACGGCATCCCGCTCGACCTGCTCGGCGAGGGCAAACGGCGGGTGCTGATCGTCGACGAAGACGAACGCATCGTTGCGCTGCTGGTTGACGTGCTCAAGCGTGACGGCCGGTACGACGTCAAGACGGCTCGCGGCGGATTCGAGGCGGGCGTGCTGACGCAGCGGTTCGGGCCGGAGATCGTGCTGCTGGACATCTCCCTCGAACACATCGACCCCGCGGCGATCTGTCGGGCCATCCGCAACGACCCCGCCCTCGCGCACATCCGCGTGATCCTCACCGGAGCGGTGTCGACGCAGGAGCAGGTGCACGACCTGCTGGTCGCCGGGGCGGATGAGTTCGTCAAGAAGCCGTTCAACATCGACCGCCTGATCGAGCGCATCGGCGAACTGCTGGAATAGGTCCGGCCCGGTCAGTGGTCACGAGAGCGACTCGACGCCGCCGACGGGGATCTCCATCGTGACGATGGTGCCCCGGTCGAGTTGCGAGTTGACGGTCAGGTCGCCGCCGTGGTCGCGCATGATGTTCTGCGAGAATCGGAGGCCGATGCCCTTGCCGCCGATCTCCATCGCCTGGTCCGCGGCGTTGCGTCCCTTGTCGCCCTGGTAGGCGGCGGCGAACTTGGCGCGGCGTGTGGAGTAGGCCCACTTCGGCACGGTGGCGAAGACTTCGGGGGTCATGCCGACACCCTCATCGGCGATGGTCACACGGACGAACGGCACGTTCTTGCGTCCGACGGGCTTGTTGACGATCTCGGCGCCGAGGCCGATGACCGGGCGTGAAGCGCCCTCGTGCCGGTCCAGTGACTTGGCGGTGAAGGTCGAGCCGGTGACGTTCATGATCGTCGTCGCGCTGAGGCAGTTGTTGAACACTTCCTTGAACGACCACTCGACGCGTTGGATGTCGACGGTCATCGGCTCGGTCTGCGCGATGCGTGAGACGTCGACGAAGGGTCGGCCGGGCTTCGGCGACCGCTTGGACCCGACGTACTCCACGCCCCACATCTGGCGGAGGTTCTCGGCGGGACGCCAGAAGCGGTACCGGCCGTACGGACGCTTCTTCGCCTTGGCCGCGGCCTTCTTCTGGTCGACACGCACGGGGTCGGCCTCGACGAGGTACTCGACGAGCATCGCCTTGAGCAGCGCGCCCATCTCCTGTTCGGCCTTGAAGAACCCGAGGCTCGACTCGCCCTTGCTCCACGCGCGGCGGACGGTGTGGATCAGCGTCAGCAGGCGGATGTTGCGGACGTTGATCTCGTACATGTGCTGGAGGTTGGCCTGGGTGACCGGGTCGATGGTGACCTGCCCCATGCCCGGCAGCGACACGCACATGCGTTCGAAGTTGCCGAGCTTCTCCACGAGGTTCGTCAGGAACTTGCCGTACCCGCCGACGCTGTCGGTGATCTGCGACCAGTTGTCGAGGAAGTCCTGCTTGGACCCGCGCTGCATGTCGTCGAGTTGCTTGTTGATGTCGTAGGCGACGACCTTGAGGTGGTCGAGCGCGGATTCGCCCTCGTTGAGGTGCGGGAACGATTGGGCGGACAGTTCGGGGCTGGAGTAGATGCCGCCGACCACATCGTTGACCGCCTTGACAGCGTCGACGTACTGGTCCGTCGAAGCACGGACGATCTTGTGCATGTGGGTGAGGAAGGTAAGGGTCGCCTTGTCCTCGCGACCCTTCTGACGCTGCTTATCCAGCCATTGCGTCGCTTGCCAGAAGTCCGCTAAGGAGTGGAGCTTCCAGAACCGCTCGCCAAACAGGAAAGACAACAGACCCATAAATTCAGCGACCCTGGGATTGTTGCGTGACAGCCCGAACATCATCCGGCCCACCGCCGGGAAATTGCCTCCACAGAATATCGAAATGCCGCCCGGAATGCCAATGCGCCCGGGGCGGGCCTCCGCCCGGTCAGCCCGCGTAGTGTGAGACGAAGCGTGCGAAGGCGGATTCGAATCGGCGGATGCGGGATTTCAGCTCATCCAGCAGCCGCGGCGCATCTCCGAGATCGCCTGAATCTCCGACCGATTCGAGGCGGGTCGCCGCGTCGGAGGCCTCCTGACCCGCGAGGCTGGACAAGGTCCCCCGCAGGCGATGGGCGCCGGCGCGTACGGCGTCGGCGTCGCCGGAGGCCACCGCCGCGTCGAGTCGGCCGATCAGCTCCGGGGCGTCCTCGCTGAACATCCGCAGCAGTTCCTCGAGCAGCGTCGCGTCCTTGTTGACGAACTCGAGCAATCGATCGGCGTCGAACACGGCGGGGTCGGACACGGCGGGGTCGGACACGGCGTCGGCCTGCTCGACGGCCAAAGAATCCGAGGCGTCGACGCCTGGTTGAGGCTCGCCAATCGCGGTGAGCGTGCCGGCCGCTTCCGAGCCGCCGCCCTGTCGGCCTTCGCGACCGGCCGAGGCGCAGAGCTTGATCACGCGATCCATCTCCGCAAACAGGACGTCCGGCTGGAACGGCTTGGCGACGTACCCGTCCATGCCCGCCGCCAGGCACCGCTCACGATCACCCCGCATCGCGTGCGCCGTCAGCGCGATGATCGGCACGTGCAGCTGCGTCTGGCGTTCGCGTGCGCGGATCGTGCGGACCGCCTCGATGCCGTCCATCTCCGGCATCTGCATGTCCATGAGGATCACGTCGAACGCCTCGTCGCCACTCATGTCCACGGCCTCGACACCGTTCACCGCGACGACCACCGTGTGCCCGTGCTTCCTGAGCAGCGACGCGGCCATCTTCTGATTGATCGCGTTGTCTTCCGCCAGAAGGATGTGCAGCGACTGCCCGGCCCGCGCCGGTTCCGCGAACGTCGATTGCACCGACGACGCCGATTCGCCCGCCACGAGCTGCTCGATCATCTCCAGCAACGACGACTGGCGGATCGGCTTGTACATCGTCACGACACGACCCGTGTCGATCCGCCCGGCGTTGGGCATCTCCGAGGCAAGCAGCAGGATCACCGGCGTGTCCGCCATGCCCGGCAGTTGGCGGATACGCTCGAGCACCGTGATGCCGTCCATGTCGGGCATGTCCTGGTCGCAGACGACGAGCCCGATTCGGCGGTCGGGCGGCTGCTGGGCCAACACCGCCATCGCCTGCTTGCCCGACTCGACCGTGGTCGGCACCATGCCCCACACGCTGAGCACCTCGCGGAGGATGCCGCGGCTGACCGCGTTGTCGTCGATGATCAGCACCGGCAGGTTCCGCAGCGCCTCGACCGACGAGGTGGCGCGGCGATCGGTCGAATCCGTCGGCTCGTCGAACCACGCGGTGAATCGGAACGTCGAGCCCTTCCCCACACGGCTATCGACGCTGATCGTGCCGCCCATCATGCTCACGAGATTGGAGCAGATCGCCAGACCGAGCCCCGTCCCGCCGTAGCTTCGCGTCGTCGAGGGGTCGGCCTGCTCAAAGGCGTTGAATATCTCGCGCTGGCGGTGTTCGGGGATGCCGATGCCGGTGTCCCGAACCTCGAACAGCAGGCAGACGCGCTCGCCCCGCCGCTCGTGACGCCCGACGTGCACGATCACCTCGCCGTCCTCGGTGAACTTGACGGCGTTGCCCACGAGGTTGGTGATGATCTGCCGGAGCCGCACCGGATCGCCCACGATGCGATCGGGCACGTCGTTCGACACGTGACACGCGAGCTCGATCCCCTGGTTGCCGGCGCGGATCGCCAGGACACGCAGCGTGTCCTCCACCACGTCGCGCACGTTCATATCGACCTTCTCGAGCGTCAGCTTGCCCGCTTCGATCTTCGAGAAATCCAGGATGTCGTTGATGACGCCCAACAGCAGGTCCGCCGACGTGCGCGTCGTCTCCAACAGGTCGCGCTGCTCGTCGGTGAGGTCCGTGTCGAGGGCCAGTTCGGTCGTGCCGATGATGCCATTGAGCGGCGTGCGGATCTCGTGGGACATGTTGGCCAGGAACACGCTCTTGGCCTCGCTGGCGGTCTCCGCGTCTCGCTTGGCGCGCGCCAGCGCCAGTTCCATCGCCTTCCGCTTGGAAACGTCCTGCAGCGAACCGGCCATGCGGATCGGCGTGCCGATGCCGTCGCGGACCGTCGCGCCGCGGATGTTGAACCAGCGATAGCTGCCGTCGATCACCCGCATACGGAGCTCGACATCGTAAGGCTCGCGATGCTTGAGATGGCTGTCCATCGCCCGCCTGGCGCGCTCGATGTCATCGGGATGGACCAGCTGCATTACCGCCTCGAAGCCGTCGGCGAACGCGTCGTCGCCGTGGCCGAGCAGTTCCTTGAACCGCTGCGAGAACCAAACCTTGTCGTGCGCCATGTCCCAGTCCCACACGCCCTCGGACGTGCCGCGGACCGCCAGTTCGAGGCGTTCCTCGCTCTTCCACAGCGACTCGGCGAGCCGATGCTTCTCGCTGATCTCTTCACGAAGGAATGCGTTGATGCGCTCGAGCTCGGCGGTGCGTTCGGCGACGCGGTTCTCCAGTTCGTCGCGCACCCGTCGCAGCTCAGCCCCGATCGCATGGCGTTCGATCGCGTAACGGATCGCCCGGCCGAGCACCTGCTCGGTGATCTGCCCCTTGACCAGGTAGTCGTGCGCACCGGCGCGGATCAGCCGCGTGCCCAGTTCGTCGTCCTCCACGCCGGTGAGCACCACGAACGGCGTGCGCTCCGCGACCTTGGCGTCCAGCTTCTTCAAAAACTGCTCGCCGTCGCCGTCCGGCAGGTGGAAGTCCATCAGCACGCAATCGAACGCCCCGTCCCGCAGCACCGACAGCGCCTCGTCAATCGTCGTCGCCTCAACGATGTCGGCGCGCACGGCCGCACGGGGCAACGCCATCTTCAGGAACGCCCTGAAGTGCGGATCGTCTTCGACCAGCAGGATGTGCAGTCGGTCTTTCATGCGTCGCCGATCACGGAAATTCGATCACGCGCCAGTACTTGTCGATCATGTCGATCACCGCCATGAAGCCCGTGCCGAAGTTCGATTTGACAATGTAGCCCGCGACGTGGCTGGCGTAGGCTTCGAGGCGGTCCTCGTCGTCTTTCGACGTCGTCAGCACGAACACGATCGCCGTGTTGTGCTCCGGGTCCTTGCGCAGCTCCTTGAGGAACTCCAGGCCGCCCATCCGCGGCATGTTGAGATCGAGGAGGATGAGATACGGCCGGGGCAGCTTGCCGTGACCGTTCTCGCCGCGCAGGACTTCCAGCGCCTCGATGCCGTCTTTCGCGACGGTGACGGGATTGGCGATCCGATGATGATTGAACGCCCGCTTGACCGCCATCACGTCGACGTCGTCGTCTTCCACGAGCAGGACGTGGACGGTTTTGTTGAGCTGATTATCCAAGTGGACGATCCTTTTCGTGTTTCGGCCATGTAAAGCGGAACGCCGCGCCCGAACCAACGTCGGACGTCAACGAGATTGAACCGCCGTAGGTTTCGACAATCTTCTTGACGAGCGCCAGCCCCATGCCGCTGCCCTCGACCTCGTCGCGGGGGTTCAGCGTCTGGAACATGGCGAAGGCCTTCTTATGGAAGCGCGGGTCGATCCCGGCGCCGTTGTCGGCAACCGTGAACGCGTAGCGTGTGCCCAGGTCTTCGGCCGTGATGTCGACACGAACGTCCTGCCGGTCCCGGTGCTTGTAGGCGTTGCCGATCAGGTTCCGCATGACCTGCTCGAGCGGCGTCGCCGCGGCGTAGAACACGGGCAGGTCGTCCGACGGCGCCACGACGAACGATTCGGGCAGCCCCAACAACGCGACGACGTCCTGCACGAGTTGTTTCGTGTCGACCACGGCAAAGCCGTCCTGTCGCCCGACGCGCGAGTACGCCAGCAGGTCATCGAGCAGTTTCTCCATGCGGGCGACGCGCTCGCGCAGCAGCGTCATCTGCTCACGGTTGGTGTCGCTCATCGACTCGCCCATGTCCTCGGCGATCCATTGAGAAAGGCTGTCGATGGCTCGCAGCGGCGCCTTGAGATCGTGCGAAGCGATGTAGGCGAATCGATCGAGTTCCTCGTTGGAGCGGGTCAGCATGTCGTTGTAGCGGGCGATGGCCTCATCGGCGGCCTTTCGATCCGTTACGTCCCGCACCGCGGCCGCCACGAGGTTCTCCTTGGTCGTTTCGATCGGGCTGAGGCTGATCTCCACGGGAAACAGATCCCCGTTCTTCCGCTTCGCCAGCAGTTCCTGCCCCTCCCCCATCGTCCTCATCTTCGGCGCGCGCATGAACGCCTGCCGCAACCCCGCGTGCTTCGCGTGTGAGCCGCTCGGCATCAACACCTCGACACGCCGGCCGCGAATCTCCTCACCGCTGTAGCCGAACATCTGTTCCGCCCGATGATTCACCAGCGTCATTTCACCCTGGCTGTTGACGATGATCAGGGCGTCGGGCGCCGAATCAACGATCGCGGCGAACTTCATCTCGGCGACCCGATGCTTCGCCGCGAGTACCGCAACGACCCACACGCAGGTGATCGCAAACATGCGGTCCATCGCGGCCGTCCATAGTTCCGAAGCACCCTGCCTGGATTCGAACACGCCGATGACCGTCAGCAGCGTCGACACCGCCGCGATCGTATAGATGTCTCGCACCTTGGGAGATGCTTGCGAGAGCACCACGGGGATCACGTAGAGGACGCCGACGGCGACGCCGAGCGGCACCACCATGTCGATCACGAAAACGGCGCCGATCGAAGCGGCGAGTAACGCCGTCTGTCTGATCGAGGTGTTGTCACCCGTCACAAAGTCGCGGCGCAGATACACGAGGTATCCGACCGACAAGACGACGAAGCCGAACGCCGTGTGGACCGCCATGCGGGTCGACGCCCCCCAGCCGAACGTGCGTACATGGCCGGTGACGTATCCCGTCAACGCCGCACCGCCCAGCGCCAGCACGATGGTGCTCAGCAGCAGTCGCTTCAGAGTCAGGTTGGCATGGAGGCCGGACCGGCCCGCGATCATGCACGACACGCCGGTCAACGTGAAACAGAACGCCGTCGGCGGTGACATGCGACCCGGGTCCGACGTCTCGATCATGATGTAGTAGTCCATGAAGAGTTGATCGATCCCGAGGTTGATGCCGAAGATGTACTCGACGAGCGTCAAGAGGCCGAGCAGGGTGACAATCACGCCGAGCGCCCCCGCGATCCTGAGTCGGTTCAGCCCGATCGCGATCATGCCGACGCCGCTGAGAAGGAATCCAAGGGCGGTGTTGTACTGCATCGGCGCGAACGTCGGCACGACCTGAATCAGCGCGGAACTGTGCGCGTACCAACCGGCCATCACGGTCACACCGAGCAACGCCGACAGTCCCCCGAAAATCCACGTCACCACGACGGGCCAAACCTCCGGGTCTGCTTCACGCGCCTGTACAGCCGCACGATCCATAGAACAGCCTCACCGGTTCGTCGATGCGTTTACCCCCCGAGCGCCTATCGGTACGCGATGCGCATTCCGCACATCGGAAACACCCGCCCAACTCTTCCCGCCTGCTGCACACCACCCGAAAAAGCCAGAGATGCTCCCACTTCACCCGAATGAACGTAGCCTATTATACACCATAGCATTGTGAACGCCATGGAAATCCTCGCCGGGACATCGGGTATAACGCCCGGCGACCGTCGCGACGGACCGCCCCGCGCTTGTTACAGTACCTCGCATGACCCGCAACAAGCGTACGAAGAAGGTGGTTGGAAAGGACCCGCTGCACGACGCAGCCCACGGCACGCGCCTCAACAAGGCGCTGGCGCAACTCGGCGTCGCGTCGCGACGGGCCGCGGATCAGCTCATCGCTGAAGGACACGTGATGGTCAACGGCAAGCCCGTCACGGAAATGCCCGCGTGGGTTGATCTCGCCAAGGACCGCATCCAGGTGGACGGCGTCACGGTCAACAAGACGCGTAAGGCCGGGCACATCTACCTGATGATTAACAAGCCGCGCGGCGTCATCTCCACCAATGACGATCCCGAGGGACGCCGCACCGTCCTCGACCTCCTGCCGCACAGCGATCGCCTGTTCTGCGTCGGACGCCTCGACGCCGAATCGACCGGGCTGGTGCTGATGACCGACGACGGCCCGCTCGCCAACCACCTCATGCACCCGCGCTACGAGGTACCCAAGACCTATCTCGTGACGGTTCGCGGCGAACTCGCCGACGCCGACATCGCCAAGCTCCACAAGGGCATTCTCCTCTCAGAGAAGCGCAGCGGCGGCATGGTGAAGGCGAAGGCCGAGGCCGTGCGCCTCATCAAGCGCGACCGCGAGCGCACCCGGCTGGAGATCACGCTTACGGAAGGCCGAAACCGCGAGATCCGCCGCATGCTCGCCCGGCGGGGGCACAAGGTGCGCCGCCTTCAGCGTGTCGCCCTCGGGCCGCTGCGTCTGAAGGGCGTCGCCGCGGGTGACTGGCGGGCGCTGACTCGCGCGGAGGTGTTCGCGCTGCGTAAGCTCGCTAAAGACTGATCCGATCCACTGTGATCGCGGCCAGCGCTGCCGAGCGTATCACCCCACAAATCCGTTGATCCGATCGATCAACTGCCGCAGGCGACCGTAGTGGTAGCGATCGAACAGGAACGTGAGGCGCGGCAGGTCGAGGTTGTCTTCTTCACCCTTGAGCGGGCCGGACTGCTCGATGCGGCCCTCCGCGACGATGTCAGCGAAGTCCGCGTTGAGCGCGTCGAGCTGATTGTTGTCGAGCGGCTGGCGGAGGCGCATCACGAGCCTGTCGCGCACGTAGCGCTGCGAGTGGAAGTTGCGGTAGAAGTCGAGCACGTGCTGCACCGCGGCGTCGACGTCGCTGAAGATGTGATAGAGGTTCAGGTCCTCTTCGCTGATCCAGTTGTTGGCCAGCAGCTCGCCGCGGATGTAGCGATCGAAGTTCGCCCAGTAGTCGTTGCCGGGGGGCTCGATCATCACGATCGGGATCAGCGGACTCTTGCCCGTCTGGATCATCGTCAGCACCTCGAAGCCCTCGTCGAGCGTGCCGAACCCGCCGGGGAACAGCGCCAGCGCTTCGGCCTGCGAGAGGAACACGAGCTTGCGCGTAAAGAAGTAGCGGAAGGTCACGAGCTTGGGATCGTCGCGGATGACCTTGTTCGCCTCGGCCTCGAACGGCAGGCGGATGTTGACGCCGAACGACTTGGCGCTGCCCGCGCCCTCGTGCCCCGCCTCCATGATGCCCGGCCCGGCGCCGGTGATCACCATCCAGTCCTTCTCGCTGATCGACTTCGCGAAGCGCACCGCGGCGCGATAGTCCGGGTGATCCGACGGCGTGCGCGCCGAGCCGAAGATCGAGATCTTCTTGACGTCGCCGTACCGACGGAACACCTTCAGCGCGTAGCGCAATTCCTTGAACGACCGCGTGATGAGCTTCTGCTCGCCCAGGTCGGCGCCGTCGCCGATCAGGCGTAGCGACGTCTGCATCATCTCGCGGACGAGGCTGCCGGAGAAGTCACCGGGGTCGCCGCCGACGAGTTCGATGAGCGTGTTGATCTGCTCGGTGATGCGCTGATCGTGAACGGAGAGATGCGGTTCCATGCGTTGAAGTTTAGCCGCGTGTCGGAGACCGGCAAAGCGCGCACGCGGGCGGCCACACATCGGATTCAACGCTCGAAGGCCGTCGCGCGTATCGGTGGGTGAGGCCACATCAACAACGGCGGTGAATCATGAACGACGTGAAACCAACGGGCGGTGGGTTCTGGCGAAAGCTGCACTGGTACACGGTGCGGGATCACAACGTGTTCTACCCGGCCAGCGCGGTGAGCATGATGGCCGGGTGCTTCCTGCTGAGCAGCGCGATGGGCATGAAGATGGAGCCGGTGTCGCTGTGGACGGTGCTGGCGATGCTCGGCGTGATGCAGGTGTACGAACTGCTGCTGGTCGGGCTGGCGATCTACCTGCTGCGGGCGAAGCGGCTGTGGCGGGACGGTCGCCTGCTGCTGATCGCCGAGGCGATCTTCGTGGTCGACCTGGCGCAGCTGAACGCGGTAATCGCGACGATGAATCCCGCGATCGGCTCGATCGTCAGCGTGATCGTCATGACGCTGGCGGGCGCGAAGGTGTGGGCGGTGGTGAAGGTGTTGAAGATCGACGTACCCGTGACGCACGTGGCTTGCGTCGTGACGGGCATGGCGATGGTGCTGGGCTGGCCGGCGGCGCTGGCGCGGTGGAGCGACCTCGGAGGCGCCGTGACGCCGTGGACGATGTACGGGTGGTGGTGGATGATCGCGGCGCTGCTGGCGGCGCACGGGGCGATGCGTCACCGGGCGTGGAAGTGGCGGCGCTGGGGCGGGCTCGGCGCGACGGTCGGCGGATGGCTGATCGCGGGCGTGTACACGTCGCTGGCCGTGCACGCCCACGGGTCGGGATGGGTGTATCACATCGAGACTCAGGCGGCGTACGTCGGCCCGGCGTGTGTGGCGCTGGCGTTGTGCGTCGGGCCGGTCCTGGATGGCTGGTGGACCGAGAAGTCGGTGATCACGGCGGAGATCGCGTTGATCGGCGCCGGCGTGCTGATGTCGCTGAAGGGCCCGCGTGTGCTGACGGAGACGGTGTGGGTCGATTGGCTGACGGTGTCGCCGTTGCGTCTGGTGCTGCTGGGCGCGGTGGTCGTGCTGGTGCTGTTGACGCTGCGGCGGCGGATCATGACCTACGCGGTGTGCGCCGCGACGTGCCTGGCAATGGTGCTCACGGGCCACTCGCTCGACACGATGCTGGCGACGATCAAGCGGCTCGTCCCACGCACGCAACTGGGCTGGGGCGTCGTCACGATGTCGCTGTCGTTCGTGCTGCTCGGCCTCGGGGCATTGTGCAGCTTTCGCAACGGCGACACGACGCCGGGCAAGACTACGGGGCAATGAACGTCGCGTGACCTAGCGTGGCGGCCTCGTAGCCGAAGGCCTTTCGGAGGTCTTCGGCGCGGCGCTCGCGGCAGACTTCTGCTTTTCGATTTCGGCGATAGCACGCTGCTGAAGCAGGCGCGCGGGTTCCGCAAGGGGCCAGTCGATGGGAGCATGTGTCAGAGCCGCGGAGGTGTCGTTGACGACCTCTTGCCAGTTCGACACCGAGGCCTGCGCCGTGGCGCGGTTGAGGAACGCGGAGGGGTCTTCGGGGTGGAGATCGATGGCGAAGCTGTATTCAAAGAGCGCGACGTCGCTTCGCCCCGCCTGCATCGCCTCATTACCGAGACGGAGGTGCAGAGCCGGAT
This sequence comes from Phycisphaera sp., assembly GCA_016125285.1. Taxonomy (GTDB): domain Bacteria; phylum Planctomycetota; class Phycisphaerae; order Phycisphaerales; family Zrk34; genus RI-212. Next base: position 81,730 of record WGMA01000024.1, read on the forward strand.
CAAGAAGCGTGCCCTCGGGATTTCGGTACGTGTGCCAGGCCGCGGGAAGCCACTTGATCCGCGATATGCGCGGACCAACGACGTGCGCCACGGGCAGCAGGAGGTTCAGCAGCAGCAACGCCGCAAGCACGCTTCGGCGGCGCGGCAGCTTCAGCCGACCGGCGAGCACAATCCCCGCGATGACGACCGGCAGCATCACCGACGTCGAGCGGCTGTAGTCGCCAGCAAGCACGATCATCACCAGCAGCGGCGCCGTGATACCGATGCCGATCGCGGGCTTCCACCACCACGCACCGGAACTGCGCACCGCGACCGCGATCAGGAAGATCGCCGGCCCCCACGCCAGACGCAGCCCCTGCCACACGCCCAACGCCGCCGAATCGAGGTAGTTCAGCACGCTGTCGTTGCCGAAGATCGCCTCGTACAGGTACGCGTGCGAGGTCGATTCCTGTGCGGCAAACATAGCGATCGCGCGGAATAGCAGGTAGGGCGCGGCGGCCGCGACGACCCATGCGGTCTCGACGCGCGCCCGCCGACCGAAGCCGCTGCGCACCCATCCCATCTGCACCGCACGGACAGCCAGACAGAGCGGCAGCATCAGCACAAACCGCTCGTCGATCCAAGGACACAACAGCACCGCCGCGGCCACCGCCCACATCGGCCGCGCCGTCGCCACCACCAGCGCCCCCAGCAGGTACCACGAATCGAAATATGTCAGCCAGCCCGTCGAGACGAAGAACCACGACATCGTCCCCGCCAGCCCGGCAGACAGCGCCGCCAGCCATGCGTCGCCGGTGTCGCGGTGCACCACGTGGGTGACCGTGCCCAGCAGCAGCAGCACGCCGACGAACGGCAGCGCGAGGTAGACACTGAACGGCATCGACGTGGCGTTCGCGAGCAGCGGGAACAACAGCCGCCAGCGGATGATCGCGTTGCTGGGGTGCTCGACGGGCGCGAACGGTCTGTCGATCTGATGCTGCGTCGACACCGCGCGATTCACTTCCGGCAGATTGCCCATCTCCCACAGATCCAGGCCACGCCACAGGTAGAACCGCGGCGACGCGGCAAACACGCAGACCGCCGCAGCAACCAGCGTCACGGCCACAATGAACAGGCAATAGCGTGTCTTGCTCATGGGAGCGGTCCGTCGATTGGCGTTCGATCGACTCATCGTACCGGCTCGCCGCACATCTAGCGGGGAGTCGACGGCGTTGCTTCGTTCGTCGGTTGGCGGTGTTCGAGTTCGCCGATCGCTCGCTGTCGCAGCAGGCGTGCCGGTTCGGCTTCGGGCCAGTCCTTTGGCGCACGCTCGATCGCGGCGTCGATGTCCGGGAGCGCCGACCGCCAGTCCCCCACCGTCGCATACGCAACGGCACGACCGAGAAGCGCCGAATAGTTGTGGGGGTCGAGTTCGATCGCCCACGTGAACTCGGTGATCGCGGCGTCGGGCTTGCCGACCTGCATCGCCAGGTTGCCGCCCCGGATGTGATACGCCGGATCGACCAGCGTGCCTTCGGGGTTTCGGTACGTGTGCCAGGCGCTGGGGAACCACTCAATCGCGGCGACGCGTGGCCCAAACACGTGCGCCACGGGCAGCAGGAGGTTCAACAGCAGCAACGCCGCAAGCACGCTTCGGCGTCGCGGCAGCTTCAGCCGACCGGCGAGCACAATCCCCGCGATGACGACCGGCAGCATCACCGACGTCGAGCGGCTGTAGTCGCCGGTAAGGATCAGGTTGCCCACCAGACCAAGCGCCACGCCGCCCCAGACGAACACCACCCAGCCCGAACCCTTTGACAGCCGCTTCGACAACAGCAGAAACACCATCGCGACGACCCACGCCAGCCGAAGACCGTACCACGCCCCGGCTGCGACGTACGGCAGGTTCGCCGCGGCGCTCCACTCGCCGAACAGCACACGCGTGAGATAGTCACCCGACGTCGACGCGCCCCCGCCGACCAGCATCATCGCCACGCGGAACAGCAGATACGGCGTAAGCAGCCCCACCACCCACGCCGACTGCCGGATCGCCTGACCGTTCATCCGTCCACGCACCCAGCCCGACGTCGACGCACGCGCCACCCAGCACAGCGGCAGCATCAGCACAAACCGCTCGTCGATCCAAGGACACAACAGCACCGCCGCGGCCACCGCCCACATCGGCCGCGCCGTCGCCACCACCAGCGCCCCCAGCAGGTACCACGAATCGAAATACGTCAGCCAGCCCGTCGAGACGAAGAACCACGACATCGTCCCCGCCAGCCCGGCAGACAGCGCCGCCAGCCACGCGTCGCCGGTGTCGCGGTGCACCACGTGGGTGACCGTGCCCAGCAGCAGCAGCACGCCGACGAACGGCAGCGCGAGGTAGACACTGAACGGCATCGACGCGGCGTTCGCGAGCAGCGGGAACAACAGCCGCCAGCGGATGATCGCGTTGCTGGGATTCACGACCGGAGCGAACGGCTCGTCGATCTGATGCTGCGTCGACACCGCGCGGTTGATTTCCGGCAGGCCGACCATCTCGGTGACATTCAGTCCCTGCCACAGGTAGAACCGCGGCGACGCGGCAAACACGCAGACCGCCGCAGCAGCCAGCGTCACGGCCACAATAAACAGGCAATAGCGCGTCTTGCTCATAAGCTGGCGGACCGTTCGTTAGACCAGGGCCCGCTCATCGTACCGGCTCGCCGAGCGGTAATCGAGACACGCGTACGACCTGATCCGCGCGACCTTGACGCCGGTCGCTATGATGATTGCGGACTGACTATGAACCCGATCGACTTCATCTCAGACACAACCGCGACCGACGTCGTCGACATCGGCATCGTCGCGATCCTCCTGTACGCGATGATGGCGGTGCTGCGCCGCACGAACACGTCGTTCGTCGCCCTGGGCATCCTATTCGTCGGAGCGTTGTACGTGGTCGCGCTGACGCTGGGCCTCCGCCTCACGTCGTACCTGCTCAACACGTTCTTCACCGTCATCTTCGTCGCGCTGCTCATCATCTTTCAGGACGAGCTGCGCAGCTTCTTCTCGCGACTCGCATCGACCGTCCTCCGGCGTCGGCGACGCGAGCAGCGACTCGCGTTCAGCTCCGAGATCGACCGCCTCGCCGACACGCTGTTCGACATGGCGGCGAAGCACATCGGCGCGATCGTCGTCATCCCCGGCGACGACGACATCGATCGACACCTCCAGCGCGGCACGCGCCTCGACGGCCGCCTCAGCGACGCGCTGCTGCGGAGCATCTTCGACCCGCACTCGGTGGGACACGACGGCGCGGTCATCCTCCGCGGCGCGACGGTTGAGAAGTTCGCGTGCCACCTGCCGCTGGCGACCAACGCCGCGCAGCTCGGCGATCGGGGCACGCGGCACGCCGCGGCGCTGGGCCTCAGCGAACGGTGCGACGCGTTGTGCATCGTCGTATCGGAGGAGCGCGGCGTGGTGAGCGTGGCGCACCAGGGCGTGCTGACGGTGATGGAGTCGAGGGACGCGCTGCGGGAGCGACTCGACGCGCTAAGCCGCGCGGCCGAGCCCAAGCGCGCCGCCCGAATCGCACGTGACGTGCTCGTGCGCGACTGGTCGCTCAAGCTGGGCGCCGTGGCGTTGGCGCTGCCGCTGTGGTTCCTGTTCGTGCACGAATCGGAGATCGCCTATCGCACATTCGACGTGCCGCTGCAGCCGACCGGCCTGCCGCCTCACCTGCGCGTCGCGTCGGTCGAGCCGCAGAGCGTGCGTGTCGTCGTCACGGCCCCGCGGCGCAAGTTCTACTTCGTCACCACGGCCGACTTCCAGATCGGCCTGCGCCTGTTTGACGCACGCGCCGGCGAGCGTGTCATCACGCTGACCGCGTCTGACGCGTTTCTCCCGGACGACGTGACGTTCGTGAACATCATCCCGCGCGACATCCGCGTGAAGATCGAACCCGTGGCACAGGCGAAACCGAAACCGCCCGAAGCCACGCCCGTGACACCGCCCCCCGCGCCTGTGACGAACGGCGAGCCGCCTAACGCGGCGCCTTGAGCATCGCGTTCCACAGGTCCTTTCGGATGTAAACGGTCAGGAACACCGAGGGCCGCAGCCCGCGCGACTCACTGACGTAACGGTCATCCAACTGCGCATCGAGCAATTCGGTCGCCCCCGCGCCGGCGACAATAAACGGCGCGTCGATGCGTTTGGGCATCGTGTGGAAGTAACCGACGTGGTCGAATCGACGCAGGTAGAACGGCAGTGGCCAGTAGTCGTCGCTGATCACGTAGATGAGCATCTCGTGCCCGGCCGGGCTCACCGCGGCGATCTGCTCGGCGCGCTCGGCGATTCGGCGGACGTCGCTGACGGCGTGCGCATAGAAGTAAGGATTCCGCGTGTTGGTGTGCCAGAGGAAGTTGACGCGGTACGCCTGCCAGCCAAGGTGATACGTGCCGGCGCACAGCGCGAGGATCACCAGCCCCTTGCCGACCCACGTCGGCGTGATGCGCATGAACATACCGACGCCGACGCCCGCCATGATGATCAGGCCGTGGTAGAACCCCAGCATCGACCACGGCGTCTTGTACGCGATGCCCGAATAGAGGACGACCAGCACCACCGTGTACACCGCGAAGAACCGCACGTAAGGCAGGTGATCGCGACGCACCCCGACACCCGTCGCCGCGGCGAGCAGGCCGAACACGGCCATCGCCAGCACCAGCCCCTCGGACCACCACACGCCGCCGCCGGTGGCCGGCTTCTGATACGCCAGCAGCACCAGGTAGTAGTACCACGGCGCGGTGTGCGACGCCGCGGCGCCCTCGCCCGACGCGCCGCGGTGCAGGTAGGTCGCATAGGTCATCACCGAGTCGACCGGCCCCTGCGGATTCGTAAAGAAGCTGCTGAACAGCAGCACCGACACCACCACCGCCACCATGGCCGCCGCGAGCACATGCCAGCGTGTCACCGCCAGCAGCGGACACAGCACGCGCCGCGTCAGCGTCGCCGGCTCGTCGTCGGCGGCTTGCCCGTCTGACTGCGCCGCCGGCGACGCGTCACCGCCGCGGCGCGTCGCGAGCACCACCACCAGCGCCACGCCCATCGCGAACCAGGCCAGCAGGCACGTCTCCTTCGTCGCGTGCATCAGGCCGATGCACAACCCGCAGATCAGCGCCCAGCCGACCCGGCGTGTGCGCACGTACTGAAGGCCCGCGAGGATCGCGCCGAACGTGAACAGCACCAGCGGCGTCTCGTGGATGTAGTAACGGTTGTAGTACGTCATCGCCGGGGACACGGCGCAGAGCACCGCGGCGCCGAACGCGGCCGGCGTGCCGATCCACCGGCGCGACGCGAACGTCATCCACACGAGCAGCACGCCCATCAGCGCGGTGAGCATGCGGTACGTCGACTCGGTCGTTTGCTCGAACGTGTCAGCCCCGCTCAGCCAGACCATCGGCAGCGTCAGGTACGGCAGCGACGGCCCGTGATACTCGTGCGGGTCGTACTTGTACGCGTTGTCGTACCACAGCGCGCGGAACTTGAACGTGTTGTTGCCCTCGTCGCCGTGCAGCACGCGATCGTTGAGGTGCGGCAGGCGGAACGCCATCGCCAGCACGATCACGCCGAGCATCGCCACCGCGATCAGCCACGGCGGCGCCGCGCGTCGTGTTGTGAGGTCGGATGATGTCACGGCCCGTGATCTTACTCCGACTTCAGCGACTGCAGGTAATCCAGGATCGAAGCGAGCTGCTGCGTCGTGAGGTTCGCGACGAGGCCCTCGGGCATGATCGAGTTCTCCTGCTTCGTGCGCTGCTTGACGTCGCCGGGCTTGATCTTCGTCGGCAGCCCCGCGATGTTCCGCAGCTCGATCGAGTCACCGGACTCGCTGGTCACGAAGCCGACCTGCGTCGTGCCATCCTTGAGCACGAAGATCTGCGTGTCGAAGCCCTGGGCGATCTTGGCGCTGGGCTTGAGGATCGACTCGATCAGTTCGGCGCGGCTGTAACGCTTGCCTATGTCGGCGAGCATCGGCCCCTTCGGCGGCTGGTCCTTCGAGACGGTGTGGCACGCAATGCAGCCCTGCTGCGTGAAGAGCTTGGCGCCCTCGGCCACGTCGCCCTTCAGCTTCTGCGCCGCGGCGAGCACCTTTTCAAACTTGAGCTTGGCGATCACGTCGCCGCTGGCCATGCCCGGCACGTTCGTCAGCCGCAGCGCCTGCGCCGCGAAGATCGCCGCGTCGTGCACCGCCGGGTTGCTGCTCGCCACCGACGCACGCACCTGCTTCTCGTAATCCTTGTCACGCGTGCGACCGATCGCGCGGAGCGCCGCCGCCGTCGACGCGTCCGCCTTCCACGCGTCGTTCATCGCGTCTTCCGCGGCCTTCTTGTCCTTGCCCTTGACGCGCTTGTCGCCCACCACGCCGAGCAGCACCGCGTACGCCACCTCGCGTGAGGCCGCATCCCCCGACTGGGCGACCTTCGCGAAGTAGCCCGCGTCCTTGGCGCGATCCTTGTCCGAGATGTACGCCTCGAACGCCGTGATCGCCTCACCCGCGGGCGGGTCCTGCGACATGAGCTGGCCGAGCGTCGCGACGAGCACGTCTCGCGCGTCGTTGCCGTTGACGTTCGACAGGGCCTTCGCCGCCGTGGCGCGGTCGGCCGCGCTCGCCTTGTCGTCCAGCGCGACGCGCTTCAGCAGCGGCAACGCCGCCGGGGGCACGTCGGCCAGCGTCGCCAGCACGCTCACCGCCGCGGACCGCTGCGCCGGACCGGCCTCGGCCATCGCGACCAGCACGTCGCTCATCCCCGCCAGGCTCACACGCTGGCGGGTCAGCTCGACGATCATCTTCGTCGCAACGTCCGCCGGAGCCGCCTTCAACGCCGCGGTCAGCGCCTTGTCGATCTTGTCCGTCTGCTCCCACTTGGTGGGGTTGTAGTAAGGCCCGCGTGTGTCGGGACGCGTGCCCCACCACTCGCCCTGCCACTCCGCCTCGACGTTGTACAGACGACACAACGCGCGGAAGATCGGCGCCGTGTGATCGCGGTCCTGCGTGCTGTTGAGCCGCTGTATCAGTCCGTTGACGACCGCCGGCTCGTGCAGCGCCTGGAGCACCTGGCACAGGCCCGCGGCGTGACGCGCGTCGGCGGTGTCCAACGCCTTGAGCGCCACATCACCGGCGTCGAGCAGCACCATCGCCTTGATCGCGTCGTGCGCCACCAGCGGATCGGGGTCGGCGACCATCGCCACCAGCGGCGCCGCGCCCGCGGGCTTGCCGAGCCGACCCAGGCCGATCACCGCCTGAAGGCGCACACGTGGATCGGCGTCCTTCAACGCCGCGACGAAAGGCTCGACCGGCACGTCGGCCACCTGCGTCAAGCGGTCCGCGATCGCCCGCAGCGCGTGCGACCGCACCACCGGGTCCCTGCTGACGCGGAGCAGCGCGTCGGTCGATGCCGCGCCGAGCAGTTGCTTGAGCGTGTAGATCGCCGCGACGCGCGAAGCCAGGGTCGCACCGCCGTCCGACCCGAGCTTCTCGAGGCCCGTGCGGAACACCGGCTTGTCGCCCCGACGCAGGATCTCCCGCTGCGTGAAGATGTGCAGCGAGTGGCTCGGCGACGTCAGGTACCCGAGCAGTTGATCGTCGCTGGCCTTGCCGAGATCGGGCGGCGTGGTTGGCCTATGGTCCTTCGGCGTGAGCCGCGCCACGAAACCCACATCCTCGTTCTTGTAGCTGAACCCGCCGTTCTTCCACGACGCGATGTACAGGTCGCCCTGCGGATCGACGTCGAGATCGGTCGGACGCGGGATCTTGACGAACTCCTCTGACCCGGCCTTGAAATCGGCGCCGTTGGGTGTCAGCGGATGGTAGTACACGACGCTGCGGCCCCAGTCGGCGGTCAGCAGCGCGTCGGAGTACTTGCCGAAGCCCGGCTCCTGGACGTACAGCGCGCCGGTGCCCGAGCCGCCGCCGTAATCCGCCAGCGGCTCGATCATCTCGTCCTGGAAGTTCTTGAAGAGGATCGGATAGCCGTGGTGGGCGTGGCCGCCGAAAACGTGGTGCAGGCGCACGTCCCAGCCGCCGCCGTCGTTGGTGTTGTCGCGGGCGAAGATGTTCATGTAGGGATCGACGGCGACGTCGCAGATGTTGCGGGTGCCGCGGTCGTAGATCTCGACCTCGCTGCCGTCGGGACGGATACGCGTGACCGCGCCGCCGTGCAGCTGGAGCGACTTGCCGTCAGACCCTGTGGCCTTGACGTAGCCGAAGTCGCCGGTGGCGATGTAGAGCCAGCCGTCGATGCCCATCCGCATGCCGTTGGTCGTGTGGTCGGCGCCGCGCTTCTCGTTCATGTCGGTGCTGATACCGGTGACGATGTCCTTCGACTCGTCCGCCACGCCGTCGCCGTCCTTGTCGGTGTACAGCGTGACGGTCGGCGGGTGCTGGACCCACAGCTGCCCGTGATCGTAGAACAGGCCGCGCGGGAAGCGTACATCGGTGACCTTCGTGAACTGGTCCGCCACGCCGTCACCGTCGGTGTCGACGCAGCGCATCACGTGCCCCTTGCCGGGGATCTTGCCCAGCGAACCGTTGGGGTCGACGCCGATGTACACCGCGCCGCTCACATCGGTCACGAGGCACACCGGGTAATTGATCTTGGGCGGCACGGCGAACATCGTCACGTCGAAATCGTCAGGCGCGTGCACGTCGTTGATCGACGCGTTCGTCCCCGCCGAGCCCCCGGCGTCCGTGTCGCCCTTCTTCTTGCCCTTCATCGCGACGAGCTCGGGGAACTTCGGGTCTTCGTACGCCTCGATCTCACGGATGCTGCCCCACGCCCCGGTCGACGAGCCGAGGTAGTTCACACGGAGGTAACGCGTGTTGGGGGCGTCGACCTTGAGCTCATCCACGCCGTTCGGCTTGCCGTTCTTCGACTCATCCTGCAGCGCATTCCACTTGTTTCCGTCGGCCGAGCCTTCAAGCGTGTATTGGTACGCGCACCCGGTCATCGCCTCCCAGTGGATGCGGACGCCGCGCACGTGCTGCGGCTCGCCGAGATCGATCTGCAACCATTGCGGCGCGCTGCCGCTGGACGCGCACCAACGCGTGTCCAGGTCGCCGTCCACCGCGTTCTTGACCAGGTTGTTCTTGTTCGTCTCCTCACTGGACGCCTTGACGGTCATCCCCGAGGCGAGGTTGGCCGGTACACCGGTCTTGTCGCCGTCCGCGGCGGGCTTCGATGCGATCGCTGTCTGCCCGGCCAGCTCGACGGCCTTGGCGATCGCCGCCTCGTGGCCGTGGTCGGAGACCGGCTGGTAGGCGTCGAGGCGGTCCAACGCCCAGAGGAAACCGCGCGCCACGGTGTTCATCCACTGCTGCGTCTCGACGGTCTCGTTGTGGTGACCGACCGTCGTGCCGAAGACACGTGTCTTGTTCTCGAAGATGTTCGTCCAGAAGCAGGTGTCGTAGATGTCGGTGGGCTTGCCGTTCTCCAGCCGACGGGCCTGCGCGAGCGGCGTGGCGGTCTTGAGCACCTCGGAGATGCGGTACAGCTCGCCCTTCGGCGTGTCCCACGACTTGCCGAGATCGGCGACGATCGGGTTGTCCGGCGCGACCGTCTCGACCTTGTACGCGTAGTGCGCCCCGTGGTTGTGCGAGCGCACGCCCAGGAACTGCACCCACGGCTCGACCTTGCCGAACCCGTAGCTGTGCATCGCGCAGTGCATCACGACGCCGGGCATACCCGCGCGGTGCGGGGCGAGGATCTTGTCGATCCACTTCGGGTCGGTCTCGTTCGCGAAGCACTCGTTGTGGAAGATGATGTCGTACTTCTTGGCCAGGTCCTCCTCGTAGACCGGCACGCGGTCCGAGCCGGAGTGCAGCACGATGGTCCACTCGATCGGCGTCTTGCAGCGTGCGGAGATGCCCTGGGTGATGGTGTGCTGCTGGCGCTGATAATCGTGGCAACAGCCGCCGGTGATCATCAGGGCGCGGATCGGTTTGCTCTCGGCGAAACCGACCGCGGGCGAAAGCAGGCAAGCGCCGATCAGGCAGGCCAGAACCGCACGACAAAGAACGTTGCGCATAACGAGATCCTTCAAATTCGATTCGGGAGAATGAAGCTCGGTGGTCTACTCGAAAGCTTGTACAAAGGGCGGGTGTGGTTACGGTACCTCAACGCCGCCGAACCCGCCATGATAGGCGACCGGACGCGTCACGACACGCCGTTGAATGGGTCAGGATCCGCCGTTGCGGGCCGGGGCGAGATTCCACCGCCCCCAGTACGCGATCAGGTCACGGATCATCTCACGAAACTCAATAAAATCCGCAGGCTTGACCATGTAGCTGTTGACGTGGTTGCCGTAGGCGCGGCTCAGGTCCGTGTCGGCGTCGGAGGTCGACAACACGACGACGGGGATCGAGCGGAGGCCGTCGTCGTTCTTGATCGTGCGCAGCACCTCGTGGCCATCGATCTTCGGCAGGCGGAGGTCAAGCAACACGAGGTCCGGTCGGCGACGGTCGGTGAACGGCTCTTCGCCGCGCAGGAACCGGATCGCCTCCTCGCCGTCAGCCACACGCATCACGTCACTCGGCGTCTCGGCGCCCTCGAGCGCCAGACGCACGATCTGCGCATGGGCATCGTCGTCCTCAACGAGGAGCAAGCGTAATACGCGTTCTGGCGTTTCACTCATCGGGAACTGCTCACCACCCCAAACACCGCGAAAACCACACGCAATGCGAACACTATGATAGACCAACACACGTGGCTTAGCGATCTGCTGTCGTTTCGCCTACCACCAGGGAGTCGGGCAGCCCGACCCAGAAGGTCGCGCCGCCACGCTCGACAGATTCTACCCACGTGCGGCCCCCGTGCATCTCGGTGATTCGCCGAACAATGGCTAGTCCCATCCCTGTGCCGTCGATCGAGTTATCCAGACGTTGGAACATCTCGAACACCCGGTCGTGGTACTCCGCCCGGATGCCTTTCCCGTTGTCCCGCACGAAGATACGGACCTCGTTATCCACGTGCTCGCAGCCGATCGAGATCCGCGGCGTGTCAGCGTCGCAGCCGTACTTCAAAGCGTTGACGATCAGGTTTTCGAACAGGTGCGTGAGTCGGTTGCGGTCGGCGCGGATCATCGGCATGTCCGGCGCGACGTCGACTTCGACGCCGCGCTGGCCGATCGCGCTCTGATGGCCGGACACGACGTGTGCGACAAGCTCGGACAGCGCGACGCTCTCGGGGTTGTTCGGCACGCGACCGATGCGGCTCAGCTCCAACAACTCATCGATGCAGCGGCGCATCTTGTTGCCCGCCCGTTCGATCTGCTCGATGAACTCGCGCATGCGGTCGTGCCGATTGGCGCCGATGTCCTGCCGCATCAGGCCGAGGAATCCGAGCATCGTGACGATCGGCGACTTGAGGTCGTGCGACGCGGTGTAGACGAACTGCTCCATCTCCTGGTTGGTCTGCTCGAGCTCGGCGTTGGCGGCTTTGAGCGACTGCTCGAACTCGATCCGCTCGGAGATGTCGCGCAGGAATCCGCAGAACTCCCACGTGTCGCGGAGATGGATCGGCACGATGGCCAACTCGACTGGGAACCGCTTGCCGTCGCGGCGCAAAGCGGACAGCTCGATGCGGCGGTTCAGCACGTTGCCGCGCCCATCCTGGAGGAACCGCTTGAGGCCCCGCTGGTGCGCGTCGTGGTACTGGTCCGGGATGATCAGCGACGCGAGCCGCTCGCCCACCGCTTCCTCACGCGTCCAGCCGAACACCTGCTCGGCCTGCGGGTTCCACCCGGTCACGCGGCCGTCGGAGTCCATCGTCACCACCGCGTCGAGCGCCGTGTCGACGATCAGACGCGTGCGCTCCTCGCTGGCGATCAGGCGCTGCTCGGCGAGCTTGCGCTCGGTGAGATCAACGATGAACGCTACGTGCTCGTCCTCTTCGTCGAGCAGCTTCGCGGCGCTGATCAGGATCGGCACCCGCACGCCGTCCTTGCGGATGTACTCCTTCTCGTACGCCTCGAAGCGGCCCGTGCGGCCGAGGCGTTCCATCGCCTCCTCGTAGCGCTCGCGATACTCCGGCGCCGTTAGATCCTTCCAGCTGATCCTTCCGGAGCAGAGCTCCTCGCGGCTGTAGCCGGTCAGCGCGACGAACGCGTCGTTGACACGCAGGATGCGGCCGGCCGAATCCCGGAACGCGATCGCGACGTCTGCGGTGTCGACCATGCGGTCGAGGCGTTCGCGTTCGTGGTAGACCTGCCGCTCGGCCTCACGCCGCGCGGTGATGTCGACCATCACGCCCCGGAGCGTCGTCGTCTCCCCGTCGCGCACCACGCGAACCACGTTGTAAAGCCACACGACGCGACCGTCCGCGGCGATCATCCGCATCTCGATCTCGAAGTGATCGTGCTTGCGGATCATCTCGCCGAGCCGGGCCAGGTCGTACGCCCGCGCGTCGGCGTGGATGTGATCGGCCCAGAAGCCGGGCTCGAGCCAGTCGTCGACGGGATACCCGAGGATGTGCTCCGCCTGCGGGCCCACGTAGCTGAACCGCAGGTCGTCGGCGTTGCATTCCCACGGGATCAGGCGAACGGTCTCCGCGAGGTCACGGAATCGTTCCTCGCTGGCGCGCAGCTCGCGCTCGGCGCGCTGGCGCTCGACGATCTCCGCCGCGAGCTTCTTGCGCTCGCCTTCGAGGTCTTCGAGGATGCTGAGCATGGCCAGCGAGCGGTCCGACAGTTCGCTGCGGCTGGCTTCCAGATCGGCGAGCGTCTGCTCGAGCTCGACGGCGCGGCGGTTGAGCTCGGCGTTGACGTTGTACAGCCGGAGCGTTTCGCGGCGTGACCGCTGGAACATCGGTCGGAACGCGACGATCCACGCCGCCACCAGCGACATGAGCGTCGCCCCCAGCACCGAGCGCCAGATCAGGTCGAGCGTGGCGAGCGTGTTCCTGAAGTGGCCCTTGTACGCGTCGGTCACGGCGTCGATGCCCAGCAGGATGTCGCTGTCGTCGACCGCGTCCAGAACGGACCGCGCCGGATCCACACGCAGATCGATTGTCACCTCGGGCGGCGTCTCGGCCACCGCGTGCACCGATGCGATAAACGGCTTGGCCCGAGCGCACAGGCGGTACGGGTCTTCCTCGAAGACGCGCTCGACGCTGTCAACGGGCCGCGGCACGCCAACGCCCGGGTCGCCGTGCATCAGCGCGTTGTGCACACGCTCGAACTCGTCGACGGACTCGGCCAGCCGCTCCCGCGCCGCGCGACGGCGCTCGGGGGTGTCGGCCAGCGACATCTCGCGGACGCGGTGACCGATGTCGTCGAACGCGTGCCGCTGCTTTTCGCTGTACTCGATGAGCAGCACGTCCCGCTGAAACACGTCCGTCTGATGCTGATAGATCATGTACTCGGCGATGGCGAGCGCGCCGAGCAGGCTGAGCGTCACGACCGCACGGATGGCGTGTCCGCGCGTCATCGCTTCACGCGCGCGGAGTGAGAGCGGTTCGGTGCTGAGTGCGGGGTCGGTCATGAGTCGTCGGTCTGGTGGTCGTCTTCGAATCCCTCGGAAATCGTGTACGGCGCCGCGCGTCCCAGCTCGGCGGCCATCGCGTTCACCTCGCGTTTGAGGTCGACGATCCGCTGTTCACGGCCCACGGCCACGCGGCTGAACCGCTCCAGTTCGCTGGTCAGCTTCTCCAGCGCGTCGGCACGCTGCTGAAGCGCCTCCTCGGTGCGAGCTCGCTCGGCGATCTCGTCTTCGAGGCGTTCATTGATCTTAGCCAGTCCGGGCAGCGACAGCGCTGTGGGGATGATCGGGATCATCGCCAGCACCGTCGCCCAGGACACGATCGCCGTGATCGCCTTGACCAGTGCCGACAGCCGGTAAACGGGCCACCAGAAGATAACCGCTTCGATCAGGTGCACCGTGCCGCAGGCGAAGATGAACGCGCAGAACAGCCAGAAGATCCGCGGGAAGGGGATGTCGCGCCGCTTGATGATGAAATACGCCAGCACGCAGGGGATCGCGGTGTAGGCCCCGAACGTCGCGAGATCTGAGATGATGTGCGTCCAGCCGTGAAACTCCGTCCAGTGTCCGCAATGCCAGCGTTCGGGAAAGTCGCTCGTATCGAACAGCGAGGTGGCCAGCACGAGATAACTCATGGTCGACGATCTCCTGTAGACCGGCGTCGGGCGCGGAGCCAACGTTTGAAACGATCAACAACGACAGAACCCGGGCTAGCTCCCCTGCCCTGATGCCGGAACGTGCTTCACATTATACAGGCTTGAACGCGGTCAGACCGAGGCAAAATGCCGCTGAAGGTAGCGGGTGATGCGACGCGCGCCGATCACGCCGGTGAGCCGCCCGTCGGCGTCGACGATCGGCACGTGGCGGAACATCCCCACGTCCATCACGTTCAACACGTGTGCGGGGCTGTCGGTTTCGTGCACGACGACGGGGTCGGGCGTCATGGCGTCGGACACCGGCCGCCCCGCCCACAGGTCGTAGTCGCACGAGAGGCGGTCCAGCACGTCGCGCTCCGACAGGATCCCCACCGGCCGATCGCGCCGCACGACCACGACGCACGCGATGTCCAGCCCCGCCATCAGCTGGATAACCCGCCCCACGGACGTGTTCGGCTCGACGCACGCGAACGGCATCATCTCCACCGATTCCATCGCGTCTTCGTGGAGCGTCCGATCCAGGTCGCTGCGGTAGTTGGTTTCATAGCGGCGAAGCGGGTCGTCGAACGAGGTGGGGTCCGGCTCGTGACGGTGACGTGGCTTGAGCATCGCATGCCCTCCGCGGCGGGTGGTGATCAGGCGCCCTCGCGAAACGCCATCGCGAGGTGGGATTCGATCGGGTGGACTTTTACGACGTCCGGCAGGTAGTTCTCCACGACGTGCGTGATCAGCCCGCGCAGGCCCGTCAACGCGACCGGCCGGCCGGTGATGTCGACCACGCACACCCAGCGCAGGCTGTGCATCCGCATCGTGTCCAGCAGATCGCCGATCGACGCGCTGAGCGGAAGCGTGTGCAGGTGCCGCGCCATGTGACGCACGACGTGCTCACCGAGCGCGTCGGGCCGCTCGGCCAACAGCCGGATCAGCAGCTTTTCGTTGAACATGCCGATCGGCTTGCCCGCCTGGTCCACGATGATCACCGCGCCGACGCGGTTGTGCCGCATCGCCGCGTTCGCCTCGTCGACGGTCGCCAGCGGGTGAACCGTCGGGCAGGGGCGCAGGTCCAGCTGCCCGATCCGGTCGTGCATGAGGTGGTTCAGCGTGCTCATCAGCGTTCCCTCCGTGTGTTGTTCAGATCCCGTCGTCCGGCGACACCTGCCGCAGCGCGTCGACCAGATCGTCGATCACGTCGTCGATGATGTCGTCCAGCAGGCCGTCGGCCTCCACGGCGTCCGACGTCAGGTCACGCCGGGCGCGCTCGAGCAGCTCCGTGGGCACGTCCGCGATCGGCTCGCCGGTCGCCGCCCCACGCTTCGCGGTGACCCACAGCCACTGCGACAGCCCGCCGCTGACCAGCGGATCACCGGGGCGATCGTGCGGACGCAAGCGGTTCGATCCGGTGTGTTGTATGTGTCGCACCATCGTCAACCTCTTTTCTCCCCAAATCCCAGGTTGTCGTCCGGCATCCCGCGGTCGGTGACTTGCGGTACACGTTCATTGTGCCACCCGACACAACGCCGTTGAATCGGAAACAGGCGCGTCTTGACCTGCGAATTGGTCCGCCCCGAACGTGCGGGGATAACCGAGGCGTAAGGCACGCGCGCGATCCGATAGCGGAGTTGGGTTTGGCGCGGGGATGCGTCCAGACAGAACATGTCGCTGCTTCCACTGCCCCATCTTCAGCCGTTTGGACATGAGCGTCGTACCTCGTGTCACCACCGACGCCACGGCTGCGTTTCTAAATCACTACGTCATTCTTGGCGCGCGTTGCGCATCGATCCACCGGGTTGATGCCCGCAAGGTCGTGGGGAATCGTCTTAGCCACGGGCTGACGCGACGCGCGCGTCACGCGGTCTTCTGGTCCTCGACCCAGCGCACCGCGTGCTTGATCAGCTCGTTGGCGTCCGCGATCTTCAGCTTCGCCATGATGTTGGCACGGTGGCTCTCGATGGTCTTGATGCTCAGGTGCAGACGCTCGGCGACCTTCCGGCTGCCCAGGCCCTGCCCCAACAGCTCGAACACCTGAAGCTCACGATCGGTCAGCGATTCGACGGGCGAGCCCATCGAGTCGGCGTCACGACCGAGGAACGTGTCGAGCAGACGCGACGCCATCCGTTCGCTGAGATAGATCTGCCCGCGCGCGACCTTGCGGATCGCCTTGATGATCTGGTCCGGCGCCTCCTGTTTCATGATGTACCCCGCGGCGCCGTTGCGCAGGCAACGCTCCGCGTAGTACCCCTCGTCGTGCATCGACAGCACGAGGATGTGCACGTTGGGGTGGCGCGTCTTGATGTCGCGCAGCGCCCCGAACCCGCTGACGCCCTCGAACGTCAGGTCCATCACCGCCACGTCCGGGTTGAACTGCTTGATCGCGTCGAGCGCCTCGTCCGGCGACTCGACGTCGGCGCAGATCTCGATATCGCCCTCGTCTTCGATCAGGTGGCGCAGCCCCTGCCGGACGATCGCGTGATCATCCGCGATCGTGATCCGGATGCGGCGCTGCGTCGCCTTGCCGTTGGTGTTTGTCTTGGTTGATGCCATCGCGGTACTCATTTCCCAACCCCCTCTTCGTTCATTGTACAGGTTACCGTCATGCCGGCGCCTGGTTTTGATGTAAAGTTCAGACTCGCGCCGATGAGGCTCGCGCGGTGTCGGATCAGGCGCAGGCCCATGCCCTCGGCGTGAATCGGGTATTTCGCCATGCCGACGCCCGAGTCGCGCACCTGCATCCGCACGTGGCCGTCCGGGCGATCGAGCGTAATCGTGATGCGATCCGCCTTGCTGTGCTTGATCGCGTTGTTGACCGCCTCGCGGGCGATCAGGAACAGGTTCGTCGCCAGGTTCGTGTCGTTGACCTCGACCTCCGGATCGTGGCGCACCACACAGCGGATGCCGAAACGCGTGCGCGTCTCGTCCGCCAGGTTGTTCAACGCCGCGATCAGGCTGTCGTCGAGCACCTGCACCGGGCACATCCCGCGCGCCAGCTCACGCACCTGCGACAGCGTCGTCTTCGCGAGCTCCGCAAGATTCCCGGCGTATTCGGATTCGTCGGTGCCCGCGCACTTCTGCTGCAGACGCTGGCACATGAACGCCAGCCCGGTGAGCTGCTGGCCGATGCCGTCATGCAACTCCTGGCCGATGTGTCGGCGTTCGTTGTCGGCCGCCTCGGCGAGCTGACGCTGCAGCGCGCGACGCTGCGTGGTGTCGCGCAGCGTCGCGACGACCAGCTGGCCGGACTCGTGGTGATACGGGCTGAGGTTGATCTCGACGGGGATGCGTCGGCCGTCGCGTGCGACGATCTGCACGTCCTCCGACACGCCGATCGTCTTCGCCTCGCCCGAGCGGACCTGCGTGACGCAGTGCTCGCGGAAGTCCTGCCGCAGCTCCGGCGCGACCAGCTGTTCAACGCCCTGGCCGATCAGGTCCGAGCGCGGACAACCGAACAGCCGCTCGGCCCGCGCGTTGACCATGCGGACCACGCCGTCGTCACCCAGCACAACGATCGCATCGGGCCCGACCTCGAACAGGTCCTGGAACCGCCGCTCGGCCCGCTCGATCGCGAAGCTGATCGAACGCTCCAGCAGGGCCGGACCGATGTCGTGCTCGATGAGCAGGCTCTTGTCCAGGTAGTCGGTTGCGCCGTTGCGCAGCGCCCGCGTGGCGAGGTCGGCGTCGGCCTGACCGGTCAGCAGGATCAGCGGAGTCGTAAGCTGCCGCTGCCGTGTTTCCTTGAGCAGTTCCAGGCCGTTCTTAGCGCCGAGACGATAGTCGATCAGGCCCACGTCGTAGTCGGACTGGCGTAACGCTTCGCGGCCCTCGTCGTAGGTCCGCGCCCATCGCAGGTCGACGCGGCCGTCCAACGCCTGCTCGAGCATGCCGCGAACGAGCATGTAATGCGCCTCGTCATCTTCGACAAGCACAACCTGCATCACCCTCGTCGCGTCGCTGGACATGGTCATTAACATGGTATCACCCAAACCGGCGCGTCACGCGCCCAACACTGCCGAACGCGAACTTATTTGTTCGCCCGATGTCATTCGCCGCGTGGCGGGAAGTTTGCCGCGCCACGTCGTGCCGTCTAAACCGCCGCGCGGTGCGGCTCGATCGCCTCGGCCCGTCGCAGGATCAGCTCTTCCTCGTGGATCATGTCCTCGACCGTCGCACACACCAGCGCCAGTTCGTCGAGGCTCTGCTGATACGACTCGCCGCAGCGGGACGGCGGCGAGAAGCCGCAGGTCATCGTCTGGATCGCGTCGACGTTGCCGAGGATCCGTGCGTGGCTCCGACGGGCTTCGTCGAGCCGGGCTTCGAGCTCGGCCGCGGAGAACCCGCTCCCCGCCGACGATCGCGACGTCTGTCTCAGCAACGGAAACAGCACGTGCTCGGCGCGGCGGATGTGTGCCACGATCGCGCCGTGCAGCGTCTCATACGTTTCGAGCAGGTCGTGCAGGTGCGCGTATCGCTGGCCGTCGCGGACCGTCTCCTCGATCAGCAGTCCGCGGACGTGCGGCATCGCGTGGCTGAGGTAGACGTGGTGAACGCCGACGATGCGATCCATCAGATCGCAAAGCGGCAGGTCACTCCAGTTCGTCTCGCGGGGCGCGTCGCAATACGCGTCGCGGACGCTCATCGCCGGCAGTTGTTCATGATGGATTCGTTTGTAGTACATCTCTTCTCCGTTCACCCCCCGTTGATTCCAGCCGCCCCCACCGCGCTACACAGCGGCGTTCACGGCTGTACTCCGTCAACCTCATTGTCTGCGGCGCATGGATGCAAAGTAAATCGGACCGACGTGGTTGACCGACTAGGAAGAATGCCCACTCAACGCGCGCCCCTACGGATGATCCCCTACCACCCCGGTCCCGTCGGCACGCCGCACACCTGATGCAAACATCTTGTTGCGGCACGAATTACATTTCTACGGTATATTGTTGGCGGTGACGGACCCATCATGAGTGGCAACCAAGAACCCGTGCTGAAGCTTCGCACGCCGGACGGGCTGATTACCGAATTCCCTCTGGTGAGCGATCGCATCACGATCGGCCGATCGTCGAAGAACGACGTTCAGTTGCCGACCGCGGACGTCTCGCGCGTGCACGCCGAACTGGTGCGCGATCCGACCGGCCAGTGGTGGGTCCGCGATCTGGACAGCGCCGGCGGCACGGAGGTCAACAACGTGCCGATGAGCGAGGCGATGATCACCGGCGCAGACCTCATCCGCATCGGACCCTACGAACTGGCGATGACGTCGAGCGAGGGCGTCGACGCGCTGGCGGCTCACCCGCCGCTCGACGGCGCGGCGGCGCTGGCCGACGACGCGTCGGACACGCGTGTCAGCGGCCTCGGCGGCGACGGCAAGGCTATCGACGTGATGCACCTGACCGCCGTGCGCGAGTTCGGCACGCGGCTGGTCCAGACCAGCGACGTCGGCGAGCGGCTGCGGCTGCTTTGCCGCGTGGTGGTCCGCAAGGAATTCCACGGCACGGCCGCAGTCGTGCTGCGTGTCAAACGCGACGCCAAGGGGCGCACGCGTCCGCCCGAGCAGCTGTGCGAGCCGCAGCTGGCCAAGCACGGCGGCAAGGTGCCGTACATCTCACGCAGCCTCGTCGACACCGTCATGAGCACCGGCCTGCCGTTCATGGCCAAGCAGGGCAAGGCGGACCCGCAGGCCGTGCAGATGACGATGGTCGAGGGCAGCGAGCAGTCGGGCATCGTCGCGATGGCGTGCCCGCTGCGTGCGGGCGCCAACGAGATCGATCTGCTCTACGCGGTGTTCCCCCGCACCTACGGGGACCCGAGCTGGCTGGTCATCGTGTCGATGCTGTGCCAGCAGTTCCAGCAGGCCGAGGCGATGCGTAAGGTCGAGGACGCGAAGCGCGCCGAGACGGTCGTCCGCAAGCTGTACGAGCAGGCCCAGCAGCTGCGGTGGGAGTTCGCGCCGGAGCTGTCGGAGATCGAGGGGCTCGACGTGTCGGTGTTCGCGGAGGTCTGCCCGTGGGTGGGCGGCGACCTGTCCGACGTCGTGATCGACGCGAAGGGCAACGTGGTGATCGTCGTCGGCGAGGTCAACGGCACGGGCATCCCCGCGTCGTACCGCGTCGGCTGCGCCAGCGCGATGATCCGCTCGTTCCTCAACGCCGGGCTCGATCTCGCCGCGACGCTGACGCACGTCGATCAGCAGGTGAAACAGACGATGCGGTCGAAGTGCGAGGCGCGGCTGACGTGTGTGTCGTTCAACGTGACGACGGGCCGGTTCGACTGGGCGCTGGCCGGGGGCATGCCGCTGATGCGTGTCGACCGCGACGGCCAGTGCCGCGCGATCTGCGAGTCCGGCGGCGAGCCGCTGGGGCGCGGGCACGGCGTGATCGAGCGCGGCGAAGGCGAACTGCCACCCGGCGCGGCGCTGCTGCTCTACAGTGATGGCATGACGAAGATCCCGCCGGGCCTCGAGGGCACGCTGGGCATCGGTCGGCTCTGCGAGCGCGCCGCCTCGATGGTCCAGCACTACGACGACATCACCTCCGCGAAGATCATCGCCGAGCTCCGCCGCGCGATCGGCCAGGTGCTCGGCCGCCGCAAGCTGCAGGACGACCAGACTTTGATCCTCGCCCGCCGTCCGCTACCGTAACGGAATACGGACCGTCCAGTCCCCCTACGGCGCACGTCGAGAACCGCCATGACCGATACCGCCTTCGAATCCGATCGTTACCTCGTCGAGCTCCGCGGGCCCGAGGACTTCTACCGCAGCACGACCGTCAACACCGACCGCATCACCATCGGCCGATCGAGCTCCAACCAGGTGCAGATCCCCGACGGCTCGGTCTCGCGGCATCACACCGAGGTGGCGCGAGACGACGACGGTCGGTGGTGGGTGATCGATCTCGGCAGCCAGAACGGCACGTACGTCGACGGCGAACGCGTCGAGGGCAAGATGGTGATCGACCAGGGCGACCCGATCCAGATCGAGGGGTTCATCCTGCGGATCCGCCCCGCCGACGACGCCCGCTCGCTGACGATGTACGAGACGCGGTCGGACGCCATCCGCCCGCTCGGTCGTGTCGCGCTGCCGCGGATCACCGGCGAGCAGCTCAACGCGCTGATCGACCTCGGCGAGCGTTTCATCCATCAGCACGACGACGCCGAACGCCAGGCGCACCTGTGCCGCGTGATGATCAGCGACACGCTCGGCGGCATGTACGCCGCGGTGCTGCGGTGCGAAGTCAGCGACGCGGGGCTCGACAGCGTGGCCGTGTTGCACAAGGCGTCGCGCGACGCCGGGCCCTCCGCCGAACACATCTCCCGCACACTGCTCAATCACGTTCTGGCGCACCGGCAGCCGGCCTACGCCACGCAGTCCGGCGACAGCGGCGTGCAGATGACCGTCATCGACCCGAAGCGCAAACAGGCCGCGATCGTCTGCCCGATCGTCATCGACGAAACCGGCATGACCGTGCTCTACGTCAACTTCCCCGCGGAGCTCGGCGGCGAGGACTGGCTGTCGCTGGCGCACCTGGCGGTCGACCAGTACCGCCGTGCCGTGGCCGTGTGGGAGCTACGCGTCAAGGAGCAGCGGCAGGCCGTGGCGGAGAACGAGCTGCGGCGTGCGCGGCAGATCCAGCTGGCGCAGGTCCCGTCCGAGGTGGTGATGCCCGGGCTCGAGGTCGTCGTGGATTTCCAGGCGAACCCGTCGGTCGGCGGCGGGTACATGGACGTGGCGCGGCTGTCCGACGGGCGGGCGTTGGTGTTCCTCGCCGCGGCGTCGGGCAAGGGACTCGAGGCCGCGCTGTTCACCGTCAGCCTCCACACCTACGTCAACACGCAGGTCGAGGGCTACGTGGACCTGCGTGAGTTCATGGGTCGGCTCAACCGCTTCATGTGCCAGAACCTGCCGAGCGGCGCGTTCATCGCGGCGATCGGCATGATCATCGACCCGCAGTCGGGGCAGATCGAGCACGTGAACTTCGGGCACACGCCGCCGTGGATCATCGACCGCAAGAACCCGCCGGTGCAGCTGCCGATGGATCAGCTGCCGCCGCTGGGCATGGAGGTCGAGGCCGAGCCGGTCGTACACGTCGCCCAGCTCGAGCCCGATCAGCTGCTGGCCGCGGTGAGCCGCTCGCTGCTCGGCGACGACTCGGACACGGGCCAGGTGCTGTCGCGCATCTGGCAGGACGCGGCGCAGCCCGACGTGTACGACTCGGCGGATAAGCTGCTGAGCGTCATCAAGGCGCCCGGCGACCGCGTCGACGACACGGGCGACATCTACCTGATGTTGATGGAACGCGCGACCGACTGATCGATCGATCACGTGATGCGGTACTTGCCGTACCAGAACATGCCGAAAGCAACGACGCCGCCGACGATCGCCCCGAAGGCTTCGGTCGAGACGTAAGGCACCTCCGGCAAGGGCGCCCAGAACGCCAGCAGCATCAGCGCGATGCCCGGGAGCATCTCCAGCGTCAGCCACCGTCCGGGGAAGAACGCAGACACCACCAGCAACAGTCCGGCGAAATACGCGCCGTGGCTGCTGACGGCCTTGAGCACCGTGTCGGAGACCATGGGGATCTCGACATAGCCCGGCGGCAGGTTCCGTTCGATCGCGGCGTGGGCCTGTTCCTCCGTCACGATGGTCCGCTGGAACATCCACAGGCCCGCGCAGCCCAGCAGCGTCAGGCCGACGAGCATCCGCAGGCCGCTGCCGAGCAGCAGCTGCTGCAGCGGGCCGCGTTTGTCGCGCTTGCCAACCTTCGGCCGACGGATGCCGTCCTCGTCCTCGTCGCCGTAGATCGTCTTGACGTGCGTGCCCTTGCCGGCGTCACCGACGATGGTCTCCGCACGCGTGTTCATGATCTCGTCGCGCATGAACGCCGCGCCGCCGACGGCCTTCGACGCCAGCTTCTCGGCCTTCTCGCGGATCTCCGACTCGTCCACGCCCTGCGCACGCAGCCGGTTGCCCTCGAGCTTCTCGAACAGCTCGAACTCCTTCTCCTCGTGCCGCTCGCGCTCGCGCTGGTCGATCCACTCCACGAGCCGGTCACGCGACGCGCCGAACTTCGGCCGCGGCTTGCCCTGCTCGTCCTCGCCCCAGCGACGACGAGCCTCGACCATCTCTTCGTAGCCGAACATCGTCTCGTAGAACTCTTCCCAATACCGCCCGGCGTACTTGCATACGAAGCGGCGCAGCGCGTCCTCCTCCAGGCCCTGAAGACGCATCCCCTTGAGCATCTCGGAGACCGCGTGCAGGTGCGGCGCGCGCTGCTTCGCGGCCAGGCGGTCGACGCCGAAGTAGAGCCCCAGCGCCACCACCGCCGCGGCGATCGTCGCGCCGATCCCCGCGCCGAGCAGGCCCCACGCGTACACCAGCGCCACCATCAGCAGGCTGAAGAACACGCTGACGACCCACTCGTTGAATCCGAACGCGAAGACGTACTGCCGGCATCGGCAGAACAGGTAGGTCTTGTCGAACACGCCGCGGACGATGAACCGCATCGCCGCCAGCGCCAGGCCGAACATCACCACGCCCGCCGCGCCGCGCGGCGACTCGTGGAACAGCGCCGCGACGACGATCAGCACCAGCGCCGGCAGCGCGTACGCCACGAGCTTGCGGACGCGGACCATCGCCGCCGTGTTGAACTTCGCCACGGCCTCCTGCAGTTGCTGCTGATGCTCGTCCTTCGGCGTGAACGGCCCCGACGCGATGCCCAGGAAGTGCTCCAGCGAGCGGATCACCTCGCGCATGTTGCGGAAGCGGTCCTCCGGGCTCTTGGCCAGCATCTTCTGGATCACCGACGACACGGAGTTGGGCACGCGGTCGACCACGGCCTCGGGCGGGACGATCATCTCCGAGCGGTGCTTGGTGATGACCTCCGCCGCGGTGGCGCCCTCGAACACGGGACGGCCGGTCGTCAGCGCGTAGAACACGCAGCCGAGCGAGTACACGTCGGCGCGCTCGTCCACGCGTGTGGCGTCGATCGCCTGCTCCGGCGCCATATACGCCGGCGTGCCCATCGTCGCCTCGGCGTGCGTCACGTTGCTGACCTGCGACAGCTTCGTGCCCCCGCCACCGACGTTGACCGGCTTGAACTTCGATGGCCCCGCCGGGGTCACGCCGCTGATCACCGACGGCATCGGCGGCCCCTCGGGCTGCAGCGTCTTGACCAGGCCCAGGTCCGCGACCTTCAGCACGCCCTCGTCGTTGAGGATGAGGTTCTCGGGCTTCACGTCGCGGTGGATCATGCCGTGGTCGTGCGCGAAGCGAAGCCCGCGTGCGGCCTGGAGGATGTAGCCCGCGGCCTGCTCGACGTCGAGCCGCCCGGTCTCCTTCAGCACGTCCAGCAAGGTCTTGCCCTTGACGTACTCCATCGAGAAGTACTGCACGCCCTTGTCTTCGCCGATGTCGTAGATCTGCACGATGTTGTGGTGCGTCAGCTGCGCCGCGGCGTACGCCTCGCGTGTGAAGCGGGCGAGGAACACCGGGTCCTGCGCGTAGCGCTGACGCAGCACCTTGATCGCGACCGGCCGATCGAGCGAAACCTGGCGGGCGAGATAGACCGCGCCCATGCCGCCACGGCCGAGCTGGTTGATGATCTCGTAGCCGTTGAGCGAACCGGTGAGTTCCGGTTCGTCGCCGAGCGGCGCCCCGCTGCCCTGGCCCGACGGGAACGTCGGCGCGACCGCGCTGGGCGGGCCGGCGGCGCCCATGCCCGCGCCGGTCGGCGCTTGGGACATCTGCGGATTGAACGCGGGCTTCTTCGGCGCGGCCGCGGGTGGCGGCGCGACGGGCTGCGGCGGCGCGGTCGGCGCCTGCGAGACCTGCGGCTTGACGGGCTGCGGCGGAGCCTCCGAAACCTGTGGCTTAACGGGCTGCGACGGCGGCTGCGAGACCTGCGGCTTGTTCGAAAGCTTGCCCGCCGCGAGGAACCACGGCATGTCACCGTCCACCTCGCCGGCGGCGTCGCCTCCGCCACCACCATCGCCACCGGTGACATACGTCGGCGCGTCGCTCGGCGCCGCCAGCGGGATCGTGCCGTCGTCTTCCTCTTCGGCCGGGGGCGGCGGCGCGACGGCCTGCTGCAGTTCGGCGCGCGACTTGCCCGTCGACCATTGCTGCGACGGATCGTCCGGCACACGCACGTACGCCTTCTGACCGCAACCCTTGCAGACGAAGCTGCGCACGCCCGGCGTCGCCGTGGTCACGGCCAGCCGGTGACTGCAAAATGGACATTCGATCTGCAACGCCTTGTCCCCGACGGCGACCTTGGACGCCCCACCCAAACGCCATCACCAAACTATCATGAACCCGACCCGTGCCGCCAGCGGCATACGCGAGCGACACTTTCCGCGACTTCGCCCCAAAACCCGCGCGGTGTCAATATAATACGCCAAACGCGTCGGACGTCGACCCGGGAAACGTCACCGAACCGATTGGGAACCGATGAGTGCGAATAAGATCGTCATGCTGATTGTCGTGTTGGCCCTCGCGTACTGGGCCTACATGAATTTCGGCACGCCGGAAGTCAAGGTCGAGGTCGACCCCTACGCCAAGGGCAAGTCGATGTTCGACGTCAGCAAGTACGACGAGGCCCTGGCCGCGTATACGCAGGCCCTGAAGGACAAACCCGACGACAAGCGCGCCGTCGAGTCGCGATTCAACGTCGCCCGCTGCCTCGAGCAGCTCAAGCGCGACTCCGAAGCCAAGGCCGCGTACAAAGCCTTCGCCGAGAAGTACCCCAAGCACGAGCTGGCCGACAAGGCACGCAAACGCGTCGAGGCGTACGACCTGCAGAACGTCAAGTAGGGTCGGCTATTGCGGACCGGCACGTCGCGGGCGTTCGCTCGATCGATCCGCAATAGCGGACCCTACGCCGCGATCTCCAGCACGATCTTGCCGAACTGCGGCGAGCCCTTCATCAACGCCACCGCCGCGTCGGCCTCCGCCAGCGGCATCACGCGGTCGATCACCGGGCGGATGGCGTGCGCGTTGACGTCGTGCAGCATCGCGGCGAAGTCGGCCGGCGAGCCCATCGTCGTGCCCTGCAGCCGCAGTTGCTTCCAGAACACCTTGAACATGTCGAGCTTGGCGGGCGGCCCGGCGGTCGAGCCATAGTTGACGATCGCGCCGCCCGGCGCGCACGCGTCGAGCAGTTGGTTGTAGCCCGCGCCGCCGGCGCTGTCGATGATCACGTCCATCGGGCCGTGCTCGTCGACCAGCCGCTTGGCCCAGCCGTCGGCGGTGTAGTCATACCCGGCGGTCGCGCCGAGCCGGATCGCCGCGTCGATTTTCGCCTCCGACGACGACGTGACGAACACCGTCGAGCCGACCGCGTGGGCGAACTGCACGGCGAACGTCGCCACGCCGCCGCCGACGCCGGTGACCAGCACGCGTCGCCCGTGCCCCGCCGCGCCCTGCACGATCGCCGCGCGGAACGCCGTGACCCCGCCCAGCGGCAGCGCCGCAGCCTCCGCCCAGCTCAGGCGTCCCGGCTTGTCGTGCACGTTGCCCGCCGGGACCACCACCGCCTCGGCGAACGTGCCGTCGCGCGGCATGCCGAGAATATGGAACGCCTCCGCCTGCGCGCGCTCGTCGTCGCCCCAGTCCAAGCCGGGATCGATCACCACCTCACGCCCCACCATCGCCGCGTCGACCCCTTCGCCGACCGCGCTGACGACGCCCGCGCCGTCCGATCCGAGCACCACCGGGCACTTCACGCCCGGGTAGAGCCCCTGCGTGATCCAGAAGTCCCGCCGGTTCAACGCCGCGGCCTTCAGCGCCACGACAACCTCGCCCGCGCCAGGTTTCGGCGCGTCACGCTCCTCGATCTCAAGCGTCTTCCCGACCTCGTTCAGCACAGCAGCCTTCATCCGTCGCCTCCCTTGTTGTCATGATCCTGGTCCATCACCATTCTACGGTCTGCCGCGACGCGCGAGTCCGCCAGCCGGCGCGGATACAATTAGTCACCGTCGATCCACGCACCACCGCAACACCCACACGCGAGAACACGATGAATCGATCCCCCCGCCGTATCGTGCCCGTTCTGGTCGTCACGCTGCTCGCCGCGTTCGGCGCGTCGGCGGTGGCCGGCGAGATCATCTTCGAGCCCGGCGTCGAATACGCCAACCCCGACGATCAGCACCTCCAGTTGGATCTCGCGCGGCCCAAAGAGGTCGACGGGCGCGTCCCCGCGGTGCTGTGCATCCACGGCGGCGGGTTTCGGGCCGGCAGTCGCGGACGGTGGGACGGGCTGTGCAAGAAGCTCGCGGGGCTCGGCTACGTCGCGATCACCGTCGACTACCGCCTCGCGCCCAAGTACCAGTTCCCCGCCGCGGTGTTCGACGTGAAGGCCGCGGTCCGCTGGCTCCGCGCCAACGCCGACAGGTATCACATCGACCCCGACAAGATCGGCGTCGTGGGCGACTCGGCCGGCGGGCACCTCGTGCACTTCCTCGGCGTGACCGGCGACGTCAAGCAGTTCGAGGGCGACCTCGGCAACAACGACCAGTCCAGCCGCGTCACGTGCGTCGTCAGCTACTACGGCCCCAGCGACTTCACCAAGTCCTACGGCAAGAGCGTCGACGCCGCGGAGGTCCTGCCGCTGTGGCTCGGCGGCGATGACACCACGCAGCACCACCGCCACATCCTCGCCAGCCCGCTGTACTGGGTGACGCCCGAGGCCGCGCCAACCCTGCTGCTGCACGGCACGAAGGACCCCTACGTCAACTACGAACAGGCCGAGTGGATGCGCGACAAGCTCCGGGCCGCAGACGTCGAAGCCGAGCTGGTCACGCTCGAAGGCGCCGGCCACGGCTTCAAGGGCGACGACGCCAAACGCGCCGACGCCGCCGCGCTGGACTTTCTCGACAAGCACCTCAAGAAGTGAACGCCGGCGCCTCAGTCCCCGTCCTTGATCCACCGGCTCTGTTCCTGGTGAACCTCTTCGACGGTGGGCTGCGACGGGAAGCCCTTGAGCGGGCCGAACTCCGAGCGGTCGCGTTTGAACGTCGGCTCGGACTGCATGTACAGCACGAGCAGCTCGGCGATGTTGGTCAGCGCGTCGAGGTGCGTGCGTTCGTAGCCGTGCGACGCGTCGAGACCGAACGCGACGAGGGCGCTGCGCATGTCGTTACCCGCCTCGATCGCCGACGCCGCGTCGCAGCGGTAGTACCGCATGATGTCCCGCTGGAACGGCACGTCGTGCTGCTCACACAGGTCGATCAGCTTGTGCGTGAGGTGATAGTCGAACGGCCCGGACTGATCCTTCATCGCGATCGTCACGCCGAACTCCGTGGCGTTCTGCCCCGGGCCCACCGTGCCGTTGTCGACGGCGACCATCTCCGTAATATCGGCGTGCATGATGCCCGACGCGCCGGTGCCGACCTCTTCGAAGATCGTGAACAGCGGGTGGCAGTCGACGGGCAGCTTGACGCCGTGGTCGACGACGGCTTTGACGGCGGCGAGCATCGCGGCGGCGCCGGCCTTGTCGTCGAGGTGACGCGAGTTGATGTAGCCGTTCTCCACCTCCGGCTTGGCGTCGAACGACACGTAGTCGCCGATACGCAGGCCCATGTCGAACAGCTCGTGGATCGTGTTGACGGGGTGGTCGACGCGCACCTCGAGGTGGTCCCAGTCACACCGCTGCGTGTCGACCTCCTCGTTGAAGATGTGGCCTGACGCCTTGAGCGGCAGGACGGTGCCGCGGTGCGAGCCGCGCGGCGTGATGATGTTGACGCGCGACCCCTCGGCGAACAGCGCGGGCCAGGTGCCGATGGGCGTCAGCGCGAGCCGGCCGTTGGGCTTGAGCTCGCGGACCATCGCGCCCAGCGTGTCGAGGTGCGAGATAACGGCGCGGGCGGGCGTGGCGCGCTGGCCCTTGAGCGTGGCGCGGATCGCGCCGCGGCGGGTCAGCTCAAACGGCACGCCGAGCTTTTCGAGGTCCTTGCCGACGTGGCGGACGATCTCGTTGGTGTAGCCCGACGGGCTGGGGATCTCCAGCAGCGCCAGCAGCGTGCGCGTGAGATAGTCGGTGTCGACGGGCAGTTTTTCGATCGAGGCGTGTGGGGTCATATCGCAAGTGTGCGCATCGAGCGCGGTGCGTCAACCCTGACGTGTCGGGCCGACGCTGTGCGGGAACAGCAGATCGACGAAACGCTCGGCGGTGGGCTGCGGCTCGTGATTCGCGAGGCCCGGGCGCTCGTTGGCCTCGATGATGTGGTAGTCGGGCCCGGCGACGTCGGGCGTCATGAGGTCGAGGCCGACGACGGGGATGTCGATCGCGCGCGCCGCCGCGACCGCCGCCTCCGCCAGCGCCGGGTGCAGCGTGTCGGTCACGTCGTGGATCGTTCCGCCCGTGTGGAGATTCGCGGTCTTGCGTGCGGTGACGACCACGCCGTCGGGCAGCACGTCGCCCATCGCGTAGCCGGCGTCAGCGACGCAGCGCTGCGTCTCGCCGTCGAGCGGCACGCTGCTCTCGCCATCGGTCGCGGCCAGCCGCCGGCGGTTGTACTTGCCGATCAGCTGCTCGATGGTGTGCTCGCCGGTGCCGACGATCTGCGCCGGGCGACGCACCGCCGCGGCGACCACGTTGAAGTCGATCACGATCACGCGCAGGTCGTCGCCCGCCACCAGCTCCTCGAGCAGCACCACGTCGCACACGCGCCGCGCCGCGGCGACCGCCTCCGCCATCGCCGCCTCGTCGCGCACGTCCACGCTGATGCCGGCGCCCTGCTCGCCGCGCGCCGGCTTGACCACGATCCGCCCGTGCTCGCGCAGGAACGCCGCGTTCGCCGCTTCGTCGCCCGCCTCCGCCTGCCGCGGCACACGCAGCTCCGCGTCGGCCAGCACGCGTCGCGTCACCCGCTTGTCGTCGCACCGGCTCATCGCCACCGCCGTCGTCAGCTCCGACAGCGACTCGCGGCACACGATCGATCGGCCGCCGAAGTGCAGCGCGAAGTAGCCGGTCTCCGCGTCCTCGATCTCCACGCCGATGCCCCTCCGCCGCGCCTCGTCGACGATGATCCGCGCGTAGGGATTCAGTCCGTCGGCCTCTGGCTGCGGCGCGATGAACAGCGGCTCGTTGATCGGGTTCTTGTGCTTGACGCAGAACGCCGGGGTCCGCACGAACCCCAGCTTGTCGTACAGCTTGATCGCCAGCCGGTTGTCGTGCATCACCGACAGATCGACGTAGTCGCGTCCGCGATCGAAGTAGTGCTCCAGCAGCGTGCGCACCATCGTCTCGCCGATGCCCGGCGCGAACGCCTGCGGATCGACCGCCAGGCACCACAGGCTCGCGCCGTTCTCCGGGTCGTCGAACGCGCGCACGTGATCGATCCCGCTGACCGCGCCGATCACCTGCGCCGTCCGCGTGTCTTCCGCCACGAGATAGAGGCGCAGGTCCTTGTCGTCGGCCGGTTCGAGCACGCACGCCGCGTCCAGCCGTACCATGTTCCGCGACGCGTAGATGCGGTTGACCGCCTCGACGTCCGCGGCGTCACGGATGGTCCGCACGACGAACGCCGACTCCGGCAGCGCCTCACGCGCGTAGTCGCGTTGCCACAGGCGGTAG
Organism: Phycisphaera sp.; assembly: GCA_016125285.1. Lineage (GTDB taxonomy): Bacteria > Planctomycetota > Phycisphaerae > Phycisphaerales > Zrk34 > RI-212. Next base: position 112,443 of record WGMA01000024.1, read on the forward strand.
GTATGCGACGGATCGAGGAACAGGTTCTGCGGCGCCAGCGACAGCACGACGTGCGGGTCGCGCACGTACAGCGCGATGTCGCGCTCGTCGGGCTTCTCGGCGCACAGCGTCTCGGCCAGCGCGTTGCACGACGCGTACGTGTGCGCGAAGATCAGCCGGCCCCAGCCCATGTGCACCGACACGTCGGCGCGCATCTGCTCCGCCGCCGCGTCGGGCGACGCCTCCCAGTGCCGCTGCGACGGGCCGTCCAGCGCCTCCTGCGGGTGTCGCGGCTCGCTGTGCATCGATGTCCTTGTCGTTGCCTTCGTCATCACAATGACCCCTCTCACCCTGATCACCCAACGTGTGTCTGCAGCCACCACTCCAGCAACGCCAGCTGCCACAGCTTCGATCCGCGCAGCGGCGTGATGTGCTTCTCCGGATCGGCCAGCAGCGTGTCGACGTAGCCGGCGTTGAACAGCCCGCGGTCCTTTGCCGCCTGGCTGGTCAGCACGTCGCGGACCGTGTCGAGGTAATCGCCGCGCAGGATCTTCAGCGCCGGCACGGGGAAGTAGCCCTTCGGCCGATCGATCACCTCGTGCGGGATCACCTTCCGCGCCGCGTTCTTCAGCACGCCCTTGCCGTCCTCCGCGAGCTTCAGTTCCGCGGGGATGCGACCGGCCAGCTCGACCAGCTCGTGATCGAGGAACGGCACGCGCGCCTCCAGCCCCCACGCCATCGTCATGTTGTCTACACGCTTGACCGGGTCGTCGACCAGCATGATCGTCGTGTCCAGCCGCAGCGCCTTGTCGATCGCGCGGTCCGCACCGGCGTGGCCGAAGTGATCGGCGACGAACGCCCGGCTGAAGTCCTCCGACACGAACGACTCGTCAACCGTTGACGCGTACTCCGCGTGGTCGCGATCGAAAAAGACCTTCGCGTAGGCCGCCACCGCCGCGTCGACGCCCGCGCCGTCGGCCTTGAGCATCGGCGGGTACCAGTGATAACCGCCGAACACCTCGTCGGCGCCCTGCCCGCTCTGCACCACCTTCACGTGCTGCGACACCTTCTCGCTGAGCAGGTAGAACCCGATCACGTCGTGGCTGACCATCGGCTCGCTCATCGCGTCGATGCACCGCGGCAGCAGGTCCAGCGCACGCGACGAGTCGACCTTGATCTTGTGGTGCTGCGTGGCGAAATGTTTGGCGATCACGTCGGAGTACTTGAACTCGTTGCCCTCCTCGTTGCCCACGGTCTCGAAGCCGATGGAGAACGTGTTGAGGCCCGACTGTCCGCCCTCGGCGAGCAGGCCGACGACCAGCGACGAATCGAGCCCGCCGCTGAGCAGCACGCCGACCGGCACGTCGGCGATCAGCCGCCGTTTGACCGACGCACGCAGCGCGTCGATCACCAGGTCTTCCCATTCCTCGGCGGAGCGTCCGCGGTCCTCGTCCGAGGCGTTGAACACCGGCTCCCAGTACCGCCGCTGCTTCGACGAGCCGTCCGGCTCGATCGTCATCACGGTCGCCGGGGGCAGCTTGCGCACGCCCTTGAAGATCGTGTGCGGCGCGGGCACCACCGCGTGGAACGTCATGTAATGATGCAGCGCGACCGGGTCGATCTCCGTGTCGACGTCGCCCGCCGCGACCATCGCCGGCAGCGACGACGCGAAGCGCAGCCGCTGATCGTCCAGGGCGTAGTAAAGCGGCTTGATGCCGAGGCGGTCGCGCCCCAGCACGACCCTGCCGGACTTCAGGTCCCAGATCGCGAAGGCGAACATGCCGTTGAGGCGCGACACGAAGTCGTCGCCCCACTCGAAGTACGCCTTGATCAGCACCTCGGTGTCGCCGTCGGAGAAGAAGTGGTGGCCGAGCGTTTCGAGCTCACGCTTCAGCTCGCGGTAGTTGTAGACCTCGCCGTTGTAGACGATGCCGAGGCCCAGTCGCTTGTCGATCATCGGCTGGGCCGACCTGTCGGACAGGTCGATGATGGACAGCCGGCGGTGGCCGAAGATCGAGCCGTTGTGCCGGTGGATGCCCTCGGCGTCGGGGCCGCGCGGCGTGAGACGATCGGTCATGACCGAAACGATGTCCGCCGAGGGAGGAATGGTTGATCGGAACGAAACTTCACCGCAAATGCCACACACTGCTCGATACTCCGGGTTGGGGTTGCTTGTTGGGGATAAGGGCGGGTGGGTTGGATGACGCGGGTCAGGCGTCACGGCCCGGCGCGACCACGTCCATCGTCACGCCGAGCATCGGGGCTTCTTCGTCATCGGGCGTCTCCATCATCGAGACGACACGCTGAAGCGAGGACAGAATCTGAGACTGCTCCCACGGCTGGAGGCTGGCGAACTCACGCTGGAAGCGGTCCTGCATGAGCGACGGCGCCTTGCGGACGATGCGTCGGCCGTCGCGGGTGATGGCCACGATGACACTGCGGCGGTCCTCGTCGCTGCGGATGCGTTCGACGAGCCCGCGCGCCTGCAGGCGATCGACGATGCCGGTCACGGTCGCCTGCCCGAGGCTCACACGCCGCGCCAGCACGCCGACCGGCAGCTTCGCCTCGGCCAGCTCGCGCAGCACGATCAGCTGCGGCGCGGTCAGCCCGCACGAGGTCATCAGCGCCCGCGAGTGCAGGTCCACGCCGCGCATGATCCGCCGCAGCGCGACGAGCACCTCGTCGGTCATGACGCCCACGGCGCGCGTACTGTCCAGCCGGTCAGCCATAGCGGATCGATTGTACACAAACTATCTAGACCGCTCAAATCAAGACGCGGCGCCTACACGGCGCGCATTGCGCAAATTTAAGCCCAATTATTAGCCAATTCGACAGCAGGGGCCGATCGGCCGCGATCGATTTGATTTGTACACGATTTATATTGGCCCGGTCTCCGCCCGGCGCGCCCACAAAAAAAAGACGGCGAGGCCGAGCATAAAAAACGCTCAATTCCTCGCCGCCTGGGCACTCTGGTGATCGTCGCCGGTGCGACGTTTTATGCGCTTACCACAACCGATCCTTCTTCATGTCCAGCACGTCGATCCGTCGCTCCGCGGCCATGATCGTGTAGACGGCCTCGTCGAGGCTGCCGCCGCGGGGGTTGCTGGCCCAGAAGCCGATGATGCCGCGCCCGTCGACGGTCTTGCGCGAGTTGCGGGGGTCCATGATGACCTCGTCGACGTAGAAGTTCTCGTCGGCCCAGTAGCCGCCGCTGCCGTCGCCGAACACGCGGTTGTAGCCGCCGTGCTCGTTGTAGGCGCTGCGCAGGCCGCGGAACCGGGTGTCGGCGGTGTCGGAGAGCATGACGAACCGCTCGTTCAGCCCCCACGAGCTCGCCCGCATCGGCTCCCTGCGCTGCTGGTAGTAGGAAACGCCGCGGTAGTTGTAGCTGGTGAGGATGCGGTAGCGCGGCAGCGATTCATCCATCTGATTGGGCACGTAGCTCACGCCGTAGCCCCACTTGCTCTTGCGGTCGCTGCAGTGATTCGGGGCGGTGGGGTTCTCGGCGTTGTCGAACGACGGGCAGGCGCCGATCTTGCCGATCTCTTCGGGGCCGATGATCCCGGTCTTGAGCAGCAGGCCGAGGTTGAACCACGGGCGATCGTTCGCCTTTTCGTAAGGCCACGACCGCACGAGATCGTAAGCGTCGCCGAAGTATCCCTTGCCGTCCTGCTGGCTGTGCGGGTACACGCGGGAGTTGTCCGCGATGTACGTCATCAGGCCCATACCCAGCTGGTGCTGATTCGCCAGGCAGACCAGGCGCCGCTGCAGCATCCGCGCCCGAGCCATGCTCGGAATCAGCAACGCGATCATCAGCGCGATGATCGACATCACCACCAGCAGTTCCACTACCGTGAAGCCACGCCGCTTTCTCGCGGCCCTAGACGAAGTCGTTGTCCACATCGTTGTGCCCTTAAAAAAAGTCGGTGGGGTCGTTCGGCAGGACTCGTGTTCCCAACACGAATCAGCATAGCCCATGCTAGCGGCGATATCAGGCAATCTATTCGCGACTTTAGGCAATCTTCACTACGGGTTGAGTCGCTCGGGCCCTGAGAAAAGAAGGCGGCGGGCACGAGCAGGGCACTTGCTCGCGAACCCGCCGCCTGGGCATGTCCGATCCGATTGTTCGCGGGGTGCGGCTACCAGAGCCGGTCCTTGACCATGTCCAGCGGATCGACCCACTGCTCCTTGGCCATGATCGTGTAGACGGCCTCGTCGAGGCTGCCGGCTCGGGTGTTCGACGCCCATGACCCGAGCACGCCGCGGCCGTCGACCGTCTTGCGTGAGTTCCGCCCGTCGACGATGACGCGATCGACCAGGAAGTCCGTGTCGTCCCAGAACGCGCCGCTGCCGTCGCCGAACACGCGGTTGTAGCCGCCGTGCTTGTTGTACGCGCTGTACACGCCGCGGAACCGCACGTCGGGCGTGTCGGCGAGCATGACGAACTGCTCGTTGAGGCCCGGGGCGCTGGCGCGCATGGGGGTCTTGCGCTGCTGGTAGTAGGAAACGCCGCGGTAGTTGTAGCTGCTGATGATGCGGTACCGCTGCACGTTCTCGTCCATCTGGTTCTGGATCTGGCTCACGCCGTAGCAGTCGCCGGAGCCGAGGTTGAACTTGCGGTCGCTGCAGTGGTTCGGGGCGGTGGGGTTATCGGCGTTGTCGAACGAGGGGCACTTGCCGATGTTGACGATTTCCTGGGGCCCGATGATCCCCGTCCGCAGCAGCAGGCCGAGGTTGTACCACGGGCGGATGGCCTTGCCGCCGTAGGGATGCGAGCGGACGTAATCGTAGGCGTCGCCGAACGCGAACCCGGCCTCCTCGCTGTGGGGGTACACACGCGAGTTGTCCGAGATGTAGGTCACCAGCCCGGAGCTGAGCTGGTGCTGGTTCGTCAGGCAGACCACGCGCTGCTGCAGCGTCCGAGCCCGATTCATGGTCGGGATCAGCAACGCGATCATCAGCGCGATGATCGACATCACCACCAGCATCTCAACAACCGTGAAGCCACGACGCACGTTGCCCGCGACCTTCGAATTGCCTGTACACATTGGAGTGTGCCCTATAAGTGGGTCCGCACGGATTGGGTGCTCGCCCTGCCAGAGGAGACGCTTCCTCTCACTGGATATCACGCTATACTTGGCAATTGGCGACCTTGGGCATTTTTCCAGCGAGGTTAGGCACGATCGCCTGCCGCGCCGGAGCCAGGAGTGAGGCATGGGCAAAGACCGTCGGATCGCGGTGATGATGGACATCGACAAGCCGTACAAGCGGCACACCGAGACGTTTACCGGCATCCACAAGTACGCCGAGGAACGCGGCGGCTGGCGACTGATCGTCGACGACTGGGCGGACCGCAACCTCCCGGCCCGCGCCGGCCAGGCGTCGCCCTACGACGGCATGATCGGCCGCATCTCCAAGCTCGGCGCCGAGCGCGCCAACCGGCTCGGCGTGCCGGTGGTCAACGTCTGGCTCAACTCCCCGGCCCACGACGTGCCCAGCGTCCTGTTCGACACCGTCGCCTGCGGACGCCTCCGCGCCGAGCACCTGCTGGCCCGCGGGTTCCGCAACTTCGGCGTGCTGGCCCACGCGTCGGACCGATCGACACTGGTTCAGGGCGAAGCGTTCGAGCGGACCGTCCGCGAGGCCGGGTGCGACAACTTCAGCGCCGTCAGCCTCGCCGAGCATGAGCCGACGCGCATGGGCATCGGCGAGCTGGACCTGTCGGAATACCAGCAGTGGAAGCGCGCCATGCGCGACATCGACCGCTGGATGGACACCTGGCGCCTGCCGATCGGCCTGTACCTGTTCGAGGTGGCGATCGCGCGCGTGCTGATCGAGAAGTGCTTCGACCGCGGGTGGCGCGTGCCCGAGGACGTGGCGATGGTCGCGGGTTACAACGAGGAGGTCCAGTGCGAGCACCCCTCACCGGGCATCACGAGCCTCGAGCTGCCCAACGAACGCATCGGCTATGAGGCCGCCCGCATGCTCGACGAATTGATGAACGAGGCCGACAAACAGAAGGGCCGCCGCAAGCGTTCGAAGCCCGTCGCCGCCGATCCGGTCAAGCTGCTGCTGCCGCCGGTCGGCATCGTCGCCCGCCGGTCGACCGATTTCTTCGCGGTGGACGACGACCTGATCCGCCGCGCCCTGCGCTACATCGACGAGAACCTGCACCGGCCGCTGACGATCGACATGATCGCCGACGCGTTGGAGGTCTCCCGCCGCAAGCTCACCGGCCGGTTCAGCGAGCAGATGCACCACGGCATCGCCGCCGAGATCCAACGCCTGCGGGTCGAGCGCGCCAAGCGCGAGCTGACCGCCACCGACCAGCCCATCCAGCAGATCGCCCGCCGCGCCGGCTTCGCCAGCGCCCGAACCTTCAACGACGCGTTCCGCGCCGAGGTCGGCTGCAGCCCACGCGCATACCGCCAGCAGCACGCCCCCACCGACACGTGACGCTCACCACATCGCCGGGTAGTACTTGTTCTTCGAGTACGAGTGGTGCTGGTTCATCTCGTTGATGTCCTTCCACACCACCGAGCCGTCCAGCGTGCCGACGTTGCCGCCCGCCGAATCCAGCTCCTGCACCGCGACGCCCTGGAAGGGCGTGTTGTTGAAGTTCATCGTCTGCGCGGCCCCGACGTTCGTGTGCGCCACGAACGTCCAGTGATCCACCGGCGACCAGTTGTTGAAGTCCGCCCACAGACCCGCCGTGCCGGGGTCCGACATCCGCACCCCCGACCGCCACGTCTTGTTGTTGCTGCCCGCGATCGGGTTCGCGCGATTGTACGCCTCGAGCTGAGGCTTGCCGCCGAGGTAGTTGAAGCCGATGACCCAGCCGACCGGCCCGTTCGACGCCGTCACGCGACCGCGACCGCTGAAGCGGTTGTCGTAGTTCGGGCAGTTCAGCACCGGCACGACGCCCTTGTCGTACTCGAAGCCGTGGGTGCCCGCCTTCGCGTCCTCGATCTCGCTGTGGTCGGCGATATAGGCGTACATCCGCGTGTTGATCCACGGCGTGTGCTCGTCGTTGATCTTCGGGTACCAGTCGCGCTGGCCCGGGAAGACCATCCGCAGATTGTCCGTCGCGTACTCCAGGCAGAACACGCCGAGCTGGTGCTGCTGGCTGGCGCAGATCGCGCGGCGAGCCGCCTCCTTCGCACGAGCCGCCGACGGCAGCAGGATCGCCAGCAGCAGCACGATGATGCTCATCACCACCAGCAGTTCGACGATCGTGAAACCCGGCCTACGCGTGCGATTCGGATCCGAGCGATTCATGATGCTTCTCCTGCCGAACGTCACGGCAGCAAAGGGACAAACTCGGCGCGGAGGCCGAACATGTTGATGAGCTCAGCGCCGGCGGCGACGCCGACGGGCGGCGTGGTCTGGTCCGGGCCGTTGCGTACGACGATCTCGAGCGTGTTGCGGCCGGCGACGAGCCCGCCGTCCACCGCGATCACCGGGCTGAGGTGCGTGAGGTCCTCCGGCGCGAGGCGCAGCCCCTTCAGCGCGTCGTCGATCGCCACCGGCTCGCCGTTCAGACGCACCGCCACGAGGTAGTTGTCCGCGACGAGGCGGATGCCGAACCGCCGGTCGACCTGATCGGCCGGGACGTCGAACGTCGTGGCGAACGTCATCTCCACGCCCGGGTCGACACGCTGCCGCACCGCCGCGGAGATCCACCTCGAGTGGTCGGTCGCCGGCGTGGCCATGTGCAGCTTGCCGGTCACGATCGCCTGCTGCGGCTTGAACGACGGGGCGTCCGACCGCGCGACGATCCGCCAGTGCGGGTCCGCCTGCCTCTCGACGGTGCTGACGCCCGTGTTGAACAGGCCCGCGGGCACCGGCCGGACGAACGGCGTCACGTCGTACGACGCCGACGACACCTGCCGCGAACCCGAGCCCACCGTGACCGACTCGCCCGCCGCGGCGCGATGCGTCGCGCTGCCGTCCGGCAGGCTCACGTTCACCGCGCCACGCACCACGTTCACACGCGTGTTGCCCGCCTTGCCGATCTGCACCGTGAACTCCGTGCCGAGATCGACGATCACCGCGCTCGGCGTCTCCACCGTGAACCCGTGCGCGTTCGGCGGCGCCTTCGCCATCAGCCGACCCGAATGCACGCGGCAGCGGTTCGGCCCCAGCACCTCGACGTCGGCCGGGCCGAGCATCGTGACGATCGCCGTGGACTGCATCTGGAACTCGGCCGACCCGCCGCGGAGCTTGAGCCGCTGACCGTCGAGCGGCGCGCCCACGTCGAATCCGCCGTCCGACGACTCCCAGTTCGCGCCGGTGACGCTGGTCAGGCGAGCAACCGGTGCGTCGGTCGTCGGCGTGTCGACGTGCGCGACCGGAGCCGCGTCGGGCGTCGACGTCGACGTCCACCGCGACGCCGGCCACCACAGCCACCCGCCGACGCCGGTCACCATCAATAAAACGGCGGCCGCGGCGTAGCCATACCAGCCGCTACGCACGCGACCGCCGCGGGCACTCTGAATAGATATCTCGTCCTGCGAAGGCGCCAGCCTCGCCACCGGGATCGGCTCCGCCTCGATGGTGCCGTAACGCGCACGCTCGATCATCAGCGAATGGATCAACGCACGCTTCGCGAATCGCGACGCGACTTGCGCGTCCGCCGCGATCAGCCGCTCGAGCTCCGCGGCCGAATCACCGTCGAGGTCCTCGTCGAGGTAACGGTCGATCAACGCGTCGCTGGGATTCACGCCCCACCTCCCGCGACGCTCGATTCGATGCACTCGGCCAGCGCGCCGCGGATGCGGTGCAGCGCCATGCCCAATGCCGCCGGCGTCACCCCGAAACGCTCCGCCACGTCCCGCCGCGCCACGCTCTCGACGTAACGCAGCTCGATCATCTGACGCTGACGCTCAGGCAGCTTGTCCAGGCACTGCCCCAACGCCTCGCGGTAAGGCCCGGTCTGCGACTCGAGCCCCGCGCACGCCTCGGCCAGCCGCTCCAGCGCCGCGTCGCCGAACACGTGACGATCCCGCCGCGCCGTGCGGAAATGGTTCAGCACCCGGAACCGCGCGATCCCCAGCGCCCACCCCGTGAACGAGCGCTGCGGGTCGTACGACTCAAAGTCCACCATCGCCGCCGCCGCCACGTCCTGAAGCAGGTCCTCCGCCTCCACGCGGCGCCGCACCGACGCGTTCAAAAACGCCGCGACCACCGGCTGGGCCGTCACCCACAGCCGCGCAAATCGCCCGCGATCATCGGATTGTGTGGATTCGTGCTCCAACGCGCCGGCTCCTCAGCAGGATCTTCTCCTACTGATACTGAACCGGCCAAGCGGCAAATGAAACACGACGAGAGAAAAATCCGGAAAAATCTTCCATGACCTGGCCAAAAGCCCCGAGCGACTGCCGCACCTGCGTATCGAACCGCCGTGTGCGAAGCCGCAAACGCCACGAAGCGTCTGACCCGCTCAGTAGAGATTATCCAGGTTGCCCTGGTACTGGATCTTGATCTGATCGTTGAAGTGCTGCTCGGTGTGGCCGTCGCTGTAGAGCAGGGAGGTCGACTCGACCACGCCTTGCCACACGTGTCCATCCAGCCAGGACTGCTGATCGTGCCCCTTACCGAGCACCGCCCGAAGACGATCGGTCAGGATCGGGCGGTCGGCCCGCACCGGATCGCTCGCCCGACGCGGCCAGCCGTCAGCATCTCCCGGCGCACTGGGGAACCACGTGCCACCCGTGGGCTTGTCGAGCCGCGCCACCCACCACGACAGCGGCAGATAGGCGTAGGTGTGATCCGGGCTCTGCATCTTGTACAGAGCGTCTTCCTGGCTCGACGCGTTCTGCGTGCCGTGCGGACGCAGCGGGCAATACCACACGCTGCGCCCGTTGGGCTGCCACGTGATGTCGTAGGGGATGACCGACGGCAGGAAGTCGTTGCTCACGTCCCAGCTGTTCTGGCCACACCCCTTAGGTCGGCCGATCCGCTGCGACGGAAAAAAGCCGCGGTAGTCCGAGGCGTAGGTCAGCGTCCCGACGCCCCACTGATGGAAGTTGCTGTTGCACGCCGCCAGCCGCGCCACGTAACGCGCCCTCGCCATCGACGGCAGAAGGATCGCAAGCAGCAGCAGGATGATGCTCGTCACCACCATCATCTCAACGATGGTAAACCCGGCCTGCGCTCGTCGCGTACGCGTCTTGTACATCGCAACACACTCCTGTTGGGTCGGCGCGCCGACCTCGCTCACTTCGCCGCGCCGGCATCGACCGCCGACGCCGACACGTCTTTCTCACTCAGCGAAAACCGCGCCACGCGGCCCGCCACGCGACCGTTCGATATCGCAAGCCCCGCGGCCGTGATCCGCTCGTCAAGCAGCCTCGTCGTGGCGCGCACCTGCACATACGCCGCGTCCTGCGGACGCTTGGCGAAGAACGCCGCCGTCCAGTGGCCCGCGCCGCCCGTCGTGTCCAGCACGATCCGCACGTCAAACGCGCCGCTGTCCGCCAACGCCTCCATCCCCGGGCTCACACGCTTCGTGCTGAAGTTGCCTTCCGCGCCCCGGCCGAGCTTCGAGCTGATCGGGTCCGAAGGCCGATCGTCAGGCATGATCACCCACGCCCGACCGACCACGCCCGGCTCCGTAAACCGGACCCGGCTGCCAACGCCCGCGGACTGACCCTCGACAAATCCCACCGCGATCCAACCCCCCTCGCCGGGCGACGGCGCCACCGTCGCGTCCAGCTGATACACGCGGCCCGCCACCGGCGCGAACGCCAGCGTCGCGCTCGCCGCCCCGCTCGCGACCGACGTGTCACGCCCATCCGTCACGCCCGCGATCGAGCCGTCACACTTGAACCCCGGCCCGGCGACCCACTTCTGCTTACGACCTCGAACGTCCGGCGCCGCGCCGTTCAGCGGGCTGTCGCCGCCATCAAATCTGTCTTCAAGCAGCACCGTCTCCGTCGGCACGTGCACCGCGCCGCCGGTGATCCGAACGATCTGACCCGCCGCGATCTCCGTCGCATCAGCGTCCGCACCCGCCGGCGACCACGCCACGCGGCCCTGCGTCACGTGCAGCGTCGCCCCGCCGTCGTCCACGCTCACACGGAACGCCGTGCCCAGGTCCACGATCCGCGAACCGTCCGGCAGCCCCAACTCAAACCCGTGCGCCGCCTCCGGGACGTACACGTCGATCGACCCGCTGTTCAAACGCCCGGCGTTGCGACCCGTCGCCTCAAACACGCAAGGCCCCGCCAGGTGCACCACCGCCGTCGAATCAAACATCAGCTGCGCCTCGCCGTCGCTCAGATGGAGCGCGCCGCGCGACACCGCATCGCCGGGCTGCAGCGACTGCCCCGCGTCGGCGAACTCGGCGCCCTCCGCGTTCAGCAGCGTCGCAACCGTCTGCTCCGACGCGTCCACACCCCGCGTGCCGCGCTCGCCGCCGCCGTGCGTCAACCAGACGCCGACGCCGGCCGCGATCAAAAGAACGGCGGCCGCGGCGTAGCGGAAATAACGGCTACGCACGCGACCGCCGCGGGCACGCTGGATAGAAATCGGTTCATCCGCCGGCGCAAGCTTCGCCACCGGGATACGCTCGGCCTCGATGATGTCGGGCGTTTCGCTCATGCCGTCGAACTGCTCCATCAGCATCGACCGCAGCGTCGCGTAGCGGCGCATCCGCTGACGGGCCTCGGGATCGCTCCGCAGCATCTCGTCCAGCCGCCGCGTCGACTCGTCGTCGAGCGTCTGCTCGAAGTAACCGTGCAGCAGCGCGTCGAGTTCCTTGTGGCGGTCGTCCATCACGCCACCCCCTCGTTCGTGGTGTGACGGTCGATGCACGACATCAGCCAGCGGTGCACCTCGTTGAGGCGGCGGTAGCACGTCGCCAGCGAGCAGCCGACGCGCTCGGCGATCTCCGACACGCCCTGCTGCCCGGCGTACCGCAGGCGGATCAGGTCGCGGTGCGTCTCCGGCAGGTCGCCCAGGCACTGGTGCAGGGCGTCGACCATGTCGCTGTCACGCTCGGTGTGGGCCGCGAACTCGTCGGCGATCATCTCGATCGACTCGACGCTCAGCCGCGCCTTCGCACGCGCACGGTTCCGCCAGTAGTCCAGCACCTCGTACCGCGCCACCCCCACCGCCCACGCCGCGAAGTCCCGCTCCGTGTCGTACTCCGCGAACTTCCGCCACAGCGCCGTCAGCGTCTCCTGCAGCAGGTCGTCCGCCTCGTGCGGGTCCGACACCGAGGCGATCAGGTACGCGTAGATGCGGCGTTGATTGGCGACCACCAGCCGCGTAAACGCGCCGGACGGTTCACCGGGTTGGGAGTCGGTCGCAGCCATGACGGTTCGATCCATGTCTATAAAGACATCCGTCAAACCGCCACCGGTTTTCTCACCGACCCTAAAAAAATCTCATATCAGCCGCACTACCCCAGTCGGTACGCGGACTTAACGCAGCAAGGCCAGGAAGTGAAGGCGATGTCAGTAATAGAGGCTGTACGTCAAGCCGTTCTGTTTCACCTGATGACGTTCCTGAACGTCGTCACCGTAGTGCACCTCAACGTGCCCGTCGCTGAACAGGACCGGCGTGTCGGTCGACACAATGCCCTTGGTTCCCCCGACCTGGATGCCCGAGCCCCGGTGACCTTCGTCGTAGTAGTTGCGACCAGAGACGTAGCCAGACGGCACGTCGAGCATGCGGTGCGTGACCATCATCCGGGTGGCGCCGGTCTCGCTGACCCGCTCGCCGGTCAGAGGGCCGGCCCCGTTGTAAGACGCCGTCGAGTGGAAGCCCCAGTACCACCCGGCCGCAACGGAGACGATCCGCGCGCCGCTGGTCCATCCGCCGAACGTGTACTTCCCCGACACGTACGCGCTGGTGTCGGCATGCCAGTTGCCCCACTGCTTCGAGTTGATCGGGCAGATCAGCAGATCGGCGTTCGGCATATATCCGCCGCTGTTGAGCTCATGGAACGTGTTGTTGTAGGGACGACCCGGATAGTTCTTGGCGTAGTTGGGCCAGTCGGCGGCGCCCTGATTGGTGAACTGACCGGCGTGGTCCACGGCGTAGGACACGAACATCGGCAGGTGCTGCCCCATCTGAGCGCCGCACACCGTCACGCGTGTCACGTACCGCGCCTGTTGCATCGACGGCAGCAGGATCGCGATCAGCAACACGATGATGGACGTGACCACCAACAACTCAACGATCGTAAAAGCTCTGCCGTGCCGGTTCATCCGTCATACTCCTGAGTCAATTGACTACTCTCAAACGCTCGTCCCGCTACTCCGCCTCCACGAGGACCCGCACCGAATCGACGCCGTGCTGCGCCGTCCGCCAATGGATCGACAGCGACCGCCGGTCGGCGCTGACCGCCACGCTATCGCTGGTGTCGATGGCGTTGGACACCGGGATCGCGGGGTCGCCGAGATCGGCGTTCGTCGCGGCCAGCGCGGCGTCCGATGCGATGATGCCCACGATCGGCCGATTGAAGCGGATCGTGCCCTGCGATGGGATCACCGCGCCGCCCATGTCCGCCGGCCCCACCTCGATCAGATACACATCCACCTTCGTCGACGCCGGTACGACTGCCGGAGCCTTGCCGATCAGCGCCCCGGCGGACGTCGGCCTAAGCTCACCCGACACCCGGTGGGTCACCGGCAGGTCATCCGGCAGCACGTACCCCGCCCGGATCGGCACCACCATCGCCGCGCCTCGATCCGTCCGCTCCAGCCAACGCGCCCGACTCGCCGGCGGATAGGTGACGACCAGTCGGCTATCCACCGTCGGCGCGGGCGGCAACATTCTGTCCAGTCGCACCACACCGTCCTCGCCCAGCAGCCGGGACATCCCGACCGTCAGACGCTCCTTCGCGCCGCGAGCATCCAGATCCACGCGGCCCTCGATCACCGTGACCCGCGCCGCTCCGGATGCATCCGCATCAACGATGAAACGTGTCCCCCGATCGATTACCCGCGCCCCGTTGACCAGGTCGAGCGAGAAGCCCGACGCCTTGGGCGGCACGTAGGCCGTCAACAACCCCGACGCCAGGCGCCCCCGATTGAGATCGACCATCCCGAACGCACACGCCCCGTCCAGGTCCACGACCGCCGTGGAATTGAACATGAGCTGCGCCCGACCCGATCGCAGGGCCAACGTCCCCGGTTCCATCGCGTCACCGCGTGACGGCGGATCCTTCGGGCCAACAAACACCGCGCCATCGACATCGATCAGCGTCGCGACAGTGTGCGCCGACGGCACGGGATGCGCCGATGATCCTCTATCCGACCACGTCACCCACGCGGCTATACCCGTCGTGATCAATAAAGCGGCGGCCGCGGCGTAGCGATAAAACCTGCTACGCACGCGACCGACGCGGGCACGTTGAATGGAATACGATTCGGCCGCCGGCGCGAGCTTCGCCACCGGGATACGCTCGGCCTCGATGATGTCGCCCTCGTCGCCGCGTGACGCCAGCTCCGCGTTCAGCTTCTCCAACGCCGCCGTCGACGCGCTCGTCTTGCCCGCGTCGTGCAGACCACGCTCCAGCAGCGACAGCTCCGCGAACCGCTTCGCGTTCTCCGGGCTGGACTCGATCCACGACTCCAACGCCGCGAGCTGCTCCGGCGTAATCGTGCCGTCGAGGTACGCGTCGATCAGCGGCGTCATGTCCTGGGGCTTGTTCCGGGGGTCGTTCATCACGCCTGCCCTCCCGCCGCGTGCCGACGCACGCAATCGTTCAGCGCCGCCCGCACGCGGTGCATCGCGACCGTGGCCGCGTTCGCCGTCATGCTCAGCCGCGCTGCGATCTCGTCGAACCCCAGGCCGCCCTGGTAACGCAGCTCCACGATCGCGCGGTTCTTCTCCGGCAGCTTCTCGATGCACGACGCCAACGCCGACCTGAAGTCCGTCTGCTCCGCGGCCACCTTCTCGTGCGCCTCGGCCAGCAGAACCATCGCCCGCTCGCCGAACACGTGCCGATCCCGCCCAGCCTTCCGCACGTAATCCAGCACGCGGTGCCGGGCGATCCCCAGCACCCACCCCACGAACGACCGCGACGCGTCGAAATCCCCGAAGCTGCGGATCGCCGCCTCGGCCACGTCCTGCAGCACATCCTCCGCCCGATGCCCATCCCGCACCGCCGCATGCACATACGCCGCGACCGTCGTGTGATGCTCCGACCACAACCGCGCAAACCGCCCCATCGACGCGTCGTTCATGCTGCTCGGGCTGCTGGATGTGTCGTCCATAGACCTGTCCTTACCAAGAACTGTGCCGCGGGCCGGCGATCCTTACACCGGCCGCGGAAATTCTTCACTACGTGCCCGCCCCGCCATCTTACCCCCTGCCCACCCGTAACTTACCTACAACATACAAGCCCTCGGGTGCCGCCCCGTCGCCGGACAACTCAAAAGCCCTGCGATCGATTCCGCCGTCAATCGCCTCACGCGATCCCCAGCACGGGCGCGCACGGCCGCGACACACCTTCGATTTTGCGCAGCATCCAACGCGCCTTTCGGCCCGTTTCTCGCTCGTAAATCACCGCTTTTAGCCCTTTCGCGCCCCATTTGCGCCCTTTGGCGCACCGTTGCGGCTCCCGATTTTGACGTCCAAGGTACTGTCCAAATCACATAGAGCATCTTGCATCAATCAGTTTCATATCCACATGACCGCATGTAGTTGGCGCACTCGGTCGGATCGACCGTTTGCAGCACCTCGACCAACGCCTGGCCGATCGCGTCGAATGCCCGGGCGGCGACCCGACGCAGCC
>WGMA01000078.1 GCA_016125285.1 Phycisphaera sp.
CGAGCCACCGAAGCAACAGACTCACCGCGTTCGATCGCTTCGAGCATCTTCTGACGGGTCTGAACCGGAATAGGCATGACGCGACCTCCTTGTCGATGCCGTATCATCGCATGTGCAACACGATCGCGCAAGATGCTCTATGCCTCTGTTCGATTCTCCGCGCACCGCGTGCGCTGTCGTATTCATCACCGCACTCACCGCCGCGTTTGCCCTCGCCCACGAGCCCGGGCACGTGTGCGACGACCCCGCCTGCACCAAGTGCTGCGGCCTGCACTTCTCGCACCCCATGTTCACCGAGTCGCCCAGCCCCGACACGAAGGTCCGCCTCGACTACCTCTACCAGGGCTTCGCCCACGACGAGGGACAGGCCCACACCCTCGGCGCTGAACTCGAATGGGCGCCCGCTCGCTGGTTCAGCGTCGAGCTCGGCGTGCCCTACACCTGGCTCGACCCCAAGGAGGAGAAGAACACCAACCACCTCGATACCGTCGACCTCGGCCTCAAGTTCGCGTGCTACGAATTCGAAGACCTCGGCGTACTCGTCGGCGGCGGCATCGAGTTCGGCTTCCCCACCGGCAACGACGACAAGGGCATCGGCTCCGATCACACGCTCGAGGTCGAGCCGTTTATCGACGCCGCGTACAAGCACGGCGACTTCGAGTTCGTCAGCTTCGTGTCGTTCGGCATCCCGACCAATCAGAACCCCGAAGACGGCGAGCTGCCCGAGGCCGACTGGGAACTCGGCTGGAACCTCTCGGCGATGTACCACGTGACCCACAACCTCGCGGGACTGATCGAACTCTACGGCCAGCACGTGTTCGGCGGTGAAGAGGACGGCCACAACGAGGTCCGCATCGCGCCGGGCGTGAAGGTCGGCCTCGCCGACGGACTCGACGTCGGCGTCGGCGTGTCACTCCCGCTGACCACCGACCGCGAGACCGACGTGCAGGTCCTGTTCTCCGTGTTCTATCACTTCTAATCGCGTCCGATCCTCGAGTGGACGCGCACGAGGCCCGGAGGATGGCGACCTCCGGGCCTTTTCTATTTTCCATTTTCCGTTTTCCGATTGTCATTTGCCATTTCGGATGCGCACCGCGACCGCCGCGGATTCTGAAATGGAGAATGACTACTTCGTCTGCACGCCCGCCTTGTCCGTCAGCGACTTGTACTTCGTCGCGTCGAACTCCGCCTGCGGCACGACCGTGTTGTCGACCTGGTGGATGTTCTCTTCTTTCGTCGAGTTGTAACGGATGTGCGGCACGCCGGGCCTCACGACGAACACGTTGCCCTTGACGAGGTTCGTCGTCGCCTGGTGGAATCGCAGCGGCGAGCGGTCGACGCCGTGGATCACGTTGCCCTCGATCACCACGTCGGTCGTGCCCTCGTCGAGGAACATGCCGTTCGACTCGGCCCGGCCCGCGTTCAGCGGCACGTCGTGGATGTGGTTGCCGCTGAGCGTCGAGCCCGGCTGAAGCCCCAGCGTGTAGATCCCGCCGCCGTCGCTCAGCAACTGCATCACGTGATGGATGTGGTTGAACGACGTGCTGTTGTTCTTCGCGGGCGTCGGCGTGGGGTTCCACATCCACCCGATCGAGATGCCCGTGTACGGCGTGTAGCGCACCTCGTTGTGCTCCACCTTCGTGTCGCGCGCCAGGCCGACCCACACGCCGACCGCGCCGACGAACTGCGCGCCGACGTGCTCGATCACGCAGTTCGTCACGCGGTTGTCGCTCGCGGCCTCAGCGTCCGCCGTCTTCGCACGCCACCACGACTGGCCGCCCTCGACGCGACGGCCCGTGTCCTCGCCGATCATCACGCCGTTGCCCGACGTGTCCGTGATCACGCTGCGCTCGATCGCGCAGCGGTGGCAGCGTGTGCCGAACAGGATGCCCGACCCCCCGGTGTGCGCGACGCGACCGTTGACGAACGCGCAGTCCTCGGCGATTTCGAACGTCACCGCCGTCGGCACGTACGTGCGGATCTCGTCGCCCTTGACCTCCGCGGTGTAGCGGTGCTCGTGATAGCACGCCTGGCCCGCCGCGTAGCCGCCCGCCGGCAGCGCCCACGCGCAGTGCTCGAACGCGATGCCCTCGAACCGCACGAACCGCACGGGCTTGCCGTCCGCGCCGCGCACCTCCAGCAGCGACGTCGCCAACGGCGCGACGATTTCCGTCTTGTCCGGCGACTCGCCCGGCATCGGCACGTAACGCAGCACGCCGGTGGTCGTGTCGAGGTACCACTCGCCCGGTGCGTCGAGCAGGGCCGGGTGGTTCTCCAACGCGTAGCGCGGGTGCGGCTCGTAGTTGTCGATCGCGTAGTGCGGCGCGTGCGGGCCGATCGGCTGAGCGGTCGTCAGCGTGTGCGACGCCGGATCGACCGACGCGACCTTCACACGCGACATCGACCAGTCGTGCAGGAACACCAGCTCCAGCGCGCCGCCCGCGTTGTCCGACACGGTCACCTCGCCGTCGTTGAACGTGAAGTTCGTGCGGCGGTCGGCGCCGGTCTGGTTGACGCGGACCCAGCCCGCGTTGGGATGCCGCGCGCGTTGCCGACGCTCGCCGTTGACGAACAACTCGCGGAAGGGCCACTTGCCGTCCTTCGCCGCGTCGATCGTCGTCGACCACACGCCGTCGCCGCCGACCGTCCAGCCCGTGATCACGCGCCCGCCGCTGACGACCGGCCGCGTGTCGCCCGCGCCGCGGACAATCAACGGCGCCTTCTCCGTGCCCGAGTCCGCCGGGCCGAGCGTGATAGGTTTGTCGACGCGATACACGCCGCCATGCACGAGCACGACGATCGGCTCGCCGCCGCGCTCGATCTTGCGTGTCGCCTCGACCGCGTGCTGGATCGTCGCGTAAGGCTTGTCCGCCGTGCCGGGGTTCGCGTCGTTGCCGTTCGGCGCGACGTGGATGTCGACGCCGAACGCGGCGGACGCGATGACAAGAAGAATCGCCGCGGATGAACGCAGAGAATCGCGGATGAACTGCATGGTGGCTCCTGCGCAGGTCAGGCTCAGCCTGACAACTTCGTGGGTTGTTTGCGTGTCGTGCCCTGTCAGGCGAAGCCTGACCTACAGACGCTGCGTGATCAACGCCCGCACCTGTTGGCCGAATCGTAGGACGAAGACCGTCAGATGTCGCTCGCCATTTCCACGGAGCTGCGCCGCGGTCTTGTCGGCGTCGACGGCCTTGCCGCGCGTCTTCACGTCGACGATCCCCGCGTCGAGCTCATGCAGTCGCTGCTTCACCCTGTTCATGCGCCACGGCATCTCGTCGATCAGCTCGAACGGCGTGACCCACGGGCTGTCGATCAGCGTGTCGCTGCTGAGCAGCCCGAGCGCCGGGTGCAGCGCCGGGGCGTCGAGCTCGTCGCTCAGCACGCCGATCAGGTCTGCGCGCTCGACCGCCGGGTCGACCGCGAGCAGATAGCGGCGGGGCGATTCGTCGCACGGCGCGCCACCGGGCTCGCCGTGCAACGACACGTTGTCGGGCAGCCGCGTGGCGGTGCGCGTGTGTCGCGCGAGTCGGCCTGTCCACAGCACGGCCTGCACGAGCGTGCCGCCGCGGTTGATGATCTCCACCTCGCCGGGCGGCAGCGCGTCGAAGTCGACGCCCGGCCCGAGCTTGATCGCGCCGTCGGGGCACGCGGCGATCAATCGCTCGATCAAGTCAGGCCCGGGCTGCATGTCTTCGTATCGCCACAGCCGCCGCGTGTCGTCACGCCGCGACGGATCGATGTGAAACGCGCCGCCGTTGCCGACGAGCGCGCCGAGGTCGAGCGACTCGACGTCGGCCGCGACGTCGTTGATCGTGAGGCCGTCACGCCGGGCGACCGCCGCGACGTTGTGATGCGCCATGGCGACCTTGTCGGCGTCCATGTCGACGAGCGCCAGATCGGTGATCGTGTCGATCCGCGCAAGTCCGATCGCGTCGCCGCCGATGCCGCAGCAGAGGTCGACCACGCGTGCGACGCCCGCCTCGACAAAGCGGCGCGCCTTGTGCTCCGCGACGTCGACACTGGTGGCCTGCTCCGCGCCGACGATGTCCGCGACCATGCGCGCCGCGTCGTCGCCGAACTTGTCCGCGAGCTTGCGCCGGGCCTTGGTCAGCTCGATCGCGCCGTGGACCAGATCGGCGTCCCACCGCTTGCGCAGGCGTGTGATCGCCGCGAGGTCGAAGTCCGCGATCGCCATCGCGGCGTCGAGCAGGCCGGGGTGTTCGAGCAAAATCTGCCAGTGCATGCGCTACGCCGTGGGCGGCACTCAGAACGGTGCACGTGTGGGATTGGGGACGAGGTTGTCGTGGCCGGGCACGATGAAGTCGGCGATCTCGAGGGCTTCCTTAAAGCTCTCCATCGCCTGCTCGACGTCGTAGCCGCCCTGGAGGACCTGGCCGTGCAGGAGGTGTTCGACGGTGGGCACGGCGTCGGAGGCGATGAGGACGGTGGACTGGGCGAGCGGGATGAGCAGGCCGCACGTGCCGGGCGTGTAGCCGGGCAGCGGGAACAGGTCGACGCGCTCGGCGAGTTGATCGGGCGCGGCCTTGAAGCGCTGCAGCAGCGCGATCTCCTGCTGCAGCAGGTCGCGGATCTGCTCGTCGGACTCGGCGTCGAATCGGCCGACGAGTTGGAGACCGATCGACTCGCGCTCGGCCTCGCTGATCCACCACCGCGCGTGCTCGAACGCGCCGATGCCGGCACGGTGCGCGGGGCGGAAGTTCGTGAGGAACACGTCGGTCACGTCGCCGGGCGACAGTCCCGCGCGCTCGTGGAGGTGCGCCGCGACGGCCTG
Source organism: Phycisphaera sp. (assembly GCA_016125285.1). Lineage (GTDB taxonomy): Bacteria > Planctomycetota > Phycisphaerae > Phycisphaerales > Zrk34 > RI-212. The sequence continues at coordinate 4,793 of WGMA01000078.1, forward strand.
CGGCGGCAGGCCCGGGTCGACGAGGATCGTGCGGTCGCCGCTGCGGATGAGCGTCGTCGTGGCGTGCGGCGTGCGCACCGCGCCACGCTCGCCCCACAGCGGGTGATGGCTCAGCGTGCCGATACTGATGATGCGGATGTCCATTTCAGTGGTCAGTGGTCAGGAATCAGTGGTCAGGTGGATTCTACTGGCTCCTGACTCCTGACACCTGACTACTGGATCTAATCCTTGTGATGATCGCTCGCGCGGGCGAGTTCGCGGAGGCGGTCCAGCTTCGTGCGCATCTTGTCGATGACGAGCTTGGGCAGCAGCGGCGACAGGCGGTCGAGGTCGCCGCCCGAGGCGATCTGCTTGATGAGCGACGAGCTGGTGAAGCCGAAGATCTCGCCGGACATGATGAACACGGTCTCGATGTCGGCGATGGCGCGGTTGGTCAGCGCGAGCTGGAACTCGAAGTTCAGGTCGCTGACGTTGCGGAGCCCGCGGAGGATGACGGTGGCGCCGCGCTGACGTGCGAAGTCGACGGTCAGGCCGGTGTAGGTCTCAACGGTCGCATCGATGCCCTCGTCGGCGAGGATCTTGCGGATCATCGTCTCGCGCTCGTCCATGGTGAACAGCTCGGACTTGGCGGGGTTGCGGCCGATGGCGATGACAAGCTCGTCGAACAGACCCTGCGCGCGGCGGACGACGTCGAGGTGACCGTTGGTGATCGGGTCGAACGTGCCGGGGAACAGCGCGACGCGTGATGTTTGTGCGTTGGGCATGGCGGACATGATAGCAAAGGCTGAGACGATTTCGGACTGGCGATTTCGGATTGCGGATTTGACGCCGCGGCGCGTCAGCGTGTGGGGTTGGCTGTGCCATCGGTGAAGTGCGTGAGCACGTCTTCGATGTCGGGGCTGTGCAGTTCGCTGAGGGGCAGCCGCGTGCGCAGGTACGCGACGGCGGCGTCGGGCACGGGGCGGCCGCGTTTCAGCTGCCAGCGGACGAGCTGCACGGCGAGGTAGTCCTCGGCGTTGGCGATCTGTCGCTGGACCGGGTCGTAGATGTCGTAGCTCGCGGCGGCGATGCGAGCGAGCGTGCGGTCGACCCACGCGTCGACATCCGGCTCGTTGGTCGTTTCGGGCGACGCGGTCGCGGTGAGCTGCTCGAGGGCGCGGGCGGCGTCGTAGGTGTCGACGGCGGCGGGGTTGTAGAACGCGTCGCCCTGGCCGAGCACCTGGCGGGCGATGATCAGGGCCTTGGCTTCGCGGCCGTTGCTCGCGAGCCGACCGGCGCGTTCGTTGAGCACGAGGATCAGCCCGATCGCTTCGTCCTCGCCGTACTTGTCGCGATACGCGGCGGTGAGTCGGCCCCAGCTCTTCGCGTCGTCGTGTGTGAGCAGTTCGGTCGTGACGTAGTACGCCGCGGCGTCGTGCGTGTAGCGAGGCAGAGCGGTGAAGCGCGGCGCGGATGCGGGATCGGCCGCGGTGTGCGTGCGCGCCGGTGGGGCGTTGAGCGCGTAGGTGACGATGATCACGCCGGCGATGACCACGACAAGGCCGGAGTATCGGTAGTAGTGGCGGAAGTTCAGGCGGTTGGTCGTGTCCCAGGGCATGGGCTCGCCTTTGCTGCGTGTCAGCCTTGCGCGGCGTGCGAGACGGCGGCGGCGATGCGCGGGGCGACGGTGCGGTCGAGCGGGTCGGGCAGGATGCGGTCGGCGGTGGGGCGGTCGACCGCCGCGGCCAGGGCGTGTGCGGCGGCGAGCTTCATCTTCGGCGTGATCTGCGGCGCGTTGGCCTCGAGCGCGCCGCGGAAGATCCCCGGGAACGCCAGCACGTTGTTGACCTGGTTCGGGAAGTCGCTGCGCCCCGTGCCGACCACCGCGGCGCCCGCGCCGATCGCCACGTCCGGCATGATCTCCGGCACGGGGTTCGCCATCGCGAGGATCACCGCGTCGTTCGCCATGCGCTTCACGTCGTCCGGGCCGATCAGGTTGCCCCTGCTGACGCCGATGAACACGTCCGCGCCGTCGAGCACGTGGTGCAGGTCGCCGGAGGTGTCGGAGCGGTTGGTGTACTTGAGCAGTTCCTGCTTCTGCGGCGACAGGCCGTCGCGCCCGCGGTGGATCGCGCCCTTCGAGTCGCACACAATGACCTCCGCGGCGGGGATGCACACGTCGGGATCCTGCCCGACACAGCGGAGGATGCGGGCGATCGCCGTGCCCGCCGCGCCCGCGCCGTTGATGACGATGCGCATCGACGCGACGTCCTTGCCGATGACCTTCGCGGCGTTGAGCAGCGCGGCCAGCAGCACGATCGCGGTGCCGTGCTGGTCGTCGTGCATCACGGGGATGCCGAGGTCCTGCAGGCGTTCTTCGATGTCGAAGCAGCGCGGCGCGGAGATGTCTTCGAGGTTGATGCCGCCGAACGTCGGCGCGATGAGCTGCACGGCGCGGACGATCTCGTCGGCGTCCTGCGAGTCGAGGCAGATGGGCCAGGCGTCGATGTCGGCGAACTGTTTGAACAGCAGCGCCTTGCCCTCCATGACGGGCAGGGCGGCGAGCGGGCCGATGTTGCCGAGCCCGAGCACGGCCGAGCCGTCGGTGACGACCGCGACGCTGTTGCGTTTGATCGTCAGGCTTCGGGCGCGCGACGGGTCGGCGGCGATGACCTCGCACGGGCGGGCGACGCCGGGCGTGTACGCGATGGACAGGTCTTCGCGTGTGCTGACGGGCATGTTGGGCGTGACGCTGATCTTGCCGCGCAGCTGCTCGTGCACGATCAGCGAGCGTTCGTAGATGTCGGACATGCTCGGACCTCGGAGCGTTGCGGGATGTGTGTGCCACGGGCGCGGCCGCGCGAGCGACGACGCCGGGCGCGATTAACCGTCGGAGTCCGCGGCGTAGTCATCGACTTCCTGCTGCGTGAACCCCAGCCACTCCATCATATGGATGTCGTATGCCTGCTGGTGGTGTTCCTGCGAAAGGTCGAGCCGCAGCTCGTTGATGACCTTGGTGCCCTGGCCGATCCACTCGCGCCAGGTTGGGGCGGAGTAGTGGTCGTAGATAAACTTGCCGATCGCGCCCTTCAGCGGCGGGCTCGGCAGGCGCGGGCCGGGCTGAGCGGTCCGGCGGTCCATCACCTCGCCCTCGCCGACCGGCAGTTCCTTCTTGTCGGAGGCGACCTCCGGCAGCGGCTTGCCGAGGTTCTCCAGCAACGAGCCCATCGCCTTCATCGGCATCACGTCGCCGCGCTCGGCCGCGATCGTGTAACCCTTTGTCAGCACCTCCGCGGCCTGCTCGGCGGCGTCCTGCTTGATCAGCAATCCGCCCAGCAGCTGATACGCCCGGCTGAGGCCTTCGTCGAGCTCGATCGCCTTGCGGAAGCAGCGGGCCGCTTCCTCCGGGCGTTCGCCTTCCTTATAAGCGCCGCCCAGGCTGAACCACCCCATGGCGTTGTCGGGGTCGTCCTGGGTCATCTTCTCCCACTGGGCGATACGCTGTTGCAGCAGTTGTGAGTCCATGGCGTAGAGGATAGTGGGCGAACGGCTCGTGTCCAAGCGGGGGCGGGAGACAGGGGGCAGGAGACAGTAGTCGGGAGACGGCGAGGTCATGGGATCGCCCTGACCCCTGGAACTACCACACGTCGAGTTCGCCGACGATGGGCTCGACGAGTTCCTTGGTGGTGACCAGGCCGATCGGCGCGTCGTGGCTGACGACGAGTCCGATCGACACGCGGTGTTCCTGCAGCTTGCCGAGCGCCGAGCGGAGGTTGACGGTGCCGGGGATGCGCGGGATCGGCTTGGCGAGCTCGGTCAGCGGCGGGCACGTGTCGGGGTCGCGCTGCAGCAGCTCCTGCACGTCGATGACGCCGACGACCTTGCCGTCGGGGTCGACCAGCGGGAGGCGCGCGTAGGTCACGCGGTCGGCCATCGCCCACACGGCCTCGGGCGGCTGGGTCGTGCGGAGCACCGCGGCCTCGGACCACGGCACCATCACGTCGCGCACCTTCAGGTGGCCCATCTCCAGCACGCGGTCGATCATGTTCGACTGGTACGGGCTGATCACGCCGTGGCCCACGCCCTCGCGGATCAGCTGCGTGACGACGCGGCGGGGGTGCAGCATGTGCATCGGCACCTCGCGCGAGCCGAGGCGGCGGCGGAGCAACGCGCTCATCAGGCCGATCATCGGCAGCATGCCCGTGTACGTCAGCACGAACTGCAGCGCCCGCAGCGGCCGGGCGAACGGCACGGTCAGGTGGTCGGCGTGCGAGCGGAACAGGTCCTTCGGCAGCACCTCGCCGAACACGAACAGCAGCGGCGTGAGCACCGCGGCGTTGATCGCGACCTGCTTCCAGCCCTCGTAACCGGCGTCGATCAGCAGCGCGCCGATCGCCAGCGACGCGACGTAGTTGGCGATGTTGTTGCCGATCAGCAGCGTGCCGAGCAGCCGGTTCGGCCGGAGGATCATCCGCTCGAGCAGCGCCGCGCCGGACCGCGAGTCGTGCGCCAGCACGTGCAGCCGCACACGGTTGAGCGTGTACGCGCCGGTCTCCAGTCCGCTGAACATCGCCGAGCCCAGCATGCCGAGCACCGCCGCGGACCACCAGATGACCAGCTCGAGCGTGCTCATGACCGATCCTCCGCGGCCTGCTCGGCGGCCTCGTCGTCCATCGCGTTGACCGCCGCGGCGAGGTCGCCGTCGCCCACCAGGTGCAGCAGCACCGAGTCGATCCGCCCGCCGTCCATCCGCTCGATCTGCATCTCGAGGTTCGCGATCCGCACCGTGTCGCCCTCGTTGGGCACGCGGCCGAGCAGTGCCATGATCAGGCCCGCCACGGTCGACACGCGCGGCGGGATGCTCTCGGCGGCGAAGGTCTGGTCCCAGTCGTGCACGCTGAGCCGGCCGTGGACGCGGAACACGCCCGGACGCACCTCCTCGGCGTGCGACTCGGGCGATTCGCCGGGCGCCTCGTCCATGTCGAGGTCGCCGACGAGCCGCTCGACGACGTCCTTGACCGTCACGAGCCCGACCGTGCCGCCGTACTCGTCGACGGCGATCACGACCTTCGTCGCGGTGCGGCGGAAGTCCTCCAGCAGCTGATCGACACGCTGCAGCTCGGGCACGAAGCGCACGTTGCGGACGAGGTTGGCGATGCGGACGTTGGGGCGGAGGCGCGACGCGAGCAGGAACTGGCGTGCGTACACGACGCCGAGCACGTGGTCGAGGTCGCCGTCGTACGCCACGACCTTGCTCAGGCCGGTCTCCTGGAACAGCTCGCGCAGCTTGACGGGCGAGGCGTGCACGTCGATGGCGATGATGTCGACCCGCGGCACCACGACGTCGCGCACCTTCATCTCGCTGAGCTTGAGCACCTCGCGCAGCATGCGCTGCTCGTCGAAGCCGATCACGCCGCGCCGCTCGCTGGTCTCCAGCAGCACGTGCAGCTCGTCGCCGCTGAGCGCCTCGGCGCTCTGCGACGGCGCGAGCAGCCGGCCGAGCGGCTGGATGATGCCGTGGCCGACGACGAACCCGATCGGCTTGGCGGCGCGATGGATCACCACCAGCGGCACGACCGTCACCCGCACCCACCCGACCCGCGCCACGTTCGCGACCATCTTCGGCATCACCTCGCCCGCGAGGATGATCATCACGAGCGGCGCAACGGTCATCACGGCGATCCACGCGGGGTTGACCTCGTGCGGGTCGAGCTTCAGCAGCAGCGCGGAGCTGACCACGAAGTACAGCACGTTGACCGTCATGTTGCCGAGCATCAGCGTCACCAGCAGCGTGCGCTGGTCGTCGAGCAGGGCGCTGAGCGCCCGGGCGACGGCGGACTCGCCGGTCGTCAGCTTCAGCCGCTGGTGCGCGCTGAGCCCGAACAACGCCGTCTCCGACCCGCTGAAAAACGCCGAGGCGATCAGCAGGATCGGCAGCGCGATGAGGAACGGCAGGTCGGTCGCGGCGTACGGCATGACGTGATTCTACTACGTCGGCGATCCGTCCGTGCGGCGCGTGTCGGCGTGACCGAGGCGCATGAAAAAAGGGTGTCACGACTCCCTCCACGAAGTCGTGACACCCCAGGGACTGCACGCGAACGCGTGCGCAGAGGACTAGCGGTTATCCGATCATCGCGAGCCCCTCGGACGTGAGGATGCTCAGCAGGGCCGTGGCTGACCACAGCAGCAGCGACCGCCGCACGCGCCACGCGCTCTCCCCCCACGCGTAACGTGTCAGCGTTGTTGCGATCGCCGCCGCCGCGGTCAGTACTACGGCGAAGTTGACGAATCCCGAGACGCTCGCCAACGTGTACATGCTCTGTTCGTAGAGCTGCCCGACCGTGCCGTAGGCGTTGCTCGCCGTCGCCAGGACGTACAGCGGCAGCAGCGCCAGGCTGGCGATCGCGGCGATGGCCCATCCGATCATCGCCCGACGCCAGTGACGCGAACGCAGGTGGCGGCGATTGACGACCGCCTTGACCGCCTGCCACTCCGCGATGATCAGCGTGACGAACGCCAACGCCGGCAGCATCAGCCCGGCCAGGACGAAGCTCACGATCACCGCGGCCGTCAGCTCCGTGCGCCGCTCCCAGTGATCCGTGCCCGCCACGGACGCGTCGACGTCGCCGGACGGCGGCGTCAGGCCGATGGTGTCCGGCCGCCTTGCCTGCTCGACGTCCGGCGTCCAAAGCGGCTCGTCGATCGGACGATCGGCCCGGGCCTCCCTGGCGGAATGACGCGTCCGGCCGTTCCCCTGCGGGTGGTGCGGCGGTGTGGTCGGATGGACCTGGTCGAGCGTTGTCGCGTTCAGCGGCGTCGGAATCAGGTTGGTCGTGAGTGTCATCATGGCTGTGTCTCCTCCGGAACGGTTTCAGCCTTCTTCGTTAACCGGCTGAGCCCTGCCGGGCGATTTCGATCGTCCCGGCAGGACTCGGGCCGTGGAGTCGTCCGCGTTCAACCAAGTTGATGTAGCACCGGATCGCTTTTCGTAAGTCTTGAAGAAAAAAGTTCGCCGACCGCCCGAAACGGCCCCGGCGCGTCGGTTTCCCGTCCTGCGTGATAGAATGGCCGCATGAGTTTTCCCGAGACCCACTACAGCCTGATCGACCGGCTGGTCCGCGAGGGCGCCGAACGCGACTGGGGCAAGTTCCTCGAGGCGTACTGGACGCCGCTGTGCGCCTTCGCCCGACGCCGCGCGGGCCTCAGCGTCGACGACGCCGAGGACGTCGCCGCGATGACCGTCGAGGTCCTGCTGCGCAACAAGCTGCTGGACCGCTGGGCGACGGATCGCTCCGCGAAGCTGCGCACGCTGCTGTGCACCGTCGTGCGTCGCGTGATGGCCAACCGGCTGCGCGTGCAGTCGGGCCGCCGCGAGCTGCTCGAAGAGCTCGGCCGCGAGCTGACCGAGCGTGACGACCTGCCGACGCTCAAGGCCGACGACGCCACCGAGGCCGACGTCGACGTGCTGTACGCCGCGTGGGTCGAGCAGCTGCTGCGTGACGCGGTGGGCCGCGTGGTCACCGAGCTGCGCGCCGACGGCAAGGAGCACTACGTGGCGGTCCTGCGGGCGCGCGTCTGCGACGGACTGACGATCAGGGACACCGCCGAACGCGTCGGGATCACCACCGCGTCGGTCGACAACCACTACCGCAGCATGCAGAAGCGCCTGCGCGACGCGCTGCAGACCGTGATGCACGAGCACGTCCGCCCCAACACCCCAGCGCGCTACATCGACACCGAGCTGTTCCGCGAATGGGCGGCCCTGGCCGAGTACCTCGAATCGCACGGCGGACTCGAAGACGCCATCGCCACCGCGTGCGCCGATGTCGCCCCCGCCGAGAACCCGCTGTCCGACACGCCGCCCGATTCCCCGCCCGACGCGACAGACCCCCCGGCGTCGGCGTCGTGAACGCCTCCACCGTCAGCCCCTGGTTTCCGACCGCCACGCGCCCGGCTTTGGTCCGCGCGATCGGTGGCAGGTAGAATGTGCCGAGTCTGGCACGTCCGGTGAGTATTCCGTCCGTCGTTCCCGGAGTAAAACGCGGCATGAGCTTCGTCGTCGAAAAGGTCAAGCAGATGACCTGCGAGCAGTGCGGGCAGCCGGTCGACCATGCGTCGGTCCAGCCGCTGATGCACATCGTCTGCCCCTCCTGCGGCCACGAGCAGCGCGTCCCCGCCCAGTTCGACAACTACCTCGTCTACGAGCTGCTCGGCAAGGGCAACTTCGGCTTCGTGTTCCGCGCCAAGGACAAGGGCCTCGGACGCGACTTCGCGATCAAGATCTTCAGCGCGCGAGGCCAGGAGGCCGACGTCGTCGCCGAGACCGCGCTGCAGGAAGCCAGGGCCCTCGCGAAGCTCAACCACCACAACGTCGTCCGCGTGCACACGCTCGGCGAGTACCACGACAGCCGCTACATCGTCATGGAGCTGCTCGACGGCGGCTCGGCGCGCAACTTCACCGAGCCCGGCAATCAGCCCAGCGAGCTCGACGCGATCGTCCTCGGCATGTGCATCGCCAAGGGCCTGCGCATGGCGCAGCGCGTCGGCCTCGTGCACATGGACGTCAAGCCCGGCAACATGCTCTACGACCGCGAGGGACACCCCAAGCTCATCGACTTCGGCATGTCCGCGCACGCCAAGCCCGGCGGCGACCTCGGCGTCGTCGGCACGCCGTACTACATCGCCCCCGAGACCGCCCTCGGCCGCGAGCCCGACTTCCGCGCCGACATGTACAGCCTCGGCGCGTCGCTGTTCCACATCATCACCGGCCGGCCGCCCTTTGACGCCGAGGACACCCGCACGACCATCGGCCTGCGCCTCAAGCACGACGCGCCGCTCGTCAGCGCATTCCGCGAAGGCCTGCACGACAAGACCATCGCGCTCATCGCCCGCATGCTCCGCCGCGAGCCCGACGAGCGTTACGCCAGCTACGACGAACTGATCGAGGCGTTCCAGGAAGCGAAGCTGCAGGTGGAGTTCGGCGAGGAGCCGGACGACACGACGCCCGCCGCGCCGGCTGTTGATGTCGCCGCGCCACCTGTTGATGCCGCCGCGCCCGTCGCGCCCGTCGCGCCGGCGCCGACCGCGCGACCGAGTCACGTCCACGCGCCGCACGCCGCATCGATCGATCGCGCCGCGGTGCAGGCCGAGGCCGCGGGCGCGTCCGCCGTCGTCTGGCTCGCCGCGGCGGTGCTGCTGCTGGCGATGGGCATCGTCGGGTGGGTCGTGTTCGGCGGGTCGACGATCGAGCCGGCGCCGCAGCGCCCGCCCGTCGTGCCGCGCCGGTCGAACACCACCGCGTCGCCGTCGGACCCCGCGCCCGTCGAGCCGTCGACCAACACCAACGCGGCATCCAATACGACCGAACCCAACGCCACGCCGCCCGACGCGCCGCCCGCGCCCGCCGACGTGTCGCCCGACGCCGACCTCGACAACATCCCCGGCCTGATCGCGCACTGGAAGCTCGACGGCGAGTCCGGCGGGTCCGTCGCCGACGTGCTCGGACACGCCAAGCCCGGCCTGTTCCTCGGCGAGGCCGACTGGCTCAAGCCCGGCCGCGTCGGCGCCGCCGCCGCGCGCTTCGACGGCAGCAGCTACATCGCCATCGACGACGCCATGCCCCGCGACGCCTACACCAAGTCCGCCTGGGTCCAACGCTACCACGGCGACCTGATGCACCCCGTCTTCTGCGGCGCCACCGGCCACGCGCTGATGATCTCCTACCTCAACAGCTTCCGTCCGTCCGCCGGACACAACGGCCACTGGGACCTCGTCGTCGGCCCCACGCCCGTGCCGCCCTTCCGCTGGCAGCACCTCGCCGTCACCTACGACCCCGCCGTCGCCGACGGCACGCTGACGCTCTACGTCAACGGCGACCCCGTCGGCAGCGCGACCGGCGTGCCGCGCCCCAACCCCGAGACCGAAATGTTCATCGGCACCCTCGGCCGCGCCTCGCGATTCAAGGGCCTCATCGACGACGTCCGCCTCTACGACCGCGCCCTGACACCCGACGAAATCCGTCGCCTCGCCGGCAACGCCATCACCGCCCCCGCGCCCGTCATCACCACCACGCCCGACGCACCGACGCAGTAGCCGATTCAACGCCGCACGCGCGAACCCCATAGTGGTTTGTACGTCCAACATCGAAGGGGTCAACGCATGCGGAAGCACGTCACGCTCACCATCGCCGTCACCGTCGCGCTGCTCACCGGCGGCGCGACGCACGCCTGCCTCTGGGACAGCGACACGTTGGCGACCGAGGCGAAAGGTCTGCCCGGCGTCGTCGACATCATCGTCGGTCGCTTCGAGCGGAACCCGCCGCTGTACTACGAGATGCGGCTCGAACGTGCGACGAAGGACATCGACACGAACCCCGCCGACCTCAACGCCTACGACGACGCGGCCACGTCCTGCGACCACCTCAACCGCGACGACGATGCCATCGACTGGATGGCGCGCAAGAAGGCGCAACTCGACGACCTGACGCTGCCGCTCAAGCCCGACGATCGCAATGACCACACGTACCGCTACTACGCGAACCTCGGCACGTTCTTCGCCCACCGCTGGGTCAAGGGCGGCGCGCACCGCGACAACCTCGACGACCTCCGCGAAGCCCAGCGCCTGATCGCCGCCGCGATCGAGATCAACCCCGACGCCCACTTCGGCCGCGAGAAGTTCCAGCTGATGGCGATCGAGTGGCTGATCGATCCGGCTGTCGGTCCGGAAGAGATTCGGGAAGACGAACCGGCGTTGGCGAATCCTCCGATCGTGCAGATGATTCCGGTGACCAGCGATATCGATTCGACCGAAGCCATCAAGGGTATGACGGGCTTGATCGCGTTGGGCGCCGCGTGGCAGAGCGTTGACATCTTCGAGTCGCTCGGCAGTCACCTGCGGCATGCCGGTCATGCATCGCTGTCCTACGTCGCACAGCTCCGTGCCGAAGAGTTGAAAGCTGCGGGTCGCGCCAGCCTGCATCCGGGCCGTAAGCAGTATGGCGGCGTGTACGGCGCATGGATCATCGACGAGTACATGGAACAGATCGAGTCCTATTACCCGCTCGCCCGCGCCGCGGCGGACCAGTGGCTCGATCGTCGCACCGCGTACGTGCTCGAACGCCTCAAAGCCGGGCGTCACCCCGACACCGATCCGACATTCTGGGACGCGTGGGACGACGAACCGAAGCTGCCCGAGATGCCGGGGCTGCGGTCGAAGCTTGTCGCGTCGGTTCGACACGACCCGACCACGCTCACCGGGTCGCTGATGATTGCGGGACTGGTCGCATTGCTTGGCGGACTTTACCTGCGTCGCCGTCGGCGTCAGCGCAGCGCAAGCGTCGCGGCGTGATCGTTCTCCCCAATACATTTCGCGTGTCCCCCGAATCTTCGCCTGGTGTTATCCGTTTGTAATCTCAACGAGTTTGTCGAGCGCGGTCCTCGCCGCGCCGGTGTCGATGGCTTGCTCCGCGGTGACGAGGCCGGCGGTCAGGTCGTCGGCGAGGCCGGCGACGACGAGCGCGGCGGCGGCGTTGAGTGCGGCGATCGCGCGCGCGGGGCCGAGGTCGCCGTCGAGCACCGCGCGCACCATCGCGGCCGACTGCTCGACGCCGTCGACGTGCAGCGCCGACAGGTCGCTCTTCGCCAGGCCCACGTCGCCCGGCTCCAGCACGGACGTCGACACGCCGCCGTCGCGCACGGTGGTGATCCGCGTCGGCCCGGCGGTGGAGATCTCGTCGATGCCGCCGAGCTCCGACGTGCCGTGCACCACCATCGCGTGCGCCGCGCCGAGATTGGCCAGCACGTGCGCGATCGGCTCGGTCAGCGCCGGGTCGAACACGCCCATGACCTGCCGCGTCGCGCCGGCGGGGTTCGTCAGCGGGCCGAGCACGTTGAAGATCGTGCGGAAGCCGAGCTGCTGGCGGACGGGCACCGCGTGCTTCATCGCCGGGTGATGCGCCGGCGCGAAGCAGAAGCAGATGCGCGCCTCGGCGAGGCACCGCGTGAGCGTCGAGCCGTCGGCCTGCAGGTTGACGCCGAGCGCTTCGAGCACCTGCGACGAGCCGGACTTCGACGTGACGGAGCGGTTGCCGTGCTTGGCGACGTGCGCGCCGGCGCCCGCGGCGATGAGCGCGGCGGTGGTGGAGATGTTGAACGTGCCCGACGCGTCGCCGCCCGTGCCGCACGTGTCGATCACCGTCACGCCCGCCGGCGCGTCGACCTTCGTGGCGTGCGCCCGCATGACGCGCGCCGCGCCGGTGATCTCGTCGACGCTCGGCCCGCCGGGCCGCACCGCCAGCGCCGTCAGCAGCGCCGCGATCTGCGCCTCGGTCGCGCCGCCGGTCATCACGATCTCAAACGCCGCGGTCGCCTGCTCGGCCGTAAGCGCCTGCCCCGACGCGACGTGCTTCAGTAATGGTTTGATGTCATCCATAGGTGTGAAAGTTTACACGATTCATGCAGACAATCCCGCGTCTGCGGGATAGGTCGGCGCGGCGGGGCGCGGTAAAATCGCCGCACCGGGATGCGTTGGAGCTCGGGGAGGATCCCACATGTCTACGGGTATGGACCTGCTGTTTGAGCGGTATGCGCTGGGCGTGATGGACAAGCAGCGCCGCCTCGCGTCGATCGTCGGCGACGACGTCGGGCGGCTCGATCTGGACGGCGGCGTCGTGCGCTTCGACGGGGCGGGCGTCGCGCTGCCGATGCAGTGGGTCGGCAGCGAGTCGTCGAACGGCGAGACGTGGGTCTGGGCGTGGGCGCAGCACGACCCGGGCGTGCCGACGCGCCTGCTGCGTGCGGCCGAGACGCTGCACCGCCACGGCCAGAGGCACCGCGTCGCCGAGCTGATCGCCGCCGAACTGCCCCTCGCGGACGTCGATACGCAGCGGCTGGCGGTGGTCGCCACGGGCGTTGTCGGCGCCAGCGCCCACTGTCGCTGCGTGCGGCCGCACGGCGCGGCGCACACGCTGCTCGTCGACGCGACGATCGACGCGCAGCCCGGGTTCACCGCGGTCACCTTCGCGACCGATCTGGCCGACCTCATCGGCCGTTGCCCCTTCAATCACCGTCACGCCATCGACGCGTACCTCGCGGCGCGTCGTGTCACGCCGCGTGTCGGCGGCGGCGATCCGCACGCCGGTGAGTGCGTGTTCCAGCTCGCGCCCGGCGACGACGAGGTGCGCCTGGTCTACGGCGGCGACGACCGCGTGACCGATATGTACTGCCAGCCGCCCGGCGCGTGCCGCGAGCTGATCGGCGCGGCGTCGGGCCGTCCGTGGTGGAAGTTCTGGTGATCGGTGCATCTTTCGTGTCCCCCCGTGACCCCGCGTGACCCGCCGCGTCTCCGTCGTGTCCCCCGTGGCGCCCCTCGCGCCCGTGTTGCGCTCGGCGCGCGCCCCGTCAGCTGTCCGCGAAGCCACCGTCGACGAGGATCGTCTGCCGCGTGATCGGCGCCGAGGCCCGCGACGCGAGAAACAGGAACGTCGGCGCAATCATCTCCGGCGTCAGCAGCACCGGCAGCGCCTGCCACTCGTCCAGCAGCTTACGCTTCGTCTCCTCCGTGACCATGTCGCGCAGCTGCCGCTCGGTCATCACCCACCCCGGCGCCACGGCGTTGACGCGGATGCCGTCGCGGCCGACCTCGTTGGCCAGCGACTTGGTGAACCCCATCACCGCGCCCTTCGTCGCGGTGTAGCACGCCATGCGCTGCGGGCTGACCCACCAGCAGACCGACGCGACGTTGATGATGCTGCCCCCTCCGCGTGCGCGCATGCCAGGGATCGCGCGGCGTGCGGTGAGGAACGCGGCGCGCACGTTGAGGGCGAACAGGTCGTCCCACTGCGTGGCGGTCATCTCGGTCAGGTCGTAGCGCGGGTCCCAACCGGCGTTGTTGATCAGCACGTCGACGGGGCCGGTGTCGTTGAGCACGCGGTCGAGCGTCGCGTCGAGGGCGGCCTCGTCGGTGAGGTCGACGGCGTGAAAGGCGACGCGGTGGGGCGCGTGGCGGCCGGTCGCTTCGTCGGTGTCGGCGTCGGTGTTGAGCTGCGTGGCGAGCGCCGCGCCGGCGTTGGCGTCGCGGTCGAGCACGGTGACGAACGCACGCTGCTCGACGAAGGCGTGCACGAGGGCGCGGCCGATGCCGTGTGCGCCGCCGGTGATCAGCACGTGCCGGTCGGCGAGGTCGTCGAACGTGGCGCCGGTGGTCATTACTTGCCGATCTCGATGTGTCCGTCGAGGTAGAGGACCGAGCCGTCGGGGTCGCGTTTGCCGCCGCGCGACTCGTAGAGGATCGCCGTGCGTGCGGGGTTGGCGTGGGCCTGCGCGGCGTCGGGCTTGACGTAGATGTAGCCGGGCCGCTCGCCGGTGCGCTGGTTCTGCAGGACGGCGCCGGACTTGTCGAGGTAGGGCAGCAGGTCCTGCAGGCCGTCGGGCAGATCGCCGTTGTGGTCGTTGCCGTAGAACATGATCGCCAGGCCGATCTGCCGCATGTTGGACCCGGAGGTGATGGAGCTGGCGCGGCTCTTGGCGTCGGCCAGCAGCTTGAAGTAGGTGCCCATGCCGGTGGGGTCGGGCGTGCGCCGCGGGGTGGGTGCGGAGGCGACGGGCTGGCGGTGCGCCTTCTCGGGATCGACGGCGCTGGCGACGGTGTAGTCGATGTGCGACGTGCCGGCGGGCAGGCGGCCGAGCGCCTCGTCTTCGAGCCACAGCGTGTCGAACGTCGGATCGGTCGGCCGCTCGAACAGCAGCAGCACCTCGTACTTCGACGTCGGCGAGATCCGCTCGGCGCGGTCGTCCGATCCCTTGACGCACCAGCCGACGGCGCCGTCGTTCCAGGTGAGCTCGAGGGTCGGCCCGCCGTAGTTGTACGACACGGCCAGCTCGTCGTGCGCGAGCGTGAGCTTGCCCTCGGCGTTGATCCCGCCGGGGCCCAGCACCGTCGTGGGCATCTTCTGGTAGATCAGCGCGCCGTCGACGCGCTTCGTGCCGTCGTACGTCAGCGTGCCCTCCATCACCTTGTGGGGCAGCTGCTTGACCTCGTTCGTGGCCGGCTCGACGTCGGGCGGCAGCATCGGGTCGACGTTGGGCATGCTGGAGTTCATCAGGTCGACGTACATGCTGTCGTAGGCGTCTTCGAGCAGCATCGCGGGGATGCCCTGGCCGGTGCCGTCGGCGTTGTTGAGCTTGAACTTCGTGGCGATGAGCTTGATCGAGTTGGCGCGCGACATTTTCATGTCGACCATCAGCTTCTGCGACACGGCGACCTTGACGATCAGGTGGTCGCCCTTGCCGCCGGGCTTGATGACGTAGAACGACGTGCCGCCGCCGAGCGTGAACGGCGACATCGGCCCGCCGCCCGAGCTGCCCCCGCCCGCGGACATCGCGCCGCCGATCGACGTGACGTTCGATCCGCCCTTGCCGATCGTGTTGAGGACCATCACCGCTTGGACGGGCTCGACGGCGAGGATCTGCGCCCGCGCGCCCGGCCCCATGAACCACCACGCGACGCCCAGCCCAACGATGCAGAGCATCGCGGCGAGCATCATGGTCTTGGCCATGGTGAAGTCTTCGCCGAACGCCGAGAAGACGATCTTCTCTTCGCGCTCGACGGCGGCGCCGTCCTTGACCACGGAGCTGAGCCGCCGGCCGGTCTTCATGCTGTAGCCGCAGTTCGTGCAGAGCACCGCCTCGGGCGACATCGGCGCGTCGCACCGCGTGCACTTCATCTGCACGCCCTGCGGTCCGGTCGGCTCGGCGAACGGGTCGAACGGCTGATCGGGCAGGCTGGCGGTGCCCGGCGTGATGATCTGCGGGGCGTTGAGCTCGGGGTCCTTCGCCGGGTCATACGTCGACGTGGCCGGCACCTTCAGCTTCGTGCCGCAGTTGGTGCAGCGAATCTTCTTGCCGATGTGCTCCTCGGGCACATGCAGCACCTTCCCGCAATCGCATTGCATCGATATCGCCACGGCGTGTCTCCCGGCTCGTGGAAATGAGTCCTGCGTCATTGTACGTGCCTGCGGCGGTTGTCGCACGACGCGGCGGGTCGGTTCGTGCACGAAATCTGTGTGTGTGTGTGTGTGTGGGGGCCATTGATCATTTTCCATTTGTCATTTTCCATTGGGGGGGGGAGGGGGGGTACGTCGATGGTTGTTGATCCCACGGCGTCTGGCGGGGCACGCGCGTGGGGCGTGATCGGCGCGTACCTCGGGTGTGGTGAATGGCGTTCATGTCGCGATATCCCTCCCTATAAAAGGACGCGGCGACGCGCAGGTGCGCACGGTGGTGTCGCGGCGCGTGGGGCGCGCACGAATAAGGTGTGGCGTGTGGGGTGTTTGACTTTTTGGTGACGAAATCGCGCTGAGGTGGTTTTCGCGGTCACGCGGTGCGCGCGGGGTGTCAGTCGCCGAGCAGGCCGGACTCGCCCTCGGGCTTGCCGGGGTTTTTGAGCAGTCCCTCGATGACCTGGAGGCCCTTGCAGATGTCCTTGGCGGTCTTGAAGGGCGGGTTGTCGGGGTCGCGGGGGCGGAAGATCTTTTCGGTGAGCTTGTGGATGAGGGCCGCCTCGCGCGAGTCCTTGTCGTACTCGATGAGGTTGGCGAAGTCGGGGTTCTTCAGCGGCTTGTTCATCTGGAGGGCGACGAAGAACAGGTCGACGGCCTTGTCGACCTTGCGGTATCCGCTGCGGAGGATGCGGCTGGTGACGCGTCCGGACTGGCTCATCTTGCCGAGGGTCTTCTGGATCTGCGAGGTGGTCATGACCTGCTCGAACATCTGCATGAGCAGCTCGGACTTGGACAGGTCCTCGCCGACGCGGACGGCGGAGCCGAAGTCGATGAACCCGACGCCCTTTTCGCAGACGACGAAGTTGTCGAGGCGGAGGTCGAGGTGGATGACGCGTGCCTCGTCGTGCAGGGCGCGCATCAGGTCGCAGGACTGCCTGGCGAACTCGAACTGCGTGAGGTTGCGGCCGTGCGGTCGGGCGTTGCGGAGCAGCGTCATGTAGAGCTGCGTGACGTGGCCCTTCTCGTTCTGCTTGAGGTCGACGATCTTGGGCACGCGGCCCTCGTATTCCTCGGGCAGGTACTTCTCGAGGACGCGCATGATGCCGGCCTCACGCGTCAGGAAGATCGGGAAGATCGTGCCGACGAACATCTTGGCGCGCTTGCGGATGTCGGCCTCGGTGAGGTCGGGGTGTCGCGTGGCCAGGCGTTTTTCGACGACGTCGATGCGCGGCAGCTCCTTGCGGACGACGTATTCGTTGTTGTACTTGGGGTGCCGCTGGAGCTCGACGTGGAACGTGAATCGTTCGGAGAAGTCGCCGATGGGCACGATCATGACCTTGCGGATGATCGCGTAGTAGATCTTTGTTTTGCCGAACCACAGGAACTTGGGCGGCCCGAGGGTATTGGCCATCTTGGTCTCGACGACCCATTCGCGTGTGGCGTAGCCGGAGACGGTTTTTTCGACCTCCGCGGCGTCGGGCGAGAAGAAGATCAGCTGCCCGCCCCAGCGGAGGCGTTTGAAGATGTCGTCGGGTTTGGCGTTGTCGTCGGGCCCGGCGAAGATGAAGTCGACGCCGCCCTCGGCGATGTTCTCGGACGTGGAGTAGTTGAACTGTCTCCACTCGTCACTGGCGGCCAGGCCGTGACGCGTGACGGCTTCGATGAAGTCGGACCTTTGCTTGGGGCTGAGCTTCGCCATCAAAAACCTTCAGAGATCGCGCGGGGGCGTGATACGACGTCCCAACCTCACGGTGTCGCCTAACGGCAATGATCGGACATACCCACCACCACACATTAACTCGGACATCGTTCCGGCGGGCGAAAGACTGCTGCACGGCCCGCCCTGGCCGCGGCGCCTCCGCATCTGACATGATCGGAAAAGAGGCGTCCGGCGGCTGTCGGTCGGATTCGAGCATATCAACGACGGGTGCCGGTAGCAACGTGCGTCGGCGGGCTCTGTCGGTGTAAGACGGGTTACGGTCGGTCGTTGGGGAGTTGAGAAAGCCACCTGCCGGACTCGAACCGGCGACCTGCTGTTTACAAGACAGCTGCTCTACCAACTGAGCTAAGGTGGCAGGAACGGTAAACATTATCATCGATCGGCCGCGGGGACTACCGGGGCGAAATTGGATTTTCGAATTTTGATTTCGGAATTGCCGCGGCGCGCCGCGCTTGAAGGGGGTTAGCGCCTTGGAGCGTGTGGCCGCAGCCGCTAAGATTGGGTGTAGGCACAGCAGTTGCACGGTCAGTGGCCTCGATCGGGCGTACCGATCGAGGTGTGACACCCGTGTCCCGCAACGCTATATTGTGAGCCTTTGCGGGCGGGGTCGCCGTGTGTCTACCGCCCGCTTGGAACGCCTGGATAAGAGCCCGACATGAGTGTATACGCCGGACCATCTTCCGACGATCCGTACGCCGTAGCTGACGGCCTGGTCGACTGGCTGGAGTCGCTGGACGACGCCCTGTACCGCCACGGTCCCGATCACGTCCGTAAGCTGCTGCGTGGATTGCAGATTCACGCCCAGAAGCAGGGCGTCGTGCTCCCCGTGACGAGCCAGACGCCTTATATGAACACGATCCCGGCGGACAAGCAGCCGCCGTTCCCCGGCAACATGGAGATCGAGCGGCGGATCAAGTCGCTGGTCCGCTGGAACGCGATGGCGATGGTCGTGCGGGCGAACCGCCAGGCGGCGGCGCCGGGCGGGCACATCAGCACGTACGCGTCGATCGCCACGCTGTACGAGGTGGGCTACAACCACTTCTTCCGCGGCAAGCAGCACGCGTGCGGCGGCGACGCGATCTACTTCCAGGGCCACGCCTCGCCGGGCAACTACGCCCGCGCGTTCGTCGAGGGCCGCCTGTCCGAGCAGCACCTGATCAACTTCCGCCGGGAGGTCCAGCCGCAGCCGGGCCTCTCGAGCTACCCGCACCCGTGGCTGATGCCCGACTTCTGGGAGTACCCGACGGTGTCGATGGGCCTGGGTCCGCTGATGTCGATCTACCGGGCGCGGTTCATGCGGTACCTGCACGACCGCGGCATCCGCGACTGGAACGGCGCACAGGTGTGGAACTTCGGCGGCGACGGCGAGACCGACGAGCCCGAGACGCTCGGCGCGATCACGCTGGCCAGCCGCGAGAAGCTCAACAACCTCAACTGGGTGATCAACTGCAACCTGCAGCGGCTCGACGGGCCGGTGCGCGGCAACGGCAAGATCATCCAGGAGCTGGAGGCGATCTTCCGCGGCGCGGGCTGGAACGTGATCAAGGTGCTGTGGGGGACCGACTGGGACCCGCTGTTCACCGCCGACATCCACAACCGCCTGCTGCACCGCCTCGAGAAGATGGTCGACGGCGAGTACCAGAAGCTGCGCGTCGAGGGCGGCCAGTACGTCCGCAACGTCAGCTTCGGCGGCGACCCGGAGATCCAGAAGATCATCGCGCACCTGACCGACGACCAGCTGTGGCACCTGCGCCTCGGCGGGCACGACCCGCGGAAGGTCTACGCGGCGTACAAGGCGGCGATGGATTACACCGACGGCCCGACCGTCATCCTCGCGCACACCATCAAGGGCTACGGCACCGGCGAGGCGGGCGAGGGCAAGAACATCGCCCACAACCAGAAGAAGCTCAACGAGGACGAGCTGCTGGCGTTCCGCGATCGGTTCGACATCCCGCTGACCAACGACCAGGTCAAGGACGTGCCGTTCTATCGCCCGGCGGAGGACTCGATCGAGGCCCAGTACATCCGCGAGCGCCGCGCGGCGCTCGGCGGGCCCGTGCCGCAGCGCATCGTCGTCGCGGCCAACTGGGAGAAGCCCGACGACAAACCGTTCGCCTTGTTCGACGAGGAAGGCTCGAAGGACAAGGAGATGGCGACGACGATGTGCTACGTGCAGATCCTGCGTCGGATCCTCAAGGACAAGGCGATCGGCAGGTTCTGCGTGCCGATCATCCCCGACGAGGCGCGTACGTTCGGCATGGAGGGCATGTTCCGCGAGTTCGGCATCTACAGCCACGTGGGCCAGCTCTACGAGCCGGTCGACGCGGACCAGATCGCGTACTACAAGGAATCGACGGACGGGCAGATCCTCGAAGAGGGCATCAACGAGGCCGGGTCGATGTGCAGCTTCATCGCGGCCGGCACGTCGCACGCGTCGCACGCGGCTCCGATGATCCCGTTCTACATCTACTACTCGATGTTCGGCTTCCAGCGTGTCGGCGACCTGGTGTGGCTGGCCGGTGACATCCGCGCCCGCGGGTTCATCGTCGGCGGCACGGCGGGTCGCACGTCGCTCAACGGCGAGGGCCTGCAGCACCAGGACGGCCATCACCACATGCTGTTCAGCTGCGTGCCGAACATCCGCTGCTACGACCCGGCGTTCGGCTACGAGATCGGCGCGATCATGAAGCGCGGCGTCGAGGAGATGCACTACGAGCACAAGGACGTCATGTACTACATGGCCGTCGGCAACGACAACACGTACCTGCACCCGCCCAAGCCGCAGCGCGAGGGCATCGACGAGGAGATCGTCAAGGGCATGTACCTGCTGTCGGAGGCGCCGAACAAGGCCGACGCGAAGCTGTCTGTGCAGCTGTTCGGCTCGGCGGCGATCCTGCCGAGCGTGATCAAGGCGCAGGGGATGCTGGCCGAGAAGGGCGTCGCGGCGGACGTGTGGTCGGTGACGAGCTACAACGAGCTGCGTCGCGACGCGCTCGAGGCCGAGCGTTGGAACATGCTGCACCCGACCGAGGAGCCGCGCGTGCCTTACGTCACGCAGAAGCTGGCGGGTCGCGGCGACGTGTTCGTCGCGTCGTCGGACTACATGAAGACGATGCCGGACTCGATCAGCAAGTGGGTCCCGGCGGAGCAGTTCGTGGTGCTGGGCACGGACGGGTTCGGCCGCAGCGACTCGCGCGGCGCCCTGCGGTTCCACTTCGAGGTGGACCACCGCTGGGTGACGGTCGCGGCGTTGCACGGGCTGGCCAAGGCCGGCAAGATCGACCGACAGGTCGTGGTCGACGCGATGAAGGAACTGGAGATCGACCCCGAGAAACCCAACCCGCTGTACGCCTGAACCCCGGAAGCTCAGAACAACCGGAAGCGGGGGTCACTCATGGAAGGACTGGAAGATGGCTGTTGAGTTCAAGCTGCCCGAGCTGGGCGAAGGCATCAAGGAGGCCGACGTCGTCGAGGTGCTCGTGTCCGAGGGCGACGTGATCGCCGCGAAGCAGGACGTGTTCGAGGCCGAGACGGAGAAGGCGTCGATGCCGATCCCGTCGAGCGTCGGCGGCAAGATCACCAAGATCCACATCAAGCCGGGCGACACGGTGAAGATCGGCCAGACGATCCTCACGATCGACGAGTCCGCGTCGCAGGACAACGGCAAGACGGCGAAGAAGGCCGCGCCGGCGTCCGAGGCGAAGGCGGAGTCGAAGCCGGCTGAGCAGGCCGTGCCCGCGTCGAGCGGAGGTGGTGGCGGTGCGACCGTCGACTTCAAGCTGCCCGAGTTGGGCGAGGGCGTGAAGGAAGCCGACGTCGTCGAGCTGCTCGTCGCCGAGGGCGCGACGGTCAAGAAGAACCAGGAAGTGATCGACGTCGAGGCCGAGAAGGGCTCGTTCGCCGTGCCGATCAACGTTGGGGGGACGATCCGGAAGTTCCACGTCGCCAAGGGCGACACGGTCAAGCCGGGGCAGGTGATCCTGACGATCGAGACGAGCGGAAGCGCGGCGGCAGGCGCTGCGGCGAAGAGGCAAGCACCCGCGGCGCAGGAAGCGTCCGCATCGCCCGCCGCACCGACACCCGCGCCCGCCACGTCGAACCCCGCGCCGACCGGTCAGCCCGCCGGTGAACCCGCGCCGATCGCCGCCGCGCCCTCCGTGCGACACTTCGCCCGCGAGATCGGCGTCGACATCTACGACGTGACCGGCTCCGGCCCCGGCGGACGCATCACCGAAGAAGACGTGAAGGTCTACGCCCGCACCCGCGCCAAGTCCGGCGGGGGCGCGCCCGCGTCGGCCGCGCCGGACCGCGTCGTCCGCGAGCCGATGAGCAAGATCCGCAAGGTGACCGCGCGTCACATGGCCAAGTGCTGGGCCGAGATCCCGCACGTGACCCTGCACCACAAGGCCGACGTGACCGAGCTCGAAGAGACGCGTCAGCAGTACAAGAAGTTCGTCGAGAAGAAGGGCGGCCGCCTGACGATCACGCCGATCTTCGTGAAGCTCGTCGCGTCGGGCCTGAAGGTCTTCCGCAACCTCAACGCATCGATCGACGTCGAGAAGGGCGAGGTCGAGTACCACAACTACGTCAACATCGGCGTGGCGGTGGACACGCCGAAGGGCCTGGTCGTGCCGGTGGTTCGCGACGCGGACCGCAAGAGCATCATCGAGATCGCCATCGAGCTCGGCGAGATCTCCGAGAAGGCGCGCATCGGCAAGCTGACGCTGGAGGACATGTCCGGCGGTACGTTCACGATCACGAACCTCGGGTCGATCGGCACGGGTTTCTTCACGCCGATCGTCAACAGCCCGGAGGTCGCGATCCTCGGCATGGGCCGCGGCCACCGCGAGCCGGTGTGGAGCGAGGAGCGTCGCGACTTCGTGCCGCGTGACATGGCGCCGCTGTCGCTGAGCTTCGACCACCGTCTCGTGGACGGCGCGGACGGGGCGCGTTTCCTGCAGTGGATCGTCGAGGCGGTGGAGAAGCCGCTCGTGATCGCGATGATGTGATCCCGCGTTTAGCGACGCCCCGCAGGGGCGTGCTTTCCGACTTAGAAGGGTGTTCCCCGTGAGTGACTCCAACGGTAAACGTATCGCCGTCATCGGCGCTGGCCCCGGTGGGTATCCCGCCGCGTTCGAGGCCGCGCATCTCGGCTTCGATGTGACGCTGATCGACACGCGCGAGAACCCCGGCGGCGTGTGCCTGTACGTCGGGTGCATCCCGTCGAAGGCGCTGCTGCACGTGGCGAAGCTCGTCAACGAGGCGGCCGAGGCGAAGGCGTGGGGCGTCGACTTCGGCGAGCCGAAGATCGACATCGACAAGGTCCGCGCGTTCAAGGACAAGGTCGTCAAGAAGATGACCGGCGGGCTGGGGCAGATGTCCAAGGCGCACAAGATCACCTTCGTGAAGGGCCGCGCCGCGTTCAACGACGCGAACTCCGTCACGGTGACCGACAACGACGGCAAGACGTCCACCGTCGCCTTCGACTACGCGATCATCGCCACGGGCTCGCGCCCGGCGATGCCGAAGATGTTCGACGTCGGCTCCGACCGCGTGATGGACTCGACCGGCGCGCTCGAGTTGCCGGACATCCCACAGAGCCTGCTCGTCGTCGGCGGCGGGTACATCGGCATGGAGATGGGCAGCGTGTACGCGGCGCTCGGGTCGAAGGTCACCGTCGTCGAGATGATGAAGCAGATCCTGCCCGGCGCGGACCCCGATCTCGCCGAGGCGCTGCACAAGCACGCGAAGAAGAAGTTCGAGGCGATCCTCACCGACACGCGCGTCACAGAGATGTCGAAGGACAAGAAGGGCATCAAGGTCAAGCTGCTCGGCCTCGACATCAACAACGAGGAACGCGTCTACGACCGCGTGATCGTGTCCGTCGGCCGCATCCCCAACTCGCAGAACCTCGGCCTGGAGAACGTGCCGGGCGTGAAGGTCGGCGAGCGCGGGTTCATCGAGGTCGACGCGCAGCGCCGCACCGGCGCGGACAACATCTACGCGATCGGCGACGTCGCCGGTGAGCCGGGCCTGGCGCACAAGGCGACGCACGAAGGCCTGACCGCCGCGAAGGCTATCGCCGGTGAGCCCGTCGCGTTCGACCCCGCGTGCATCCCCGCCGTGGTCTTCACCGACCCCGAGGTCGCGTGGGTCGGCCTGACCGAAACCGAGTGCCTCAACCGCAACATCCCGCACAGCGTGTCGACGTTCCCGTGGGCCGCGTCCGGCCGCGCCGCGACGCTCGGACGATCCGACGGCCTGACCAAGCTGATCTTCAGCCCGCTCGGCGATCGCCTGCTCGGCATGGGCCTCGTGGGTGTCGGCGCCGGCGACCTCATCGCCGAGGGCGCCCTCGCCATCGAGATGGGCGCGACCGCGATCGACCTCGCCCACACGATCCATCCCCACCCGACGACGAGCGAGACAATCATGGAAGCGGCCGACCTGCACCTCGGCTTCTCGGCGCACTACATTCCGCGTAAGAAACGGTGACCCGCGTCTGCGCCGCGGGAATGACGAAATCCGAATGACGAATCAATACCCAATGTTCCAAATCCCAATTCGGACATTGGTGATTGGGATTTGATTTGTCATTCGAGTTTCGTCATTCGTCATTTCCCCACTACTTGATCTCCCGCACGCGGATGTTGCGGAAGTGGACCTCGCCGCCGTGGCCGTGGTGCTGGATGCCGAAGTAGCCTTCGAGCTGCTTGTCGCTGGTGATGTCGCTGACGGGCTGGCCGTTGAGCCACGTCTGGATGCGCGGCCCGACGCACTTCAGGCGGATCTGGTTCCACTCGTTGGGGCGGAACAGCTGCTTGGTCTTCTCGTAAAACTCCTTCTCGTCCGCCTTCGCGGGGTAAAGCCAGCCGCCGAGGCCGATGCCGTAGATCCCGCCGGACTTGTTGTCCTTCGCGTTCTCGATCTCGACCTGGTAGCCCTTCGGCTTGCCCGTCGCGCCCTGGCAGCGGAACGCCAGGCCGGAGTTGAAGTCCGCCTCCTCCGGCGTGAGCACCTGCAGCTCCGCCTCGAAGTCCTTCATCTTCACGTCCGTCGTCACCCACACGTTCGCCTTCGTCAGCAGCACAAGCTCCGCGGCTTCGACGTCGAACTTCTCGACCTTGCCGCGCGGCGTCCAGCCGTTGGTCGTCTTGCCGTCGAACAGGTTGACCCATTCACCGGCCTCCTCGGCGGCGAGCGCGGTCGGCGCGGCGTGGGGCGACAGCGTGAGCAGCGCGAGCGTGGCGATCACGGCGGTGACGGCGAGCGTGCGTTTGAACATGTGGACCTCGTTGGGGTGAGCGGGGCGGGCGTCGACACGCCGTCGTGCCGAAGGCTGCGTATTGTACGCGCCTCGAACCGCCGGGCGCGGGCGACGTATGATGTGGACGAATCGACTCCGCCCACCCTCAACCCAACGGACAAGCCTCATGCGTATTGCCTGCCGGACCGTGCTGTGCCTTCTCCTGATCGCGTTCGCGGGGACCCGTCCCGCGGCGCGCGCCGCGGACGCCGACAGCGACGGCAAGCTGGTCCGCCATCCCTCCGGCGCGACGATCAGGTGGGTGACGCCCGACTCGGACAAGTACCCGCTGCCGACGGGCGTGCAGCACCTGACGTTCGACAGCAAGGCCGCGGGCTGCCCGGTGGGCTACACGATCTACCTCCCGCCGGACTACGACCAGCACCCCGACCAGCGGTACCCGGTGATCTACAGCCTCCACGGCAACGGCGGCAACGAGATCAAGGGCCTCGAGTCGATGGCGGTGCTGCACGAGGGCATCACGAAGGGTTGGTGGCCGCCGATGATCATGGTCCGGCCGAACGGCGGTTACAGCACCTTCTATAAGGACTCGGCCGACGGTTTGCTGCCGATCGAAACGATGTTCATCAAGGAGTTCATCCCGTACATCGACGCGACGTACCGCACGGTCGCCGCGTCGTACGGCCGGTGCATCGAGGGCTTCTCGATGGGCGGCCGCGGCTCGACACGCCTGGCGATCAAGTACCCCGAGCTGTTCTGCTCGCTGTTCTGCCAGGCGGGCAACGTCCCGCACATCAGCGAGATGTACGACCCGTCCAAGCCCGACGAGTACCCCAACAACTACCTCGGCCCCGACAAGCAGAACTACCTCGACAACGACGTCTTCGTCCTGCTCGAAAAGAACCTCGACAAGATCAAGGGCCACCTCCGCATCATGATCGCCTGCGGCACACAGGACGGCGGGCACCTGCCGACCGTCCGCGACTTCCACAACGCGCTGCCGGCGCACGGCGTGGATCACACTTACCTCGAGATCGAATCGATGGCGCACCAGCGGACGAGGATGATCGCGCTGCTCAAGCCGATCCTGTTCGATTACCACGTCGAATCGATGCGCCTGGCGCGCAAGGCGGCGGGCGTGAAGTGACGTGTTGGCAGCGGCGGTTTCAGTTCCTATCCTTATGACGCTGTCCGCACCGGTGGCGAACGGCAAACGGGCGTTTAGCTCAGCTGGCTAGAGCGCCTCCCTTACAAGGAGGAAGTCGCGGGTTCGAGTCCTGCAACGCCCATTTCGGTGGTCCCTCGGCCCGGGGTAATGTTCACATTATGTACGGTGCGATTTTTTGTTCGGCGAGGACGCGTTCGCGGAGTTTTGTTATGCTGCTGGCCGCTGGGGCAACAGCGGGTATGCGCCCATGGCCCATTCACTTGGGTCGGCGGCAGGGTGCATCAGGCTTGATTGGAAGACACAAGGCACGTGGATGAGTCGGAGCGTGTTCGAGCGGTCGCGTCGCTCGGGCAGTTGTGCCATAGGACATCTCAGTGGGAATAAAGGGATAAGGGCTCGCATATGTGGAATCTCCTCAACGGACGTGCGCCTTGGGATCGTCGTTACCGTCGTGTACTGCAGAAGCGTAAGGCGCGTGACCTGAGCCGGCGACGGGCCCGTCGCGACGCGGCCGTGGTGATGGAGGCGCTCGAGCCGCGCGTGCTGCTGTCGAGCACGCCGCTGGTGTTCCAGATCGACATCGATTCGAGCACGGGCGGCGCGATCACGACGCAGGCCGGCTGGACGTCTCTCGACGCGACCGAGCCGAGCGAGGGCGACAACGTGTCGGTGATGGTCGGCGGCGTCAACTTCACCGCGACGGTGTTCAGCTCCGATGGCTCGCGCCAGCGCAATGCTCCGAACGACCTGACCAGTGACTTCATCTACGACGATGGCAGCGGCCAGGCGGTCGGCCTGATTGTCAGTGGCCTGCCCGCGGGGACGTACGTTGCTGAAGTCTGGGCGTGGGACAACGACTTCCCGGCGATCGGGCCTCAGATCGTAGGATGGATCGAGGGCGCTGGGGCCGAGCACATCGTGACCACGAGCGCGGTCCTTGACCCCGATAGTCCGACGTCGGCCTTCACGTTCGAGGCCAACGGCACAGACGACTACAAGATCTTTACTCGAGAGAACAATACTCAGAACGCTTCTCGTTTCAACGCGCTGCGTCTGACACGCGTGGTCGACGAGGCGGAGACGAACGAGGGCGATCCGGCGTTCGACATCGACGTGATCGGGGCGCCCGATGACCCGCAGTCGCTGCGCATCGCGGATTACGCTGACGCGATCCTGGCCGACGACCCGCTGTTCTATTGGCAGCTCAACGACGCCGACAAGAGCGACGGGGCGACCGCGGTCAACAGCGCGACCGGTCCGAGCAGCCTCGGCGCGGCCGGCGATGGTACGTATCTGGATGTGGTCGGCGATGTAACCGACGTGGCGATCGTCAGCACGAGCGGGGCGAGCGGCGCGGCGAGCATGGGCACGACGACGGCGACAACGGCGGGGGTCGGCGATGGCGTACTCGTTCCTCTGGCGGGCACGTTCCCTGGGGCCGCAGTGACTGCCGAAGGCTGGTTCCGTGGCGACGCAGCGCTCAACGCCGAGCCAACGTTCTTTTCCTATGCCATCTCGAGCATGAGCAGCAACAACTTCCTGTCCATCGTCCAAACCGACTTGGGCATCTTCATCGATGGCACACGCTATTCGACGGGACTAAACGAGGCTGCTTTTCTAGACAATCAGTGGCATCATCTGGCGATTGCATGGGACAATGTTTCAGGCGACCTGAATCTCTATCTGGACGGCGTGCAGCGGTATCACCGTGCGAATACAGAGATCGGCACCGTAATCGCCTCGACAGGGTCGTTCATGATCGGTCAGGAGCAGGATAGCCCCGGTGGCAAATTCGACAACACCCAGAAATTCCGCGGCGATGTCGACGACGTCGCGTTGTACGACAAGCAACTGACCGCCGACCAGGTCCTCGCGCACTACAACGCGGCGAAGTCGGGCTTCGTCGATGTGACCGGCCTGGTGGGCGACCTGACGCTCAATCCCGACAGCTCGTTCACTTATGACCCCAGCGGCGCCGACGTGAACTTCGCGACGCCGGCGTTTGACGTGATCGACTACACGATCGTGACCGCCGTGGGCACGATCAGCGAGTCGGCCGTTGTGACCGTGCATGATCTGGACGCGACGACGGACGAAGACACGCCGGTAACGACGACGCCGTTGTATGTGGAAGCGGTCAACGAAGACGACCCGCTGGTCTACCTGCGGCTCGGCGACGCGGACAAGTCCACCGGGGCGACTGCGGTGAACAGCGCGACCGGGCCCAGCAGTCTCGGCGCCGCGGGCGACGGCTCTTACCTCGGCGCCGTTGGTCAGGTCGCAGACGCGCAGATCCCGGGTGACTCGGCGGCGAGCATCGGCACAACCAACGCCGACGGCGTGCGTGTCGACTTCACGAATTCCTTCCCCTCGACCGCGCTGACCGCTGAGATGTGGGTGCGCGGCACGACCGCCAACAACACCGGCCAGCCCTCGTTCTTCTCCTACGCGGTCTCGGGCAGCGACAACGAGTTCCTGACATTCATCAACGGAACCGTCGCGATCTGGATTGACGGCTTGCAGATGACGACGAGCCTTTCCAAGGCGGCCGTGCTCGACGGCGACTGGCACCAGTTGGCGGTCACGTGGGCCAGCGCTACGGGCGTCGCCACGCTGTATTTTGACGGAGCGGTCGCCGACACGATTACGGGCTTCAAGACGGGCGCATCGCTGACCCAAACCGGTACGTTTATCGTCGGCCAGGAGCAGGACAGCGTCGGCGGCGGATTCAGCAGTACACAGAAGTTTCGGGGCGACGTTGATGAATTGGCAATCTACGACCATGTGCTGTCTGATGACCGGATCCTTCAGCACTTCCTCGCCACCTCGCCGGAGTTCATTAACTTCATCAATGGCGACGCGGTGAGTGTCGGCGCCACCGTGACGCTTGCCTCGGGCGCGGAGGTGACGTTGAACACCGACGGCACCTTCACCTACGACCCGACAGTTTCGTCAACGCTGGACGCGATGGAAACCGGTGATACGTTCATCGAATCGTTCCGCTACGCTGCCAGCGCCACCGACTACCGGGCCACGGTTCTCGCGCTCAACCCGGTCGCGTACTACACCTTCGATACCGACAACATCTCCGGCAGCACCGTCGAGAACCTCGGTTCGCTCACGTCGAACACCGCCACGCTGAACGGCGCGTCGTTCACCGGCGCGACCGGCGGCCTGTTCGGCGGCGGCCTGTCGGTTGACGATGACGGCTCGGTGAACGAACTGCGGGTCGACAACGGCAACATCGACCTGGGCACGAATTGGACGATCTCGGCCTGGTTCCAGGACCTGCACGACACGAACAACTGGCGGACGCTGGCTCGCGGCGAAGGCGGCGACCACCAGATCATCGTCCAGAACGGCGCCAACAACCTCGGCATGTATGACAACGGTGGCGGCGCCTTCCGCGACAGCGGCTACGACCTGTTCCCCGGCGACACGACGTGGCACCACATCGCGGCCGTGGGCACCGGCGGCGACTCGGGACAGACCGACTTCTACATCGACGGCGTGTTCGTCGGCCGGTCCGATTCGGGCAGCATGACCGACATCGATTTCATCGGCAGTTACTCGAATCAGGTCTTTGCGCAGACGATCGACGAGTTCGCCGTCTTTGACCGAGCGCTGTCAACGGCTGAAATCTCGGCCCTGCTCGGCGCGCGGGCGGAGATTGTGGTCGAGGGCGTCAACGACGACCCGGTCGCCAATGCCGATGCGTTCGAGATCGACGAGAACTCGGTGCTCAACGTCGGGTACACGCTGCAGGACCTCAGCGGGCTGAGCAGCGGCAACTACGCGTTCGCCGCGGGTGGCGAGACCTTCGACGCCTACGTGGACAACGACGGCGCCAACGGCTGGCTGCTGGTCGGTCGCGGCCGCGAGGGCTGGGAGTTTGACACTGACGGTCAGGGTTCGGTCGACGCCGTGAACGACAACCTGGGCACCTCCGCGGCGTTCAATCCCGCGGCGTACAGCGAGGACCTCATCAACGACCTGCTGACCCAGGCGGGGATCGACCTGTCCAGTGTCGAGATCCGAATCCGGCGAGCGGCCGACCCCCTCGGCATCACCTGGCAGGAGGCCGTCTGGCGTCCTACAAGTCAGACGACCTGGACCTGGGAGTTCTCGACCAACACACTGAACAACAGCACGACCGGCGGCTACGACGTGGATTACGAGGTCCTCTCCGGCCCCGGCGCTGGTTTCCACGACACGACCAGCAACACGCTCGACGCGCTGGGGACGGTGGGATCAGACTCGGGCAACGACGCGACGCGAGTCTTCACCTGGTCTTGGAGCGGTCACGCCGGCGTGCGCGGATTCAGCTACGGCTCATCCGTGAACAACGGCGCGAACAACGCGACGTCGTTCTTCTGGGAAAGCGCCAACGAAGATCACGCCATCCCCTACGCCGAGATCTACATCCGGCCCACGGCGTCCGGCATGGTCGCCAGTCAGTTGGGTCTGCTCGCCAACGACACCGACGCTGAGAGTCAGGCGCTGACCGTCGTCGGCGCCGCGGTCACGTCGCCCACGAACACCGGCGCGCCCATCACGTTCACGACGGCGATCGGCGCGACCGTCATCGTCAACGGCGACGGCACGTTCTCCTACGACCCGACGACATCCGCCACGGCGGGGGCGCTACTGGCCGGCGAGAGTCTCGTTGACACGTTCGAGTACCTCGTCG
Organism: Phycisphaera sp.; assembly: GCA_016125285.1. GTDB lineage: Bacteria > Planctomycetota > Phycisphaerae > Phycisphaerales > Zrk34 > RI-212. The sequence goes on from WGMA01000078.1 coordinate 35,614, forward strand.
AAGACACGCAGGGCGGCTTGGCGACAGCGGTGGTGTCCGTGACGGTCAACGGCGTCAGCGATCCGGTCGACGATGCGTACTTGACCGACGAAGATACAGCGCTTGTCTTCCCGACGCCCAACCTGCTGGACAACGACGCGCTGCCCACGGTGCTCGGAACCACCATCGGCTACTTCACCGGCTCCGACCCGGGCGAGGGCCTCGATCTGTCCGGCGACTTCGTCTACGCGGTCAACGCCCGCGGTCCGGCCGTGGGTATGATCGGCGATGCGAACTTCACCGCCGACACCGCGCCGGGTGTGAACCTTTCGTCCAACCGAGAGATCCTCAACTGGGCCGCGCCCAACTACGACGGCGGTGATGGCGGTTCCGGCGGCGGCGCCGAGGGACCGCTCGAAACGATCATGCAATCCATCCGCTGGTCAACGGATCCGACGGATGTTGTTGTCGACTTGAACATGGACGTTGTGGCTGGCACGGAGTACAAGCTGCAGCTGCTCTTCGCCGACCTCTCAAACAATCGTGGCTTTGACATCTACGTCGATGGCGCTCTGGTCGTGGATAATTTCAGTTCCTCGGCTTACAGCGGTTCCTCGTCGACACCGACGGCTTCGACGGTGGTGACTCACACCTTCATCGCCACTTCGAACTCGCTCCAGATCGTGCTCGACGGCACGGGTGCTCCGTTTGCCGACCGCAACCCGATCCTCGACGGCTTCACGCTCGAGCGGGGGACGCCCGGCGGTGATCCGTTCGTCTCCGAGGTCGACGGCGATCCCGCGTACGTGAATACCCCGATCGTTCTGCCGTCAGGCGCTCTGCTGTTTGTCCTCGACAACGGCGACTTCATCTACGATCCGAACGGCGCCTTCGAAAGCCTCGACGCCGGCGACACCGCGACGGATACGTTCAACTATACCGCGTCGAACATCCTGAACAGCGGCTCCGCGGACGTCACCGTGACGATCGCCGGCGTCAACGACGCGCCGGACCTCGGCATCGACAACGCGACCGTGACGGTCGTCGAGACCGCCACCGCGCTCAACACCGGCACGTTCTTCGACGTGGAGGGGCAGAACACGACCATCTCCGCTTCGCTCGGCACGATCACCTTCCAGACCGTCGGCAGCACCGGCACCTGGACCTGGACCTACACCACCGCGGACGGGCCGGCCGATTCGCAGACCGTGACGATCACCGCCGACGATGGCAACGGCGGCATGACGATGGAAACCTTTGATCTTGTCGTCACCAATGTCGCGCCGACGCTGAGCGTCACCAACGCCGAGGTCGAGGTTAACGAAGGCGACACGGCGATGAACACCGGGTCGTTCTCCGACATCAGCGCGCTCGACACCGTCACCATCACCGCCTCGATCGGTGACATCGTGCAGGTCGGCACGAACCCGGGCACGTACACGTGGTCGTTCGATTCCACCAACGGCCCTGACGAGACGCAGACCGTCACTATCACTGCCACCGACAAGGACGGCGGCACGATGGAGGTCACCTTCGACCTGATCGTCAACAACGTCCCGCCGGATCTGACGATTGATGGGACGCCGATCATCGTGAACGAGGGTGACACGGCGATGAACACCGGCACGTACACCGATCCGGGTCCGGGC
>WGMA01000037.1 GCA_016125285.1 Phycisphaera sp.
CGACCTCCGCTTCACGCAGCTTCGAGATGATCTGCTCCGTCGTGTGCTTGATCCGTTTGGCCATGTCCTTGTCCTCTTCCGGTTGCGTCCGTGCTTGAATACACATGATTCAAACCGGACTCGGTTGAGGGGGCAAGGTCACCGTAGTCCTCAAACATTTGCCTAGATCTTTCCCATTGGTGTTTCTGTGCCCAATCGTAAAGAAACGTACCACGAAGCGATTCGCTCTGCATTATTTGATCGGCCGCCGTATTCTTCAGTGCGGATCCGTACACGAGGATTACGGCCAGTAGCACGATCATGATCATGGCCAGCAATGTAATTAATAGCCACTTCTTAGATCGACTGTGCATATTTGTCATTGGACCAACTCGTGCGAGTTCCCACATGTCATCAGGTAATGGGTCATACTCATGAGGTATTCACTCGTGTATCGGGGCAACATCGCAAATATACCTTGAGCGCTTCTGCTTCACAGACATTTTCAATATCATGCAAGGCCTTATTGTACTCAACTAGTGCCCGTGCTAGGCCAGGCCGTTCGCTCGCAGGCGTAGCTGGATCGGCTAGTCTAGCTTTCGTATTCTTAATCAGGACATCCTTGATTGTATTGTAATCTACAGTCATCACGATAACTTTTCTTGTCTGAGCGCTATGGCATTTTGTGCGTGCGACTTCAGCAATTTGACGACACCGTGTGCGTGTTGCGGTAAGGAAGGGCTCTCTTGGGTTGGCTTTAACATCTGGCTTTTCTATTGATTGCGTTCCCGTAGGATCAATGTGCCGTGTTGGCTCGCTATTAGCGTATTCAAATAGATTCATGGTGGCCATATACCCAATCGGATCCTTCGATATAAACCTCCCCTGATCCGGCACGTAGTATCGTCGCCGATAGAAGTAGATCTCCGACTCCGGATCGTAGCGTCGTCCCGTAAAGATGAAGTCGCACGATGGCTCGTCGGCCTGCGTCGCGTCGTCGGCCCACCAGTTTCCGCCGGTGCCCGCGGCGGTGAAGATCAGCGTGTTGCCGTAGGCGTCGGTGTCGTAGGCCTCTTCGATGGCGCCTGTGTCGTCGAAAACCGCAACGCTTCGGTATAGGGTGTCGCTGAGAATGTAGTGGTCGGTTGGCATATCTGGAATTGCTCCATTGGTTGAGTCGTCCTAAAAGGCACTGGTGTCATCGGCGAAGATGCGCTGCGGCGTTTCACTCAAAGAGTATGGCTGGCGGCATTACATGCTCCTTCGAGCGATAGACCAATCATGTTGTCGCATGAATGTAGATCATTAAAACCATGCCCAGTGTGAAGAAAGCGAACGCCATAATGCCGAAGAGGCTCCTTGGCTCACTCTTGAGTATTCGGAAAGAAAGAACAGATCCAATCGCCCATGCAAATACTCCAAAATAGGGGAACTCGTTCTCTCGTAAGAATACGGAGTAGACTAGTAGCGAAATCAGAATCAGAGCAGTGATTACCTTTTCACGTGTCCAGTGCATCATCAGCTACTCTTTACTTGAACCCGCAGGGCATTCCGAAGGTATCAGGGGACTATTGCAGAGTTGCCGAATGTCCGACACCGACATCTTCGCAAGATCCGCCTTTATTGAGTCAAATACGGCACGCTGGAGCGCGTGAGGCGGTGATTCCCATGCTGAGTTCAAGGTAAATGCCTTTATCATCGCCGATAGTAGAAGCCCCAATGAATCTCGCTGGATGTTATGTGACATTTCGTGTGCCAATACGCCACCTAGCGTTGCAATGGAGTCAGGGTTGCTTGGCCCTACGGTTCCTAGGAAGGCTCGGTCGATAAGGAAGCGGTTCTCCCCTGCGACGAAATCCATGAGCGGAACTTGACCCATTGTGCCCGTATCAAACCCAAGATCGCCTGCGCCAATTCGTCCGGCCTGTACATACTCCATCAGGCGGTCACCGAATTTACGCCATTTATCATTCCTTTGAAGCAACACGATTGCGCATAGCACCTTATTCTCCTCGTCTGTGGCTAGCGGACCTGCGCCGGCTGCGGGTTTCCCGGCACAACCGAATGGATCGACATGCGTCAGAGGCGTGCCAGTTATATAAGAAAAGAGATTGGCCTCAGACGTATATCCAATCGGGTCCCTCGACATAAGTCTCCCCAACTCCGGCACGTAGTACCTAGCTCTGTAGAAGTAGATCTCCGACTCCGGATCGTACCTGCGTCCCGTGAAGATGAAGTCACCCGTCGGCTCATCGGCCTGCGTCGCGTCGTCCGCCCACCAATTTCCACCGGTACCCGCGGCGCTGAAGATCAGCGTGTTGCCGTATGCGTCGGTATCGTAGGCCTCCTCGATGGCTCCGGCGTCATCGGTCACAGCAACGCTTCGATAGAGCGAGTCGCTCAAGATATAGTGGTCTGTTGGCATGCCTCGACTCCGAGAATGAAAGTTCTAGCGTCCAAGTGGAACATCTAACAGGAGCATCAATGGCTTCGACTGAACGTAGTCACACCAAATCGCTGGCTCAAGAGAGTGTGGTACTGGATCTGGTGACGCCCATTCGTAAGCGAAGCCATTGAAATACGCCTTCAACAGCCATAGGCGTGTCGCAACGGCGGGGTATTCATGCACGTAAACCAGGTTCGAGTCTTGCGGAAGCGTATATGAATAACTGTCACCCTGATTCAATACTATGTAACGTTCTGTATCGGGGATCATGAAACTCGGGTGCACATTCCAGTCGTGTTTTCTCATTCCCGTGTACGGCTCCGACGCACCATACGGATACGCTTGGAGTTCGAGCGTAATGTGAGGCACAATCAGGTGTACGGGTAGAAGTATGGGCTCATTTCCGGTATTGCGGAAAACGATTGTGCCAGCAACATCATGAAGCGAAGGAGGAGCAGAGTCATCCAGTTGAATGGATATCTCAACTTGCCTCGTCGGTTGGTGACACGAGCACAAGATCGCTGGCATCAAGACCATCACTATGTTCAGACAGGGCTTCATGTGGCTACCTTGCTCTCAGCTTCTTGAGTGTCTTCTCAGCAAGAGTTGCAAAGGCCGCGATCTTGTCGCAGCATTCCTGCGTCTTCTCTGTTGTGGCCTCTACGTATTCTTTGCCGCGAAGAAGGACTTTAATAGTGGAGTAATTCGCCTCCTCGTGATGACGAGCAACTGGCTTTGGACCAGCGCCTGCTCCACCTCGGAGCGGGTGTATCGCGGGACCGAGCCGTCGGGCTGCTCGTGTGTTTCTGTCTTCGACGCGTTTCGCACATGCCTGAGTGTATCGGCGAAGGCGTCGCGTTGAACTTGAGTAATCGTGCCGCGGGCCTCGAACAGCTGCCAGTGCGTGGGGCCGTTGGGGCCGAGGGGATAGACGCGGTGGTTGGCCTGGTGCAACGCGGCGTGCATGTCCGGCGTGGTCCATGACGAGTGATCACCCCCGACTCTGTAGGCGGCGAAGTGGTCCGTGCGGACCGCCAGCCAGCCGATCCCCGCTTCACGGGAACCATTGTATCGGGGTGTGCGGGGCGGGGACAGCAGCAGCGTGACCTGCCAGCGGTCCAGCAGCTGCTGCATCTCGTCGCTGATGAACGGCGAGCCGTTGTCGGCCTTGATCACCAGCGGAGCGCCGTAGAGCAGGAACAGCGTCTCCAGCACCTCGATGGTGTAATGGGCGGTCTCACGCAGCAGCGGGTGCCAGGCGAGCTGAGCGCCGCTGGCCAGGTCGGCTAAGAAAATAGGTCGGGAGTCATATTCCGTGAATCCGCCGCTTCGGCGTCGATTTGTGCGGTCTACGCGATGATGTCGTGCAGGACCTTGGCTTTTTCGACGCCGGTGAGGCGGACGTCGAGGCCCTGGAAGGGGATGCTCAGGCGTTCGTTGTCGATGCCGAGCTGGTGGAGCATGGTGGCGTGCAGGTCGCGGACGTGGACGGGGTTGATCGCCGCGGCGTAGCCGAGCTCGTCGGTCTCGCCGTAGCTTGTGCCGCCCTTGATGCCGCCGCCGGCCATCCACACGCTGAAGCCCTTGATGTGGTGGTCGCGGCCGGGGTTCGAGCCCTTGCCCTGGAACATCGGCGTGCGCCCGAACTCGCCGCCCCAGATGATCAGCGTGTCGTCGAGCATGCCGCGCTGCTTGAGGTCCTTGACGAGCGCGGCGGTGGGCTGGTCGGTCGCGCCGCAGCAGACCTTCATGAAGCGGTCGAGGTCGCCGTGGTGATCCCAGCCGCGGTGGTAGAGATGGATGAAGCGCACGCCGCGCTCGGCGAGGCGGCGGGCGAGCAGGCAGTTGTACGCGAAGGACCCGTCGGCGCTGTCCGCGCCGTACATGTCGAGGATGTGCTTCGGCTCGTTGGAGATGTCCATCAGCTCCGGCACCGAGCCCTGCATGCGGAACGCCATCTCGTACTGGCTGATGCGCGTGTCAATCTCGGGGTTGGCGACCTGCTCGTTGCGCAGGTGGTTCAGCGCGATCGACGCGTCGATCACGTCACGCTGGCGCGACGCGTTGTAGCCCGCGGGGCTGCCGAGGTAGTGCACGGGGTCGCCCGACGAGTGGAACGGCACGCCCTGGAAACGCGACGGCAGGAACCCGGCGGACCACTGCCGCGAGGCGATGGGCTGCGGGTTGCGGCCCTTGATGCTGGTGAGGACGACGAAGCCGGGCAGGTCGTTGCAGTCGGCGCCGAGCCCGTAGAGCACCCACGCGCCCATCGACGGCCGACCGCTGATCGCGGTGCCGGTGTTCATGAACGTGTGTGCCGGGTCGTGGTTGATCTGCTCGGTGTGCATCGATCGGATGATGGAGATGTCGTCGGCGATCGTCGCGGTGTGCGGCATGTAGTCGCTGATGAGCTGGCCGGACTGGCCGTGGCGGTGGAACTCGATCATCGACTTCTGGCACAGCAGCTGCTTGCCCTGGAGCTGGGCGATGGGCATGCCCGCGGTGTAGGACTCGGGGAACGGCTTGCCGTGCATCTCGTCGAGCTTGGGCTTGTGGTCGAAGGTTTCGAGGTGCGACGGTCCGCCGGCCATGCACAGGAAGATGACGCGCTTGGCCTTCGGCGCGAAGTGACGCGGGTTGACCACGCCGCGGTAGAGGCCGTCGCTCGGCGCGGCCTTCGCGGAACCGGTCGCGCCGCGCAGCATCGACGGCGTGAGCATGGACGCGAGCGCGGTGGCGCCGAGGCCGAAGCTGTGGCCGAGGAAGGTGCGTCGCTGGGCGTTGATAATCGTCTGGTCATTCATCGGATTCAGTTCCGTGTGATCGTTTCGTTGAGATTCAGGATGGTGCGCGCGACGGAGGTCCACGCGGCGAGCTCGACGGGGTCGACGCCGGCGGGGGCCTTAGTCATGCCGGTGGTCGGCACGTCGGCGGCGGCCTTCGGGTCGGCCTTGAACTCGGCGCGGTGCTTGTCGAGCAGGCCGGTCAGCAGCGTACGCTCGGCGGCGGACGGCGTGCGCGCGACGGCGAGGCGGTACGCGAAGTCGAGGCGGTCGCTGTCGGTCTTGCCGCCCTCGGTGAGGATGCGCGCGGCGAAGGCGTGCGCGGCCTCGACGAAGCTCGGATCGTTCAGCAGCGTCAGCGCCTGCAGCGGCGTGTTGCTGATCGGTCGCGACGCGGTGCACTCCTCGCGCGACGGGGCGTCGAACGCGAGCAGCGCCGGGTGCAGGTACTGCCGCTGCCAGTGCGTGTAGACGCCGCGGCGGTACTGGTTCTCGTCTCTGTCGGCGGTGTACTTGCGCGTCGGGAAGTTGAGGTTCGCGTAGTAGCCCACGGGCTGGTAGGGCTTGGCGGGCTTGCCGTACAGCTTGTCGACGAGCAGGCCGCTGACCGACAGGGCGGTGTCGCGCACCATCTCGGCGGGCAGGCGGAAGCGCGACTGACGGGCGACGAGCTGGTTGTAGGGGTCGCGCTCGGCAAGCTGTGTCGGCGTGATCGACGACTGCCGGTACGCGGTCGACGTCACGAGCAGCCGCATCATGTGCTTCATGTCCCAGCCGGAGTCGATGAACTCGTTGGCCAGCGCGTCGAGCAGCTCGGGGTTGACGGGCGACTCGCCCTGGCCGCCGAAGTCGTCGAGCACGCGGGCGATGCCGTTGCCGAACGCGAGGTAGAAGAACCGGTTGGCCTGCACGCGTGCGGTGAGGCCGGCGACGCCGTGGTCGGACGGGTCGGACAGCCACCTGGCGAGGTCGAGCCGCGTGAGTCGACGCTTGTCGGTGTCGGCGGGCTGCGGCAGGAAGTGGGGCACGTGGGGCTCGACGATCTCGCCGGACTCGTCGAGCCAGTTGCCGCGCGGCAGCACGTGGACGACGCGCGGCGTGGCCAGCGCCTTGGTGATCATCACCATGCGGCCGGACTTCTCCGCCGCGTCGCGCTGCCTGTCCAGCGCGGCGATGGCTTGTTTGGCCTTGGCGATCGCGGGGGCGCCGGCGAGGTAGTAGTCACGCAGCGCCGCGCGTTGCTTGTCGTTGCGCTTGTCGGCGGGCGTGGCGATCGCCTCGGCGACCGCGGCCGGCGTTCCGCTCGTTTCGATCAGGCCCGCGTCGTCCCAGTAGGCCTTGCCGTCGTACTGCGTGAACGCCATGCCGTGCACGGTCGCGCCGGGCTTGAAGCCCACGGCGTCGGCCGGCACGTCGAGCCGTACCCATCCGCCGGCCTCGGGCAGCTTACCGCGTCGCTGGTAGCCCGCGTGATTCTCGGCCTTGCGGCCGAACAGGATGTCATCACTGCCCCACACCGCGCGGTGCTCCCACTGCTTGCCGTCGTTGAACTGCAGCATCACGGCCTTCGGCGGGTCGGCCGGGTCGAGGTAGACCCACGCGTAAAACGCCGCGCCCTTCTCGATCTTCACCGGCTTCTTCGCGCCGTTGAAGTAGTGCTGCATCAGGCCGTCGCCTTCCTGCACGCGCGCGAGCTTGCCGCTGTGCACCACGCCCGTGTCGGCGTCGACGTATTCCCACGGCGTGTTTTCCTTGCCGCCGGTGTCGTTCTTATCGTCGACCCACGCCGACTCGGTCGGCTGGTTGTCGCCGACCGACTTGAGTAGCGTCGCCTCCCACTGCGGCTGCTTCGCCAGCGCCGCCAGCTCGACCTTCGCCAGCTCGGCCTTGGCGTCGGCGATCTGCGCGTCGATCGCGTCGATGCGATCCTGCACGTCCGGCGTGATCACACGCATCTCCGGCTCGCGGCGTGTCGGCAGCGCGTTGGTGCCGTTCTTGAGGTGCGCCTCGTCGTCGATGTCGGCGAAGAACGCGCCCATCGAGTAGAAGTCCTTCGTGAGGTACGGGTCGTACTTGTGGTCGTGACACTGGCAGCAGCCCATCGTCGCGCCCATGAACACGTTGGAGAAGTTGCGGATGCGATCGGCCTGGTAGATCGCCCGGTACTCCTTCACCTGCACGCCACCCTCGTGCGACGTCTGCAGCAGACGGTTGTAACACGTGGCGACCAGCTGCTCCTGCGTCGGCTTGTCGAGCAGGTCGCCGGCGAGCTGCTCGGTGGCGAAGCGGTCGAACGGCAGGTTGTCGTTGAACGCCTTGATGACCCAGTCGCGGTACGGGCTGGCGTTGTGGTCCTGATCGCCGTGGTAGCCGACGGTGTCGGCGTAGCGGACGAGGTCGAGCCAGTAGATCGCCATGCGCTCGCCGAAGTGGGGCGAGGCGAGCAGGCGGTCGACGAGGTTGTCGTACGCCTTGGGGTCGGTGCTGTTGACGAACGCGTCGACCTCGGCGGGCGTCGGCGGCAGGCCGGTCAGGTCGAAGGTGAGTCGGCGGATGAGCGTGGCGCTGTCGGCCTCGGGCGACGGCCGCAGCCCCTCGGCGTCGAGCCGCGCCATGATCCAGCGGTCGACGAAGTTGCGAGGCCACTGCTCGTCGGATACCTTCGGCGCCGGCAGCCGGCGCGGCGACACGTACGCCCACGCCTTGGCGTACTCGGCTCCCTGGCGCACCCACGCGATCAGCGTCTGACGCTCCTTGTCCGTCAGCTCCTTGTGCGCCTTCTTCGGCGGCATCGGGTCTTCTTTGTCGGTGATGCGCGCCACCATCTCGCTGTCGTCCGTCTTGCCCGGCACGATCGCCGAGTAGCCGCCGAGGTCCGCCAGCGCGCCCTCACGCGTGTCGAGCCGCAGCTTCGCCTTGCGGTCGCTCTTGTCCGGGCCGTGACAGGCGAAGCACTTGTTGGAGAGGATCGGGCGGACGTCGCGGTTGAAGTCGAGCGTGGCGTCCTGCGAGCCGCCGCCGCCGGGGCGTTCCCCGGCGAGTGCGTTGACGACGAAGCAGGCGGCCGCGGCGACCGTGAGGACCAGCGTCATTCGTGAGATGGGGTGTCTAGGCATATTCAACATCTTATGCGAGGTTGTGTGCGAATCAGTAGGGGAATTCGTTGTTGACCGGCGGGTTATACAGGCCCCAGTCGCTCTGCCATCCCCACGCTTCGCGTGAGCCGTTGGCCCACGAGTGGATGCGGACCATGTCCTTGAAGTCGACCCAGCTGACCGAGCCGTCCATGTAGGTCTGGTTGCCGCCGGCCGGGCCGTTCCACCGGCGGTCGAGGTGGTTGGGGATGCCCTCGTACCACACGCCGTCGTCGAATCCGGACTCCCACTTGCCGTTGATCCGCATGGTGCGGTCGGACGCGAGCAGCCAGCCGGGCCTCGACTTCTGCACGACGACGGGGCTGCGCGACGGGTAGTTGCCGCTGACGGTCGTCCACGTCTCGATGCCGCCGAAGTACTGGTAGCCGAGGATCATCTGGTCGTTGTAGGTGAACCACGCGGCGTTGAAGCCGTCGCGCTCGGGGCAGTTCCACACGGGGTTGGGCCTGCGCTCGACGCCGGTGGCGACGTCTTCGTTGAGGTTGTACGCGAGCCCGGCGGACGCCATGGCGCGCGGCCAGTCGACGAGCTTGTCGTCGTCGCGGTTGTTGTGGTTCTTCACGCCGAGGTGGTTCACGGCGATCTGCACCTGTCGGCCGCGACAGATCCACAGCACGCCGACGTTGTCGGTGGTGTAGCTGTATGTGCCGGTGTTGATCTGCTTGAGGTGCGCGGCGCACACGGCGATCCGCGACACGCGACGCGCCTCGCTCATCGACGGCAGCAGGATCGCCAGCAGCAGCACGATGATCGACACAACCACGAGCAGCTCGATGATCGTGAACCCGGAAACGCGATGGCGGAACGTGCGGTGTGTCATGGGTTCCTCGTCGGGGAGTGTTCAGCGGGCGTCGTGCGACGCGCCGGCGATCAGGCGGTAGTGCTGCTTGATCTGCTGCTCGGTCAGGGCGTGGGCGTAGACGGCCAGTTCGTCGATGCGACCGGCGACGTCGCGGTAGGGCGATTCGACCGGGTGGGCCTTGCCGATGAGCACGCGGAACGGCGACAGGTCGATCGGGCCGTCGTTGATCTGCACGGACCACACGCGGCCGCCGTTGAGGTAGAGCGTCATCGCGTTGCCCTGGCGGACGCCGACGATGTGGTTCCACCGCTGCTCGTGATACTTGCCGCCGCTGAACACGTCGGTGCCGCCGGTGGGGCCGGGCGGGTCGCGGTGCAGGAAGCGGATCGCCGACGGATCGGCGTTCGGCTTGACCTCGCCGCGCGCCTGGCCTTGCAGCTCGATCAGCGACAGGTGCTGCCAGTACTTCGCGTCCTTGATCTCCGGCAGCAGCAGCGAGATCAGCGTCATCTGCCCCGGGCGGTCGGGGCGGACCCACAGTTCCAGCGTGTAGTCGCCGGCCGCGACGCTCGCGGCGCCGACACGCGTGGTGTCGAACACGCCGTCGGCGTACAGGAACCCGCCGTGCGCCGTGTCGAAACGCAGGTTGTCGGTCGCGTCGGTGTCGGGGGTGGTGTCGCGGAACATCGGCGTCAGCGGCGGGGCGTCGGGCACGCTGTTGGCCAGCGGCGCGGCCCGCTCGAACCGCCAGTACGCCGCGGGCGACGCCGCGTTGATCGCCGCGACGTAGGTGTCCGGCACCGACAACGCCTCGACGTCCAGCGGCGCGGCGCGGTCAAACCGCCACGGGTCGGCCTCCGTCGTGATCGGCGCGGCGCTCGTCGACGTCGCGGCCAGCGCGTGGCCCTGCGTCAGCTCGACGGGCGCTGGCGTCGCGGCGTTGGCGACCGTCACCACGCCCTCGAACACGTGCACCTCGCTGCGGCCCGACGCGTCGACGCTCACGCCGAACGTCGTGCCGAGGTCCGTTACGCTCATCTGATCGGTGTCGACGACAAACCCGTGGGCGCGCTTCGGGCAGTGCACCACGAGGCGGCCGGCGTGCAGTTCGCAACGCGTCGCGTCGGTCAGCGTCATCTCCGCCGGGCCCATCAGCGTCAGCACCGCGCCGCTGTTCATCAGCATCTGCGCCGTGCCGGACTTCAGCCGCAGCGTGCCCGAGACGTGCTCGCCGATGGTGGGGGAGGTCGCGGTCGATTCGTCGTCGACCCACGCCGCGTCGCCGAGGTCGGTGATCACCGCGACGTTGGTCACGGCGACCGGCACGCCCGCGATGCGTCCGTTGTGCGTTGCGGTCCCGGCGACGAACCACGTCGCCACCGACGCGACCAGCGCCACGGCCGCGGCCATCGCGAGCATGCCCCACGGCCCGACGCTCCGCCGCGCCGTGTCGCCCGCCGTCGGATCGAAACGCAACGCCGGGTCGTCGACGAGCGACGGCGCCAGCGCTTCGTGCATCAGCTGCGCCTGCATCGACACGTCGACCAGACGCTCGCGCAGCATTGCATCGCTGCGCAGCGCGTCGTTGAGCTGCTTCATCTCGCTCGGCGTCGCGGCGCCGTCGAGGTACCGCTGCACCAGCCAGTCGAAGTCGTCGTGTGTGCGATCGATCTCAGGCACCGGCCACCTCCGCCTCGCCCGATGGGTCCGGGCCGTCGATACGCTGACGCACGCACTCGCGGAGGCTGTTGTGCGTGCGCGTCAACGCCATGTACACCGTGCGGACATCGCGGCTGACGTACTTCGCGACGTCCACGCCGCTCATGCCCAGCCCGTAGCGCAGCTCGACGAGCCGGCGGGTGTACGGCGTGAGCTTCTCCATGCACGACTTGAGCGCGTCGAGCCGCTCGCCCGCGTCGTCGCGGTCGCGATCGCCCCACGCGCCCTCGAGCATGTCGAGCACGTCGTCATCGAACGTCATCGGCTGACGCCTGGCCTTGCGAAGCGCCTCGAGCGACTTGAAACGCGCCGCGGCACGCAGCCAGCCGAGCAGATGGTCGACGCTTTCAATCTCGTCGCGCTTGTTGATCGCGGCGATCGACACGTCCTGGTAGACGTCCTCGGCGAGGTGGTTGTCGCGCACGATCGCCCAGACGTAAGCGAGCACCTTCGCCCGCTCCTTGAGCAGCGTCCGGACCACCGTGTCGTGTTCGACCGCCATGCGCGTCTCCGTGAGCCCCCTCCAACAGTAGATTGCGCGATGATCGCGGGGTGTCTACATCCGGTGGGGACAATTTTCCATTTTCCGGTTTCCATTTGTCATTTTCCATTTCAGAGCAGGCAGATACGCCCGGCCGTACCAATGGCAAATGGAAAATGGAAAATGGAAAATGGAAAATGAAGTCTGCCATCCGCCGCGTCTCGCTGCGCTCGCAGCGGCGGGCTTGATGCGGTTAACGACGTTGGTGTGGGGCTTACTCGCCGTCGAGGGTGACGGCGGTGGCGGTGGGGAAGTTGGGCGTGATGTTGCGGGGCGTGGGCGACGGGACGGGGCCGGGCGTGGGGTTCGGCTCGGCGGAGGAAGGCGCGACGGGCGTGTTCTTCACCTCGGCGGGGACGCGTGAGGCGGAGGCGTACTCGAGGGCCTTCTCGATCGCCGCGGCGTCGGGGGTGAGCTGGGCGAGCACGTCGGTGGTGTCAATGGCTTCGAGCAGCGTGGGGCTGTCGAGCATCGCGCGGACCTCCTCGGGCGTGAGCATGTTCGGCGCGTCGATCACACGCATCATCTGCGGATCGGTGCGGAGGATCGCCAGGGCGTCCTGCACGGCGGGGTACTGCATGATGCGCTTGATGACGGGGTACTGCAGGAACGACTCACGCGCGTCGGGGTCGTTGAGCACCATGAGCGTCTTCTGCGACAGCACGAAGATGCGGAACTGCTCGATGGGGTTGACCTGCTGAACGACCTTGCCGACGGTCGTCTCGCGCGCCGCGGCGGCGAGCACGCCCACGGCCTGCTCGGTACGCGACGGCATTGCGGAACGCGGCGTGCGGGGGAAGGTCAACGGTGTGGCGTCGGGCGTCGTGCCATCGGTCGTGGCGACGGCGGGCGTGCTGCTTACGGTGGTGGGCTGCTTGGGCCTCACGTCATCGACGTTCACGGTGTCGAATGTCGCGCTGGCGGCGGTACGGTGCGTCAGCGGCGGCGTGCGATCGGAGTGCACCGGGTCGAGCGAGATGACGACCCAGATCAGCGCGACGGTCAGCGCGACGCCCTCGACGAGGCCGAAGCCGGCGCCGAGCAGGCGGTTGTGCAGTCGCCAGGTCTGACGGTGCTTGAGAAATCGGTCGAGCAGCAGGCGGCACACCACGGCGACGACGGCCATGATGGCGGCGGCGAGGATCGCCACGGACAGCAGGCGGTTGCTCAGACCGGTGGTGCCGAGCAGCCAGTGCACGCCGGGCTCGACGTAGCGACCGAGCGGCAGGGCGGCGGCCGCGGCGGCGAGCGTGCCGATGAAGACCGCGGTGATGGTGGACGCGCCGACGACGTAGCCGTTGATCGCGCCGAACATGATGAACAGACAGAACGCCACGGACACGGCGTTGCCGTAGAGCGCGGTGTAGAGCGTAAAGCCGAGCATCACGGCCAGCACGGCGAGTTTGACGGTGGGGGAGTCGAGACGGGCCAGCGCCGAGCGCACCGGCATGTCGATGGTCGGTTCGCTATACGCGGCGACGGTCCCTTGCAGGACGTGGAGCGGAGAGCCGCATTTGGGGCACCGGCTCACGCCCTCGGCGTCGACCGCACCAGCATCGACCTCCTGTCGGCAGTGGTAGCAGCTGTATGGCTTCACGGTGTTACTGGGTCGCCAGTCGTTGCGGGGCCCATCCTCCTGAACGCTTGCGCGTCGGGACCGCTCGGGGGTCGTCCCGATCGAAACGTCCGATCAGGACCGTTACATTCTCCATCGACTAACGCACAATACAAGCTCAAATTGTACGTGTACCAAATTATTATGTTGGAGTGCAATTTGACGACCCTGCGATGCGAATTACATGCAGGATGCGCAACCCGCTGTGGTGTCGTGGGTTCTTACGCGTGTCAGCGTCCGCGGGGGTATGATTTCACGTGACGTCAGAACTTAGCCTGCGCCGAGAAGTTTTAGCGCCTGCGACGCGCCTTCACGTTCGTTCGCGTTTGGATTCGACTCGCCCGCCAGCGTCTTGAGGCGCGGGACCGCGGCCTGGCCGTAGATCACGACAATCGTCACGGCCTTGCGCTGAGCCGCCAGATCACTGCAGCCCAACGCGTTGATCGCGACGTCCATCACCGCTTCGGATCGCTTCAACCGGCCGAGGATCGCGACGGTGGCGCGCTGAACCGACGGCTCGGGATTCGCGAGAAGCTTTTCGATGAGCGGCAGGCCGGCCTCGCCAAGCCCCTCGATATAGGTCATGAGGACGTCGCGCTTCTCGGCGTCTTCCTTGGAGCCGGTCTTGAGATACTCCTCGCCGAGCAGATCGGGCACGGCGGCGGGGCCGATAGGCGGCAGGCCGAGGATGATCTCGCGACAGCGCACGGCGACGACGGGGTCGCGCAATACCTTGGCGAGCACCGGCACGATCTGGCCGTGATGGCCCGGCGCAAGCGGTGCGAGGGTCTCGACGGCGGTGGTGCGCGTCGCGTCGTCGGCCGGGGAGTCGATGACCTTCAGCAACTCGCCGATCCCATCGGCGCCGATCTGTTGGAAGATCGTGTCGGTGCGCGCGACGACGTCGCCGGGGTCGACCTCCCACGCCTTGCCGCCGATCTGGAGTTCGGCGTCGTTGCCCAGCGCGCTGTCGTCGAACAGCGGCGAGGCCGGCTCAACGCCCGCGGCGCGCATCAGCGCTTCGACCTTGACCGCGAGCACCGGCCGAATGGCGCGCTCGCCGTAGCCGATCAGCGCGGTGCCGACCGCGTCGCCGGCCTGGACGTGCTCGACCGAGGTGAGCATGCGCGTCAGCTCGCGGATCGTCTGGCCCGGCGAGTCACGCACGACGGCGACGAGCAGCTTCGCGGCGGTGTGGCGCGCCTCGACGCCGCGCACCGCGTCGCCGCCCAGCTGCTCCGAGCCGATCAGCTCGAGCAGCGCGCGCTGCAGCAGCACCGTGCCTTCGACCGGTCGCTTCTCGTTGCGCGCCAGCAGCACGCGTGTCACGACCGCGGTCACGTCGCCGTCCTTCTCGTCGACCATCGACACCCAGTCCGCGGTGTCGA
Organism: Phycisphaera sp.; assembly: GCA_016125285.1. Lineage (GTDB taxonomy): Bacteria > Planctomycetota > Phycisphaerae > Phycisphaerales > Zrk34 > RI-212. The sequence goes on from WGMA01000037.1 coordinate 14,429, forward strand.
CCATCTCCGGATCGATCGCCTCCATCGCCCGCGCCACGGCGCGGAGCGCTTCGTAGCGCTCGGTGCGCGTCAGCACCGTGACCGAATCGTCGGTGAGCAGGCGGCAGGCCTTGATCAGCGGCTCCATCGCGGACCTGGAGCGCGAGCCGAACGTGGCGAGCACTTCCGAGGCCCGCCGCAGCACGCGCGGGTTGCCCACGGTGAGCATCGGCGTGAGCGTCTCGACGCAGTCGGGACCGATCAGCTTCATCGCCTCCACGCCCGCCAGACCGACCACCTCGTCGTCGCTGTTCAGCGCCGCGATCAGGCGTGGCTTCGATTCGTCGTCCCACTTGCGCAGCCGCCCCCAGTTCGCCAGCAGCGACAACTCGCCCTGCTTGGACGCCGCCGCTTCGGCGGCCTTCATCTCTTTCAGCTCGACGAGGTGCGGCGTCGGGTCGTTCTTGTCGACGGTCGCGGGCTTCGGCGGCGCCGCTTCGTTCCACGTGATGACCTGCGGCGTGGCGGTCTGCGGGCCTTCGTCGGAGTCCAGCAGGCCGCTCCCTTCGACGGCGAACACGATCACGGTCGTGATCGCCGCGAGCCCGAGCGTGCCGAGAACGATGCGGCCGATCAGCGAACTGGTGACCACCTGCACGAGCGCCATCGCCTCGTCGGCGAAGCTGAGCGAGATGCCCTTGGGCATCACCTTGACCGAGTAGTCGCAGTCCATGCACGCGGTGCCGCCGCCGACCATGTTGCGGCCGCCGCACTGCGGGCACATGCCCGGCTCGAGCTGATCCGGCGGGATCATCCGCTTGCGCTCTTCCTTGGGCTTGGGGATCACCTCGTCGATGACCATGTTGGGGTCTTCGAGCTTGAGCTTCGCGGCGGAGGCCGAGCGATTGCGATCGAAGCCGCTGGACAGCGGGTCGAAGCCGCCGCGATCCGCGCCGTCGTCTTCGGGCGAAGCGGCCTGTGGCGCGGGGGCCTGAGGCGCGACGGGCGGCAGCGGAGGCAGGCCCGCGGCGACGCGCGCGGCGTTGGCCGCGGCGCGGATCTGTTCGGCCGAAACGGTCTGGCCATCCATGGTCTGTTGCGGGGCCGCCGGCGCGGGGGCGGCGGCCGGTGCGGGCAGGTCGGGCAGCGGCGCCATGCCCGCGGCGATGCGTGCGGCGTTGGCCGCGGCGCGGATCTGCGCCGCGGAAACGGATTGGCCGTCCAACGTCGTCGAGGACTGCGACGCCTGGGGGGCCGCGGCCTGAGGCGGCGGCGCCGCGGCGGGGGCCGGCGCGTCGCTGATGGCCTCGTCGATCTCCGTCGCGTTGGCCAGCGCCGAAAGCGCGTCCGCTTCTTCAACGGCCGAGGACGCCGAGAGCATCTCCGTCGTCACCTCGATCTTCGCGCCGCACTTGTAGCAGAAAACGTTCTGCCCCACGCCGGCGTCGGGTAGATCCAGAGCGGATTCGCATTGTGGACAAGTCAGACGCATCGAACACCCCAGTCGTACTCATGGCTGTGCCAGCCAGCCTGAATATCATAGTCGACAACGGCCGCTGCGTCAGTCCTGTCGGCGCATCGGATGGGTCTCGAAGAACCGCCACATCCGCTCGTTGATGTCCGCCCGGTGCGCCCAGAAGTGCCCGAGCTTCTCGACCTCGACGTACTCTACCTCATGCCCCGCCTTCACATAGCGATCGCGCGCGTCGCGGGCCTGCTGGATGTTCACCAGCCGATCGTCCAGCCCGTGCACGATCATCACCGGGTATTTCCGCTTCGCGTCGATGCCCGAGAAGTACAGCATGCCCAGCCCGCCCGAGTGCGGCGCGATCGCCGCGATCACCTCGCTCCGTCGTGACGCCAGCAGATTCGCGAAGAACGCGCCGTTCGACATCCCCGTCACGTACACGCGGTTCAGGTCCAGGTCGTAACGCTTGCCCAGGTCCGCCAGCAGCGCGTCGAAGAACGCGATGTCCGGCTTCCTCGGGTCCGGGTCAACCACCTGCCACATCCGGTCCAGCGCGTTGGGGAACACGACGATGAACCCGTGCTTCTCACCCAGTTCACCCAGCTTCGTGTACCGCGGCATCACGTCCTTGCTGTCGACCAGAAAGCCGTGGAATGCGAACAGGATCGGCGTGGGCTTCTTTGATTCGATCACCGCCTTGGGCACGATCAGCCGGTACTCGCGCTGCCGTCCGTCGACGTCGAGCGTGAGCCGCGGGAACGTACCCGCCTCGCCGCCGCTGCCGCCGGACGACCGCGCCGGAACCTCCGCCGCGGGTGTGTCGTCCTTCTTGTCCGCGTCCGCAGCATGAACCGCGGCGCACGCCAGCGTCAGCACGCACAGCCACGTCCCGAAATGGCGGTGTGTGTTCATCATGGGGGGCATACCCGCACGCGGCGGTGGTGTTGCAGTGATCGTAGGGTGCGCTGTTGCGGACCACTTGCCCACGACGCGTGTGGCGTGATCCGGTCCGCAATAGCGGTCCCTACCTGGGCAGGTACTTGCCGAGGTCGCGCATCGCGATCACGTGGCAGTGTTCGGCGGCGAGGTGATCCATGTAACGCTTGAACAACTCGGGGTCGGTCGTCACCCACGGGTGCTGGCCGTCGGGCACGCCGTGGAAGGTGATGATCGCGACCTTGCCGTCGCGCGCCTTCGCCACGGCCGCAACAAACTGCTCGTACGTCGTCGGCGGCTTGGAGTCGAACGCCTGCGTCGCGAGCAGCGGCTCGTCCTTAGTCGGGTCGAACACCTGCGCACCACCGGCCCGCGCGAACTTGTACCCGCGCGCCCGCAGCACCTTCACCGCCGCGTCGCTCGTCGCGTAGCCGGGATAGCAGAAGCTCACGGGCTTGGGGATACCGTGCTCGGCGCAGCGGTCCTCGATGTACGCCACGTCGGCGTCGATCTCCTGCGGTTTCTGGCCGTTGACGCCCTTGTGATGCCGCGTGTGGTTGCCGATCTCGAACCCCGCGTCGTTCAGGCCCTTGATCTGCTCCCACGTCATGTACTGCGTCTTGTTCGTCGCGAAGTCGAAGCCCTCGGTGATGAAGAACGTCGCGCCGAACCCGTGCTCCTTGAGCAGCGGCGCGACGAACGTTGCCTGCGTCGCCACCGAGTCGTCGAACGTCAGCACGACCGTCTTGTCCGGCACGCTCGCCGCCTTCGCCGCGTCGTCGCCTTCCGCAGCCCGCGCCGCCGACGACCACAGCATCAGGCTCGCCGCGGCAAGCACGAGTCCGCCACACAACGTTGTTCGCATCGTCTGCTCCTGTGGGATTCAACCGATCAGCGCGCCGGGGTGCTCCGTGATCCACATCGGCGTGCCCATGTTCTCCTGCGGCACGACGGTGTCGCGATCCCAGAAACCGGGGATCGGCGTCTGACACGTCGGGCACCGCCCGTATTTCAAACGATTCGCGACGATACGGAAGCCCGACCGCTTGATCACCGTCTCGCGGCAGGTCGGGCAGCGCGTGTCCTCCCACTCGCCGCACATGCCCGGCCGATTGCCCGCATAGACGTACCGCAGCCCCGCGTCGGCGCCGATCTGCGCGGCGGTCAGCAGGCGGTCGACCTGTGTGTTGGGCGTGTCGGGCATGTGGTAGTCGCTGTGAAACGCCGTGACGTGCCACGGCAGGTCCGGGCTGACGCCGACGATGAAGTCGGCCATCTCCTTCAGCTCGTCGTCGGTGTCGTTGAGGCCGGGCACGATGAGCGTGACCAGCTCGATCCAGAAACCCATCGCGTGCAGGTCGCGGATCGTCCGCAGCACGTTGGGCAGCTGTCCGCCGAGCTGTCGGTACGCGCGGTCGCGGAAGCTCTTGAGGTCGACCTTGTAGAGCTGCACGTACGGGCGGATGTACTCGAGCACGCGCCGCGTGGCGTTGCCGTTCGATACGTACGAACCGACGAATCCCTCTTCCTTCGCGGGGCGCATCACCTGCATCGCCCACTCGCTGGTGATCAGCGGCTCGTTGTACGTCGAGGTGATGACGGGCGCGTTGTGCTGGATCGCGGCGTTGATGATCTGTCGCGGCGTGATCGGCCGCGCGCTCGCCACCGCCGCGTCGTCACGCATCGCCTGGCTCGTCACCCAGTTCTGGCAGTACGAGCAGTGCAGGTCGCAGCCCATCATGCCGAAGCTCAGCGCGTCGCGGCCGGGGAACGCGTGGAAGAACGGCTTCTTCTCGATCGGGTCGCACGCCAGCGCCGCCACGTAGCCCGTCGGCACACGCAGCTCGCCGTCGGCGTTGTAGCGCACGCGGCACACGCCTTCCTTGCCCGCGCCGATCTTGCACTCGTGACCGCACGCGTAGCACATCAGCCGCCCGTCCGGCAGCGTGTCGTACAACTCGCCCGGCATCGTCATGTCGTTGAGCAGCCGCTTGAGTTGAATCGCCTGTGGCGTTTTGAGAGCCATGTCGCAACCTTTCGGCGGGATCGCCGGGTTGGTGTCTACGCTCATTGTAACCGGGTGGTCTCCCGGACGATGTTAATACGATTGGGGTCGATGATCCGTTCGCTCCAAATGACGAATGACAAAACTCGAATGACGAATCAAGCTCCAATGACGAATGCTCGAATTGGAGCTTGGAACATTGTGATTTGATTCGTCATTCGGATTTCGTCATTCGTCATTGCCGCGCGCGCGGCTCTCGCCCAGCCACGCCAGCCACATCGACAGCGACAGCAGCGCGAACAGCCGATGCGTGTGATCGGCACGCCCCGATGCGTGATCGGTGATCATCCGCTCCATCGACTCACGCCTGCAGCCGAGCTCCGTCAGCTCCGTCGCGTCGAGCAGCTGGCGCTGCAGCAGCGGACGCAGGTCGCGTGCGAACCACCCGCCGATCGGCACGGCGAAGCCCATCTTGCGGCGGTCCACCACGTCGCGCGGCAACCACTTGCGTGACAGGTCGCGCAGCAGGCCCTTCGGCCGACCGCCCGGCATCAGCTTCGACGCCGGCGCGCTCAGCGCCGCGCCGACCACCAGCGTGTCGAGCATCGGGCAGCGCACCTCCAGCGCCACCGCCATCGACGCCCGGTCGACCTTCCGCAGCAGATCGCCCGGGAGGTACGCCGCGAAATCCCACCGCCGCGCCGCGTCGGCCGGATCGAGCTCGTCACCCGTGTGCGTGGTTCCGGGGCGTGGCCAATCGTCGATGCTCGCGTGTCGGCCGACGCCCAGCTCACGCAGCTGATCGTGCGTGAACAGCTCGACGATCGACTGGTACTGTCGCGGCGCGTCAGCTTGCCGGGCCGCGTCGATCAGACGACGCAGCCGCGTGAGGCGCGACTTCTGCTCACCGCGCGGCAGCAGGTCGGCCGGCAGCCGCGACAGCCACCGCCCGTGCCGCGCGATCATCCGCATCGCCTTGTAACGCTCGTACCCGCCGAACAGCTCGTCGCCGCCGTCGCCGCTCAACGCCACCGTCACGTGCTGTCGCGCCGCCTTGCTCACCCAGTACGTCGGCAGAAGCGACGAATCCGCCAGCGGCTCGCCCATCGTCGCGATCAGCATCCGCAGATCGTCCTCTACGTCCGGCTCCGCCACGAGCGCGTGATGCTCCGTGCCCAGGTGATCCGCCACACGCTTCGCCCACGGCCCTTCGTCGTACTTTGCGTCCGGCATCGACACGCTGAACGTCTTGAGGCGTTGGCCGTCACGCTGCAGCCTCGCGTGCGCCAGCGCCGCGACGATCGAGCTGTCGATCCCGCCCGACAGAAAGCAGCCCAGCGGCACGTCGGCCTCGAGCCGCGCGTGCACCGCGGCGGTCAGGAGGGCGGTGAAGTCGACATCGCCACTCGACGTGTCCGTCACCGGCGGCGTCCAGTAGCTGTCCGTGGTCTGCACCGTTGTCGGCTCGATCACCGCGTAGTGCCCCGGCGGCAGTTCCTCGACGTTGGTCAACAGCGTGCGCGCCCGCGTGTAGCCGAACGTCAGATACTCGCCGACCGCCGCGCTATTGATCGGCGGCAGCGAGCGGTACGGCGCGAGCAACGCCGCGAGCGTGCTGGCGAACGTAAACCGGTGATCGGCGTGATGGAAGAACAGCGGCTTCTTGCCCGTGCGGTCCCGCGCCAGCAGCAGCCGCTCGCCCGCCGCGTCCCACACCGCGAACGCGAACATCCCCTCGAGCTTCGTTGGCAGCGCGTCACCCCATTGCCGGTAGCCGTGCAGCAGCACCTCGGTGTCGCTGTGGTCCGACGTGAACCTGTGCCCGTGCGACGCCAACTCATCACGCAGCCTGTGGTGGTTGTAGATTTCGCCGTTGAAAACGACCGCGAGCTGACCGCCTTCGCCATCGACCACCATCGGCTGCGCCCCGCCCGGCGCGTCCAGCACCGCCAATCGCGTGTGCGCCAACCCGCACGGCCCGTCGATATGCACGCCGTGCCCGTCCGGCCCGCGACAGCCCAGCGGGCGCAGCATCAACTCCAGTCGATCCCGGTCGACCGGCTCGCCGTCAAATCTCAGGATGCCGCCGATGCCGCACATGGCGTCAAGATAGACCCACCGGCCTCACCACACAAAGACCGTGACCTTTACACCGACTTGTCCTTCTTATTGTGCGTCTGCACACGCAGGGACAACTCGGCGAGCTGGACGTCGTCGACGTGCGACGGGGCGTCGGTCATCAGGTCGGCGCCGGTCTGCGTCTTGGGGAACGCGATGACGTCGCGGATGTTGGTCGTGTTGCACAGGTGCATGACCACGCGGTCGAGGCCGAAGGCGATGCCGCCGTGCGGCGGGGCGCCGAAGTTCAGCGCGTCGAGCAGGAAGCCGAACTTCGTCCGCGCGGCCTCCTCGTCGATGCCCAGCAGCGCGAACACCTTCGACTGCACCTCGGGGCGGTGGATACGGATCGACCCGCCGCCGAGCTCCGAGCCGTTGAGCACCAGGTCGTACGCCTTGGACTTGATCGACGCGATCTGCTTATGGTCGCCGCTGTCGAGCTTGGCGAGGTCCTCGTCGTTGGGCGCGGTGAAGGGGTGGTGCAGCGAGTCCCAGCGCTTCTGGTCCTCGTTCCACTCGATCGCCGGGAAGTCGACGACCCACAGCCACTCCCACTGGCCCGGCTTAATCATCTCCAGATCGTGCGCGAGCTTCACACGCAGCTCGCCGAGCACGCGGTGCACGACGGCGGGCTTCTCGCTGACGCCGAAGCACAGCAGGTCGCCGTCCTCCGCGCCCATCCGCGCGATCAGGTCCGCAGAGATGCCTGCGATGAACTTGCCGACGCCCGTGGCGACCGCGCCGTTCTCGATCTTCGTGATCGGCAGGCCGCCGGCGCCGAACTGCTTGACCCACTCGGCCAGCGCGTCGGTCTGCTTACGCGTGAGCTTCGAGCCGCCGGGCACGCGGATCGCCTTGACCAGGCCGCCCGCCGCGATCGCGCCGGTGAACACCTTGAAGTCCGTCTTCGCCGCGAGGTCCGACACGTCGATCAGCTCCATGTCGAAGCGCAGGTCGGGGCGGTCGGAGCCGTAGCGGTCCATCGCCTCGGCGTAGGGCATGCGCTGGATGACGGGCACCTCGACGCCGAGGATGTCCTTCCACACCTTGCGGATCATGCCCTCGACGCAGGTCATCACGTCGTCCTGCTCGACGAAGCTCATCTCGAGATCGACCTGCGTGAACTCCGCCTGCCGGTCGGCGCGGGGGTCCTCGTCGCGGAAGCAGCGGACGATCTGCACGTACTTGTCGACGCCGGCCACCATGAGGATCTGCTTGAACAGCTGCGGGCTCTGCGGCAGGGCGTAGAACTCACCGGGCTGGAGGCGCGACGGCACGAGGAAGTCACGCGCGCCCTCCGGCGTGGACTTGCACAGGAAGGGCGTCTCGACCTCGTAGAACCCCTCGGCGTCGAAGTAGTCACGCATGATCTTCGCCACGCGGTGGCGCGTGCGGATGATGTTCAACATCGTCGGCCGACGCAGCTCGATGTAGCGGTACTTGAGGCGGAGCTCCTCGCCGACCTTGCCGAACTCGTCGGGGGTGAACGGCGGGGTCTGGGCGCGGTTGAGCACCTCGAGCTGATCGCAGTCGATCTCGATCTCGCCGGTGGCGAGCTTGGGGTTGTGCGCCGGCTCGCCCTTGGGGCCGATGCGCTCGCGCACGACGCCGGACACCGCGATGACGAACTCGTGCCGCAGCGTGTCGGCCAGGTCGTGCGCGGCCTTGTTCTCGGGGTGGAACACCAGCTGCGTGATGCCGTTGCGGTCGCGCACGTCGATGAACACCACGCCGCCGTGGTCGCGGTAATTATTCACCCAACCGCTCAGCGTGACCCGCTGGTCGATATGGTCCTTGCGCAGTTCTCCGCAGTGGTGCGTCCGCTTAAGCATCGTTCAACTCCGTGTCGTGTGTCGCTCCCGGCGTCTTTGGCCGGGTCAAAGACCGCGAATCATAACATCGGCCGGTCCGGTGTGCGAACGGGCGCAAGGACCGCGTACAAATAGCAAGCGGGCCCGACGGCGTTGTCGGGCCCGCTTGAATGGATCGTCTGTGATGGGGGATCACTCGGCGGGCTTGGCGGCGCCGATCTGCTCTTTGGCGTTGGCGATCCACGCCTTCGGTCCGCCGCGCATGTAGCCGCTCTCGCCGAGCTTCTTGCCCTCGGCGTCGAGGAACAGGATCGTCGGGAAGCCCTCGATGTTGTACTTGTCAGCCAGCCCCTTGTTCTGCTTCTTCAGCTCCTTGGACTGCTTCTTGGACTGCGGGAAGTCAACGGTCAGCAGCACGACGTTGTCCTTGGCCCACTCGTTGAACTCATTGGTGGAGAACACTTCCTTGTGAAGCTTGATGCACCAGCCGCACCAGTCGCTGCCGGTGAAGTTGGCGAGGATCGGCTTGTGGGTCTTCTTGGACTCGGCGACGGCGTCGGCATAGTTCTCGGTCCAGTCGGACTTGGCCTCTTCCTTCGCGGCGTTGGCCTGGGCGACGAGGCCCGCGGCGCCGGCGAACAGCGAAGCGGTCATGGCGGCAAGGATCAATCTACGTCGGGTCATCAGTGGGTCTCCTGTCGGGGGTTCTGGTCAAACAGCATATGCACTTAGCACGCGGCTGGCGCACGTCTTTGCGACGCGCCGACGTTTTTCTTGCGCCGCGCCGCGCCGTGTGCCCATGATCGGGCGACTCCGAGCCGGACCGGTTTGCGATGCGTGCAAAGAACGTTAGACTCCCCATTTGCCTGTTTCTCAGGCGCAGAGCATAATATGTATGGAAGGTGCTCCAGTCGGGCATCTGGCACATGATTGCACGGACACCAATCTCTGTTCGCGGGCGCCGTTAATGGCAAAAGGACGTCGACAGCTCGGTCACTACCTGGTTCGCTGGGGCGTGATTACCGAGGAACAACTGGACGAGGCCATCAAGCTTCAGCAGAGCGTGCGCAAGCGCCTCGGCGAGTTGCTGGTCGAGCTGAGCTACGCGACCGAAAACGACGTCGCGCGCGCCCTGTCCAGTCAGTTCAACATGGAGTACGTGGACCTCGACACGGCCGACCACACCGAGCTGGTCGCCAAGGTCCACGCCAACATCATCCCGCGCGAAATCATCAAGAAGCACCTGGTTTTGCCGTTGGAAAAGACCAACGGCCGGCTCAAGGTGCTCATCCACGATCCGATGGACCTCGAGCTGTACGACCTGCTGCGGTTCCGCCTCAGCTGTGAGATCGATACGGCCATCGGCGCCAAGAAGAAGATCGCGGACCTGATCGACCTGGCGACCGACGAGCGATCGTCGATCGACGCCGAGATTCGCGGCATCTCGGTCGACTCCGCCGCGGGCGAAGACCTCGGGCTCGAGGAAGGCGCGGAGGGCGAAAAGAAGGACTCCGTCGACGCGGCCGACGCCCCGATCGTCCGCCTCGTGCACAACATCCTGGCCGCGGCGATCCGTGACCGCGCTTCGGATATTCATATCGAGCCGATGGCCGATCGTGTCCGCCTGCGCTACCGCATCGATGGCGTGTGCCACGTCCGTGACAACCTGCCCAAGCGCATGCAGAACGCCGTGCTGGCCCGCTTGAAGATCATGTCGGGCATCAAGATCGACGAACGCCGCGTCCCGCAGGACGGTCGTATCAAGCAGAAATTCAGTGGCGCCAACATCGACTTCCGTGTCAGTTCCTGCCCGGCCTACCACGGCGAATCGGTCGTGCTGCGTATTCTCCGCCCCGACAACGTCAAGGTCGGCCTGGTCAACATCGGCATGGAGCCCGACACGCTCGAGAAGTTCAATAAGGCGATCAAACGCCCCAACGGCATTCTCCTTGTGACGGGTCCGACGGGTTCGGGTAAGACGACGACACTGTACTCGGCGCTCGACGTGCTCAACCGGCCGGACACCAAGATCATCACGGCCGAAGACCCTGTCGAATACAACTTCCCTGGCATCAACCAGTGTCAGATTCGCCACGACATCGGTCTCGACTTCGCGAGGATTCTTCGGGCCATGTTGCGTCAGGCGCCCAACATCGTGCTCGTAGGTGAGATTCGTGACCGAGAGGTAGCGGACGTGGCTATTGAAGCTGCGCTCACTGGACACCTTGTTTTCAGCACATTGCATACGAATGATGCGCCCGGTGCGATCACCCGTTTGATCGACATGGGCGTCAAGCCGTTCCTCGTCGCCAGCTCGATCCAAGCCGTGTTGGCTCAGCGTCTGGTGCGCGTGCTGTGCAAGGAGTGCAAGGAGCCCGATGACAACCCCAAGCAGTTCTTCCTGAAGTTGTGCGGGTTCACGCCCCAGGAGTTGGAAGGCCAGACGCTCTACCGCGGGGTGGGTTGCACATCATGTTCGGGCTCGGGCTTCCGCGGGCGTAAGGCGGTCATTGAATACATGACGATGAACAGCGACATTCGCAACCTTGCATTCAAGCAGGCTCAGGCGTCCGAAATTCGTAAGGCCGCAATTGCCAATGGGATGCGAGATCTTGTGGGCGACGGCAAGCTGAAGGTGCTGGCGGGGATCACCACGGCGGAAGAGGTTTCGAAGATCGCCCAGGTCGAAGGCATCGTCGAGACCGAAGAATGATAACGCGTCAATGGGCGGCGGCTGTAAAGCTCCGCTGGAACTAGGGTTCATCTGAAGGGTAGTAGCTTATGTCCTCCGTACAGATTGACCGACTGCTCGAAACCGTCATCAAGCAGGGCGCCAGCGACTTGCACCTGACCGTCGGCAAGCCCCCGGTGATCCGCCTCCACGGTCGCCTGCGTGAGCTCCGCACGAAGGTTCTATCCCCTGAAGACACCGTCGGTTTGATGAAGTCGATCTCGCCCGAACGGTCCCAGCAGGAACTGCAGGAAATGGGCAGCGCCGACTTCGGTTTCGCCTACGGCGACAAGGCCCGCTTCCGCGTGGCGGTGTTCCGCCAGCGCACCAACGTGGCGATCGTGCTGCGTCAGATTCCCAATAAACTCTTGTCATTTGAGCAGATCGGTCTGCCCAAAGTCTGTCGCGAACTCTGTCGAAGACCACGCGGACTGTTTCTGGTGACCGGGCCTACGGGTTCGGGCAAGTCCACGTCGCTCGCGTCGATGATCAACTTCATCAACGAGACGATGGATCACCACATCATTACCGTCGAAGACCCGATCGAATACTACCACCCGCACAAGAAATCGATCGTCAACCAGCGTGAAGTGGGCGCCGACGTGCCGACGTTTGCCGAAGCCCTGCGTCGTGCTCTGCGTCAGGACCCTGACGTGATCCTCGTCGGCGAGTTGCGTGACCTCGAGACCATCGAATCGGCCATCCGAGCGGCGGAAACGGGCCACCTGGTGTTCGGGACGCTGCACACAAACTCTGCTGGTGGAACGATTAACCGTATTATCGACGCGTTTCCCACCAACCAGCAGGAACAGGTCCGCGTGCAGCTGTCGACCAGTCTCATGGCGGTGCTCGCTCAGCAGCTCATGCCGCGTGCGGACGCCGACGGCGTGGTCGCCGCGTACGAGTTCCTCGTCATCACGCCCGGCATCGCCAACCTCATCCGTGAAGGCAAGACCTTCCGTATCGACTCGGCGATCCAGACCGGCCGCAAGTTCGGCATGCAGCTGCTCGACGACCACCTCTGGACGCTGTACACCTCCGGAATCATCAGCGCCGAGGACATGGTGGATCGCGCCCGCGATCCGGGTCCGCTGGTTGAGAAAGTCCAGCGATCGGGCGGTTCCATCGGCCGAACTGAACTTCAAGAAGACGAGGGCGAGGCCGAATAGCGGCTGGCTCGCCTCACAATATTAGACGTTGACATCGCCAATACTGCGCGAAATACAAGGTGTCCACCTTAATATTCGTGTGTTTTGGCATTGTTTCGGTTGTATATCTGAGTAATAATTAAAGTGTCAATTCGGCCCTATCGGCCGGGGAGTCTCAGACATGGCGGACGGGAAAAATCCTGACGCACCGAAGCCCGAGGAACTCAAGGGCCGTCGCTTGGGGCGCATCCTTGTCAAGGTCGGCAAGGTGAGCCGCGAGCAGGTTCAGGAGGCCTTGGACCTTCAGTCTCAGCAGCGGCGACCGATCGGTCAGCTGCTGGTGGAGTTGGGGTACATCACGGAGCAGGACGTCAAGGACGCGCTGGCCGCCCAGGCGGGCATGACGTCGACCAGCGACGTTGGTGAGCTCGACAAGTCGGTCATTCAGTACCTGCCCGCCGAGACGGTTCAAGCTTATCAGGTCATGCCGCTTGCGTATGACGAAGCAACCAAGACGCTGACAATCGCTCTCAAGAGCGCCGACAACTTCCGCGCGGTGGACGATCTTCAGCTTCTGTTCGGTTTCAAGATCAAGACCGTCGTGATGCCTCCCAAGAAGGTCGACGAGCTGATTGAGAAGTACTACTCGACGAGCCAGGAGACGCTCGAGACGCTCATCGGCGACATGGCCAAGGACGCCGAGGGGCTGGACATCGACGCCAACGCGTCGGTGGACCTCGAGGTGCTGGTGCAGATGTCGGAGGACAACAAGGTCAAGCGCCTGTTGAACCTCGTGCTGATGCAGGCGATCAAGGACAAGGCGTCGGACATCCATCTCGAGCCGTTCGAGACCGAATTCAAGATGCGGTACCGCGTGGACGGTGTGCTCTACGAGATGGTGCCGCCCCCGAAGAACCTGGCGTGGGCGATCACCTCGCGTGTGAAGGTCATGGCGAACCTCGACATCGCCGAGCGCCGCCTGCCGCAGGACGGTCGCATCGAGCTGGTCGTCGGCGGCAGCCCCGTCGACCTCCGCGTGTCGGTGCTGCCGACGATCTTCGGCGAATCGGTCGTGATGCGTGTGCTCGACCGCGGCAACGTTTCGCTGGACCTGGAGAAGGTCGGCCTCCGCGGCGACGACCTGGAGGTGGTGCGGCAGCTGATGGGCAAGCCCAACGGCATCGTGCTGGTCACCGGGCCGACGGGTTCCGGCAAGACCACGACGCTCTACGCAGCCCTTTCCGAACTCAACGAAGAAACCGAGAAGATTCTGACCGCCGAGGACCCCGTCGAGTACGACATCGACGGCATGGTGCAGGTGCAGACCAACGCGGAGGTCGGCCTGACGTTCGCGCGGGCGCTGCGAAGCTTCCTGCGTCAGGATCCCGACATCATCTTCGTCGGTGAGATCCGCGACCTGGAGACCGGCAAGATCGCCGTGGAATCCGCGCTGACCGGCCACCTTGTGTTCTCCACGCTGCACACCAACGACGCGCCGTCGACGATCGCGCGTCTGCTCGATCTGGGCATCGAAAACTTCCTGGTCACCGGCACCGTTGAAGGCATCATCGCCCAGCGTCTGGTGCGTCGCATCTGCACCCACTGCAAGGAAGAATTCGTCCCGAACGAAGAGCAGCTGATGGAGCTGCAGCTGGCTCCGGAGGACGTCGAGGGACGCGTGTTCTTCCGCGGCGGCGGCTGCGAGTACTGCAACCACAGCGGATACAAGGGCCGGCTGGCCCTGTTCGAGATATTGGTGATGGATGACGAGCTGCGCGAGATGGTGATGCGGAACGCGTCGTCGCTCGAGCTGTCGATCGAGGCGCGTAAGCGCGGCATGCGGACGCTGCGTCAGAGCGGTCTGCTGGCGGTCTACGACGGCATCACGACGCTGGAAGAGGTCGTCCGCGAGACCATCCTCGACGAAGAGTAAAGCGATATCACACGATCGGTTCAATGACCGAGGAGCAATCGAATGCCTACCTACCAGTTTGAAGCTTTGGATCAGACGGGCAAGCCTCAGAAGGGCACCATCGAGGCCGTCAGCAGCGACGACGCCCTTGCCAAGATCAAGGAGCAGGGCTTCTTCCCGACCAGCGTTCGCGAGAAGAAGGTCAAGAAGGGCGCCGCGTCGAAGGGCGGAGGGGCGAAGAAGAAGGGCGAGATGACGATCTCGATCGGCGGCGTCAGCAAGAAGCTCCTGACGCAGTTCACGCGTCAGTTGTCGACGCTGCAGGACGCCGGTCTTCCGATTCTCCGCTCGCTGCAGATCCTCCAGGAGCAGCAGAAGCCGGGACTGATGAAGAACACGCTGGCGGACGTGCAGAACGAGGTCGAAGGCGGCTCGTCGCTGTCCGAAGCGATGTCCAAACACCCGAAGGTGTTCGATCGACTGTACTACAAGATGATCGCGGCCGGCGAGGTCGGCGGTGTGCTCGACATCATCCTGCAGCGTCTGGCGGACTTCATGGAGAAGGCCGAGAAGCTGAAGCGGAAGATCGTCGGCGCCATGATCTACCCGGCGGTGGTGATCTCGGTCGCGGCGATGATCCTGACCGGCATCATGATCGTCGTGGTGCCCAAGTTCCAGGAGATCTTCGCGGACTTTGACACGGAACTGCCGGCGCCGACGCAGTGGCTGATCAACTTCTCGAACTGGATCTCCGGCTCGCAGGAAGGTCAGTGGATTCCCGGCTGGGCGCTGATCTTCGGTTCGCCGTTCATCATCATGTTCTCGACGAAGATGATCTCGAAGAACAAGGCGGGCAAGGCGATGGTCGACCGGGTGAAGCTGAAGATTCCGGTGTTCGGCAGCCTCCTGCAGATGACCGCGATCGCGAAGTTCACCCGTACGCTCGGCACGCTGATCTCCGCCGGTGTGCCGATCCTCGAGGCGATCAAGATCACGTCGGACACCGTAGGCAACTACGTGTACGAGTCTGCGTTGGAGAAGGTGCACGACGCGATCCGCGAGGGCGAGCCGTTCGCCGGTCCGCTGCGCGAGACGAAGGTCGTGGACAACCTCGTGGTGAACATGATCGACGTCGGTGAGGAGACCGGTGACCTGGACAAGATGCTCATGAAGATCGCCGACAACTACGACGACGAAGTCGACGTGAAGGTGAACGCGCTGGTGTCGCTGCTCGAGCCGATCATGGTCGTCGGTCTCGGTGCGTCGATCGGCTTCATCGTCATCGCGCTGTTCCTCCCGCTGGTCAAGCTGATCCAGTCGGTCAGCCAGTAACCCCACGCACTCCGCACAGGAGCCGACCCGATGCCCATGTCGCAGAACAACACGAACCACGGATCACGCATCATGCGTCGGCGTGGCTTCACGCTGGTGGAAATGATGGTGGTGGTGGTGATCATCATCGGCCTGCTGTCGATCCTCGTGCCGGCGATCACCGCCGTGACGGGCACCGCCGGACAGGTCGCCGAGAAGCAGTTCCTCGCCGCGATCCAGGTCGGGCTGCAGGCGTACAAGTTGGACTTCAGCGACTATCCGCCGAGTTGGCAGGGTTCGACCAGCTATATCGCTGGCGTAAAGGTTACGGGCTGGGACGGCGGCGAGATCATGACGCAGGCGATGGTCGGGCCGTTGGGCGACGGTGGCGCCGACAACTCGTCCGATCAGGACGGGACGACGGGCAAGTCGGTCGACGACGGCCACGTCGGTTACGGCTTTACCGTTGGCGGCAGGCAGTACGGGCCGTACATCACCATCAAGCACGACAATTCGCTGGCGCAGAGCGCAAATAGTCGCTGGATCCTGACGATGGTGTCGAGCCAGTCCAAAAGGCCATTCCTCTACTACCGCGCGGTGGCCACTGATATGACGAAGTCGGTTGGCGATCAGGGTGTCACCGGCAAGATCAATGATTCGACCGAAACCAACCGCATCTGGGGCACCAACGGCCGATTCGACAAGGAACACAACGGGACCCTCGACGGCTCGGACGATCCGGTCGAGTACTGGTGGAATTCCGCCTCGGACAAGGACGCCGACGCGTTTACCTTCTCGCTGCGCACCGCCGAATACCTGCTCGTGTCGCCGGGGCCGGATGAACAGTTCGGCGACAAGACCAGCGATGACAATGTCTCGGTTCCCGCGACCATTCGCAACAACCTCACGTACGACGATCAGGTGGTCGCGGGTCGGTGACCCGCGACGGGGCGGCCGGGAGAAGGATTGACGGGCAAGCGGGCGTGATTCCACGCCGCATACGGAGATCACAGACATGGACCGTGCATCGCATACAACACGGGATTCAGGCCAACGGGCAAGACGGCGCGGGTTCACCCTCACCGAGATGCTCGTGGTCATCGTCATCCTGCTCGTCCTGCTGGGCATCGGCGTAACCGTCGGTACGTCGATCATTCAGGAGCAGGAGAAGCAGCTGACACGCGAGACGCTCAAGCAGTGCGAACTGATCGCCGCGGAGTACCAGGTCCGCACCGGTGGGGTGCCTGCGCCTCCGGGAGCCGATTCAAACGGCAACGGGAAGATCGAGATATCCGAATTCGTTACCGCGACGGCGGTGGATCTTCAGGATCTCTACAAGAACTTCGACGCGGACATCTACAAGGGCGGCAAGATCCTCGACGCGTGGGGCGCCGACATTCGATACAACTACAGCGGCCGCGCAAATCCGGGCGACTTCGCTAATCGCGAGCATAACACCTACTTCTTCATGTCGATCGGCCCTGACAATCAGCCGGGCAACATGAATCAGACGCCGAAGACGAACATCAACTACATCCGCTACACCGACAACATCTACAGCATGGACGTAGGGAACTGAACATGACTAACCCCCGCCACAACCCGACGCACGCACGCCGTCGCGGCTTCACGCTGACCGAACTGCTGGTCGTGATCGTCGTGATTGTCCTGTTGTTCACCGTCGCGGTGCCGAACATCAAGGAACTGCTCAGTTCCGGCCAGGCCGAGGTCGCCCGCAACGCGTTCTCGGTGGCCGTCGCCAGCGCCCGCACCTGGGCGGGCGTCTCGCCGTCGATGGACAGCGGCAAGTCGTTCCAGGGCTCGGCGATCCTCATCACCAACGCCAACGAGATGCGCATCCTTTACAACACCGACAAGGACGAGAAGAACAAGCTGATCGTCAATGGCAGCAACGCGCCGCTCGGTTCCGGCCTGCACGCGTATCGTGACGTGCCGGAGACCGGCTACGTCTATATCCCGCGGAATATGGGCGTGGTCGGAATTCGGCGCGGCATCGTGTCCGGTGCAGGTGCAACCTATCTCGTTTCGCCGCCGTTCTGCATGCGCTTCAGTACGGACGGCAACCTGATCGCGAACCAGGTCGTCCCGATCATTTATGACGGCAAGGACTACAACAATCAGTACACGTCGACCGACCGCAGCGGCGCCACATCGTTCGATCCCGACCAGTTCGACCCGATATCGTCCAAGTGGGTGACCTCGAACTTCAACACCACGGCGGACAAGTATCTGGTGGCGACGTTCGAATCCTACGAGAACGTTGTGGGCGTGATCGTTTACGACAAGCAGGACTTCTGGGCCGCGGGCTACAGCCTGGTGAATGTGGACGGCAGCGCCGACGGCAGCGACGACGGCGGCAAGGGCAAGATCCTGACGACCGACGCCGCGTATACCTGGCTCAAGCAGAACGGCACGGTGCTCTTCTTCAACTTCCACTCGGGGGGCTCGATCAAGCCATGATATACCCCACAGTACTCCATCGACGCATGCAGAACCGGGCACGTGGCTTCACGCTGCTTGAGGTGATGTTCGCGATCATGATCCTCGGTATCGGTCTGATCGCCGTCGCGAGCCTCTTCCCGGTAGCCGGGACGATGCAGCGAGCCGCGTTCGAAGACGCCATGACGATGCAGGTCAGCACCAGCCTCGAGGTGGAACTCCGCTCGCGGGCGATGTCGAAGTCCGGCTGGACCGCCGACGGACAGGTGCACGAGATCGCCGAGTCGGACCTGAACGCGGTCTGGCCGCTCAAGGACCGCAGCTTTCCGCAGAACATCACCAATGTGGACAAGCGGTCGTACTTCTGGCGCCCGTTCTACCGGTACAACCTGAACAACGGCCCGTCGAGCGATCCGGGCGCGTGGGAGTTGTACGTGATCATCTCGAAGCGGCCGGAAGGCGGCACCGCGCCGGTTCAGGCGAGCTACGGCGCCGGCGGCGGCGCGAACGACGAGTTCGTGCTCGGCGAGGTAGCGATCCGTATCAGTGACGGTCAACTCGGCACGGTGACACAGGTCAACGGCGGCCTGACGATCAACAGCGTCGCGGCGACCGCGAGTGACTGGTTGCACGCCAAGCGTATGAACGGTCAGCCGACCATGCTGGACGTAACAAAGATCAGCACCGGAGGTGTCAAGCCATGACACGTATCAGACACACATCCCGACACGCCGGATTTACGCTGATGGAACTCCTCGTGGCGATCAGCGTGTCGCTCGGGCTGATCCTGTTCGTCAGCCAGATCATGGGCACCACGTCGCGCGCGGTCAGCGCGGGGTTCGACTCCAGCCAACTGCTGCAGAGCGCCCGCGTGGCCACCGAGCATCTGGACTCCGACGCGTTGCTGATGACGGGGCCCAGCGCCAGCGGTGGCGTCATCGTGATCTCGAACGACACGGTTTCCTCTAAGGTTTTGCCGAACGATTCAGCGCCCACAACAGTACGGGACGATCAACTTTATTTTGTACGTGAGCGTGGCTCACTCTATCCGGTGGCGCCGTCTCAGGACGACACCTATTCGGGCACGTCAAACGGCGCGTCAAACGTCCGTGTGTTTTACGGGCACGGGCGCAAGATCAATCCGAATGGTAATGACGGCGGGGCGCTCGGCGCATCTGGCGTAAATCAGTATGCGTCGCAATGGGTACTGGTGAGGCAGGCATTATTTCTTTGCAACACCGCGCCTGCCTTCGGTAATTACACGGATAACAGCAGTAAGGGGGCAAAGGTTGCCTCAGGGATATTGCCCGCGTCTGCGGGCACGTATTGGGCCAATTGGTCGTCTAAAGCACCAAGTGCTCCACCCAAAAAGCTCTATGGCGGCTATTGTGACGTTGCCTTGCAATCGCTTGCTGATTACCACGCGGACATCGAAGCAAATGGCCCGGGTGCATATCTCTACACGACGAACAGTGGGACTGACTACCGACTTCGAGTCAACACTCGTCCGCAGGCCGGTGAATTCGAGCCGTGGCGCGTAGCGCAGATACATCCGATCCTTATCGAAAATGTTAGCGATATCGTCGTCGAATTTGCCGGCGACTATACGGACAATCTTCCGTCTGGAGCGCCCGACGGTGCGCCGGATGGGGAGCCTGATGTGAATGCATCTGGCGAGATAATCTGGTACAGCTCAACATCTACTCCGGCGATTCCCACGACGGACCCGGGCTGGGGGGTGTTGACGGCCGATACGGTTGGTACAGCCAAGGTCTATACATTCTCGAATAGCAATAGGGCACTCTGGCCCTATCTCATCCGCGTGCGCTACCGCATGCACGATCGCAACGGCAACATGATGGGTGTCGACGGCGAACCCGGCCGCATCGTTGAGCAGATCATCGGCGTGACTCGCTAATCGGGGAAAGGAATCGAGACATGAACAGCCATTCCATTCGTCAACACGCACGACGCACCTGGCGGGTCACGATGAGCCGCCGACGCTCCCGCGGCTCGCTGCTGCTGCTGGTCGTCGCGTCGCTGCTGTTCCTGCTGCTGCTCGGCCTGACGTACATGGAGGTCGCCAAGCAGGACCGCATCGCCACGCGGAACCTCTACATCCGCCGCGACCTCGACCTGCAGCTGCGCGAGATCCGCGACGTTATCGCCAGCAGGCTCAAGCAGGACCTGGGCATCGACGACAACAGCACGCCCGGCACCCTTACCGACGACCGCTTCTTCGACAAGAACAACGGCGACGGGCAGGAAAGCTACGACTACCCCGGCCCGGTCGATAAGTGGCTCGCCGAAACGATCCCCAGCAGCGGTACGACGTTCGCGCAGATCACGCTGCTCGGCGCCAACTACTCGGCCGGCGGCACGACGCAGACCGGCGTGAACGCGCAGGATGTGTCCGCGGTCAACGGCCAGGCGATCACGTCCGAGCCGCGCGCCGACGCCGATGGTGACCAGCTCCTCGACTCGAAATTCGAAGACGCGCCGATCCCGATGCTGCACGGCGTGCGCTACTACATGGCCGTCCGCATCATCGACAACAGCAGCCTCGTCAACCTCAACACGGCGCTGGCGTTGAGCAACGGCGGCACGTTCGGCACGACGGTGAACAACGCGCCGCGCTGGTGGTACCCCAGTGAGATCAACGCCGCCAACATGATCAACGGGTTCACGAGCGGCAGCTACGGCAATCGAAACGCGGAGTTTGCAAAGCTTCAGGCCTACCGCACGGGCTCGGCGACGGTGCCGCTGCCTTGGGGCGGAGCGATCAGCCAGCGTGCGGACTACTGGCTTAACGGGCCGGCCGTGTACGGCAATACGGTTCTGCAGAGCGCCGGTGGTCGCGCTTACAAGCTGATCGCCGACAGCGAGATCGAACTCCGGCACCGTTTCGCTCTGAAGAACTCGATGATCCGTTCGACCCTCGAAGAGCGGATGACGACGACCGGCGACAACACCGTCCAGTCGCAGTTCCTCCGGTCCGACACGACCACGCCGGAGATTCAATGGAAGGACGCGCCGGACGTCGGGGGTTCGACGACGAACTACTTCGATCGCAACCCGCGTCTCTATTTCACGACGATCAGCGGTTCGAGCATTCTGGCGCCGACGAAGAACGGCGAGTCGAGCACGATTGTCGGTGGCGCCGTCAGGCCCATCAGCGCGACGCTCAAGCGTGACATCAACAAGCTGGCCGACGAGGAGGCCGACGGCAACCCCGCGACCAAGCCGATGGGAGTCGCGTACAACCAGATCCTCGGCACGGGCACGCTTACAGCCAATACGACCACCGCGACGATCACCGGCGCGTCGGCGAAGGCCCAGGCGATGGCCGACATGCTTGCGGTCAACACCGTGGACTACCGCGACGCCGACAGCAAAGTAACGCGTGTCAGCGTCACGACGGACGGCGGCCCCGTGACCATGTACGGCCTCGAGGCGCTGCCCTACATCGCCGAGACCTACGCCCAGCGTCACTACACCTACGACACGACGGGCAACAACTGGGTCGCGGGCCCCGGTGAAACGGCTGGCTACGTGATCGAGATCCGCAACCCGCATCGCAAGCCTGTGGACCTGTCGACGGTATATCTCAAATTCGGACCGGCCCCGCCCGCGGGAACGCTTCAGGCGCTTTCGGGGCAGGCGACGCTTGCGCCTGATGAAGCGCTCATTCTCTATCGGGATTCCACCGGCGGCGGCAACGATGGCGTGTCCACGCGCGTAACGGCCGCGGGCACGACCAACCCCGCGACAGTGGTGGCGATTGCTGAAAACTGGCCCAATCTCCCGGCCCCGCACGCTCCATTTGAGATCATGCTCGAGGTGGAGGACGACAGCGGCGCACTCGTTCCCTATCAGAAGACATTGGGGCTTTCGATGCCTGACCTGGGCGGTCCTGGCGACGCCACGAACCCGCCGACGACCACCAGCGCGTATTGGCAGGGTGGCTACATCGGCAACGGTAACGGCATCAACGTCATGACCTTCCGCGGCACGCTGGGCACGAGCGACATGCACGCGTACCAGAACTCGCCGCCGCCGGACGGGGCGACGGGCTACACGTACGACGCCGGTTCGGATGCGCTCGGCGACTCGAGCAAGACGGCCGCTGGCGGGCCCGCCGACAAGGTCGATCTGACCGTGCTGTCGGACCCCAATCGTCAGATCGCGTTCAACGACAGCGGATACATCTCTCACGTCGGCGAGTTGGCGCTGGTGACCACGCTGACTTGGCAGAACGCCGACGGGCATCGCATCGCGGACCAGTGGGCGGCGGGTACCAACTTCTACCTCGACTTCGCCAACACGGCGAACATGGTGGACACCACGCAGCAGCACCTGGCGGTGCCGCACGCGGTCATGCTGATCGATCGCTTCACGACGCTTAGTCCTTATGAAGACGGCGTCGACAACGATACGCCCAACACGGACGGCGTCG
Source organism: Phycisphaera sp. (assembly GCA_016125285.1). Taxonomy (GTDB): domain Bacteria; phylum Planctomycetota; class Phycisphaerae; order Phycisphaerales; family Zrk34; genus RI-212. The sequence goes on from WGMA01000037.1 coordinate 36,764, forward strand.
ATGGGGCCGATACCGACGGCCAGGAGTTCTTCGTGCCCGGCACGCTGAACATCAACACCATGCCCAACAAGGCGTGGAACGCGCTTCCCATCGCCAACTCGACGACGCGTAACACGATCCGCGACGCGATCAAGGCGTATCGCGACGACCCGACGAAGCGTCCGACCAATCACCGCGTCTCAGGGGGCAGCTCCGCGAAGGGCATCAGCATGATCGGCGAGCTGATGAACATCTTTAACACCAACAACGGCGCATACTCCGACCCGATCGGCAACGACGGCGCCGACACCTATCAGTTTGGCACAACGCCCATCGACTTCCTGTCCAACCCGACGACGGCCGGCGCCGATGGCATCAAAGACGACCGGGAAGAGCGGTCGATGATGCTCCGCTGGCTCGGGCAGGTGTGCACGACGCGCAGCGACGTCTTCACGGCGTACGTGCTGCTGCGTGGTTACCGTGACCAGCCGCCAACTCAGGCTTTCGTCGAGCGTCGCGCGTTCATCATCTTCGACCGTTCGTCGGTTGAGGACAACAGCGGACGCGTGCGCATCCTGGGCCTGTACATCTACTGATCGGTTCTGTGTGGAGGTTGTTTGATGAAGCTCCGTTCGATCACTCTTGGCCTGGCAATCATGCTCATCGGCGCGGCGAGCGCTGGGGCGCAGGACGCGCCGAAGGAGAAGCGGTATTTCTCGTCGAACCACCGCTTCCTGGCGCAGGTGGTGCCCGTCAGTCCCGCCGAGCTTGAAGAAAAGAAGGGCAAGAAGCCCGAGGTGCGCGTCTACATCGTCGAGCAGGGCGACCAGCTCAAGCCTTACTGGAAGACGGAGCTCGTCAACAAGTACGCGCCGAATTACCTGATCATCTCCGACGACGGGCGCCACGTGATCACGTTCGACAACTGGGCGTCGATCGGCCGCGGCGACGACGTGATGGCGTTCTACAACAGCCAGGGGCTGCTCAAGAAGTACTCGCTGGAACAGGCGCTCGGCGTCAAGTCGCTGCCGGACGACAACTCGGCGATCCCGCACACCGACGAGTCACGATTCTGGAAGCAGTACTATCTCGAGGTGTTCGAGCAGTCCAAGGAACTACCCGACGGCCGAATCGTTCCGATCGACAACCCGGTGTATTGCCTCTGGCTGAACCACACACCGACCTGGAACTGCTTCGACATCAACACCGGCGAACGGATCCAAATCGACCCCCGCTACGCCGCGTACCTGAACAACAAGGTCGCGCCGTCGCTCACGACGTTGCTCGATTCGTACTCGAGCGACCGGCCGATGCCTTACAACATCAAGACCGCTGTGATGTTCCTCGGCACGCTCAAGCGTCAGCAGGACAATCAGATGTTCAGACGGTTCCTGGTCAACGAAGACTTTCAAACGCGCTACTCGATCTTGGAGGTCAACGGCCAGGAAGTGCCGGCCTTCTACACCGAGTCGTCCGTGCGTCGCATCGCCGACCGTGTGTTCGCCTACTGGCAGGCACAGGTGCCGGTCGAGAAGCTGTTCGACTACAAACCCGGCGAGCGGTACTTCTATCTCGGCACGGTGCGTGGCTCGATCAAACTGCCCGACGTGCCCTCGCAGGACACCGGTCCGATCTATATCTACCTCGTCCCCGCGCAGGCGGACATCAACCAGTGGGCGGCGAGCATGCCGAGGCAGGAAGCGGTGATCGACTTCCGTCGCGCGACGACCGCGCCGCTCGATCCCGAATTCAACTTCGTATTCGACGGCGTCCTGCCCGGGCAGTACCGCGTGAAGGTCGTGTGGGACAAGGCCCAGCCGTTCGAAGCAGGCAAGGCCGCGGTCAAAGTGCCCGGCAAGGGTGACTACGAGAACGCGCTCGGTCGCGCCGTGATCAACGTGCAGGCGCACGTCACGACGACCGTGGACACCATTGACGTCAATCAGGCGCGGTGACGACTACTCAGCCCTACCTCGTGTTGTGTTCCGACACGCAACACCCACCCTCGCCCTCGCCCCCCTCAGGGGTGAGGGCTTTTTTTATGGATGTTGTGGGGGATCGAACGTACGGCGAACGACGGCGTGATCGCGTCAGCCGCGGTGACGCTCGGCCTCGGCGAACGCCAACTGATCACAGCGCTCGTTTTCGACGTGTCCGGCGTGTCCGCGCGTCCACTCGGCGATCACCTCGTGCCGCTGCAGCAGCGCGTCGAGGTCCTTCCACAGGTCGGCGTTGAGCACCGGTTTCTTGTCCGCCTTGCGCCAGCCGCGTCGCTTCCAGCCCGCGAGCCACTCGTTGATGCCGTTGACCACGTACTGGCTGTCGGCGCACAGGCTGACCACGCTCGATCTATCCAGCGATCGCAGGCCCTCGATGGCGCCCATCAGTTCCATGCGGTTGTTCGTCGTGCGCGCCTCGCCGCCGCTGTCTTCGCGGACGAGCGCGCCGTCGTGATTCTTCAGCACGTAGGCCCAGCCGCCCGGGCCGGGATTGCCGAGGCAGGCGCCGTCGGTGAACAGCTGATAGCGCGGCGTGTCGCCGTCTGAATCCGCGTCGAACTGAAGGCGCTGCTGTGTCACGGGGAAGGTTGGATCCAGGAAAGGAGGACGGATGGATCGACGCCGCGAGCGACGCTAAACGCGTGCGTGCGCTGTCGCACGACTGCCCGCCGCGCCGCAGGGGTGAGGGAAAGGGTGGCTGAGGGGATTCGAACTCCGCAGCCCCCTGACGCAACAGGGGATGATACCAATGAGTTACCCGAAGAGGCAACCGAAGAGGGAGCGAAATCGGGCGCTGTTAGTAATCCGGAACTCCTGTACTTGATCTCAGTGTGGCCTACACTACCCGAAGAAGTCAGGCGAACAATCCTACGAATAGCAAGGTGGAGCGGGGATACATGAAGCCACTCTTGATGGGAACGTGCATCGGTGCTCTGTTTGTAGTCGCTTGCCTTGGGAGCTATTGGTTTGGGCTTTCGGAAGGTAAGCAAGACAAGCAACTACAAATTGAGCAACAAGGGGAAGTGCGGTGTAAGTCTGGTAAGGGGTGTGGTTGCATGATGCACACTTCGGATGGTCGGCCCTGGCGGACCTTCGAAGGTGGGTGTGAGTTTCATCCTGATGTGTTATGCCGATGTCGGTCGCAACAGGACATCTTGAATCCCACAGACTCATCACTTCGACCGACCGACCCTAAGTTGATTCGTGAAGCATGGGAGCGAGGGGTTGAAGATGGATATAGGCACGCTGAAAGCAAGCTAGGTTCACCGAAGCCTCAGCAATAGACACTGGGATGTTTCGCCGAAAATTTGCGAGAGGGCATCTAATAGAATCGGATAGCGCGATTTCCCCCGTGGCCCGGGCGCATGGCCAGTTTCCGATGCTCACGCCGCTTCTCGTTCAATGATGTCCCGCACCACCTTCGCGTGCCACTTGCCGCCGTTCTTCGGGGCGACTCCGCGACGCTCAAGGTCCGCAATGATGACGCGATAACTCTGACCCCGATCACGTAGACCTATCATAGAGCGTATGGCGCGTTGCTCATTCGAGTTCGGCAGAAGCCGGACCCCATCGTCGGCAAGCTCATAGCCGAAGGGGATACGCCCGCTGATGCGCTCGGATCGGTTCCGCTTGTGTGCCAGCGCCGTAGTCGTCCGCTCTGAGACTAGATCGCGTTCGAAGTCAGCAAGTACCGCCATCAGCTTGAAGAACATGCGCCCCGCCGCTGTGGTGGTGTCGAGTTGTTCGGAGAGACTCACAAGGTCCGCCCCGGCGTTGTCCAAGCGTTCAGCTATGGCGATAGCGTCAGTGGTCGACCTGGCAAGGCGCGAGAGAGAGTAGACCACCACAGCGGCCTTGTGCTTGCACGCCTGAACTAACGCCGCGTTGAGACCTGGACGGTTGTCCGCACGCTTGCCGCTGATCTCGTCTCCGTGAACGTCCAACAACGTCAGTCCGTGGAGATCACAGTAGGCACGAACCTTGGCGCGCTGTGCGTCGAGACTGATACCGTCTTCGGCTTGGCCCGCAGTGGACACCCGAACGTATCCGACAGCGACCTTCGTCACTTGCTTCTTACGTCTCTTTGCCACGATGATTCTCCTTGTGTTTGTTACCGACCGTCCGGTTAGTAACAAGAATAGCGCCCGTTGGGTGTCCGCGCCAGTATGAATCTGCGCGATTGCTATACGATTTTGACGCGCGGATTGGGCTGCCGATGTAAGCCTACGTGGTGGGGTGTATCGGTTGTTTTCGGCACAGTCTTTGGACCTTTTTAGGCAATTCGTGTATAATGCCAATGGACCAAGAGCATGCTCCGTAGTAGACGCACCAGTGTGGGCGTAGATGCGTCGAACCGTACCCGGTAACGGGTTTGCCCCAGCGCGGCACAACGTCGCCAAAAGACTGCTCAACAACCGAACACCCGCCCGTCACAATTTCCCATCACCCTTACGACATCACATTTGGTTTCGGTGTGCTCGGCGCGCTGACTATGTGGTCACTGCACCGCCACGCTGTACTTGTGTCGCCTATAGCGCGACAGAGAGGTTTGTCATTGTGCAAACTCATTGGAGTGTAGTCGGTTGACTACGAGTCTTGATGCCCCGCAGGGGGCACTGACGGTTAAGGCCGAAGCCTTAATCACCCGACAGATGAAACTGGAATACGAAATGTTAGATCACGGACGCAGACGATTTCAAAACAAGGTCAACAAGACCATCGACAGGGGCAGACGCCAAGACACACCAGGTGCGCGCCGCTTAATTAGTGAAGCAATCACGCCGCTTACAGCAGCCATTACAGAATGGCTCAAGCGAAGCTATGGCGGCAGACCAGGACGTGCGAACAAATTCGCCCCGCTGCTAAAGAACACCGCACCTACAACCGCCGCGTACATTACGGCCCGAAGAGTCTTCTCGGGAGTTGGTAAGAATGGTGAACCGCAAACCCGAGCCGACCTCGCGAAACGCATTAGCCAGGACATCGAACTGGAGCACCGCCTTCGTAGATTTGAGCACATGAACCCAGGGTTCTACCAGGCAATCACCACACGCACTAAACAGCAGGGCTCCACGGAGTCGCATAAGCGCCGCGTACTCATTCACGAAATGAATCGCATAGGCATAGAGGATGACGGTTGGTCCAATCCCGACCAATTGGGCGTCGGGCTCGTCTTATCTGAACTGTTCATCGCATCAACCGAGATGGCGTATGAAGAGAAGCGGAAGCGTAAGGGGCAAAAGAGGCAACAGAGTTACATACGCCTGAAGCCCGACACACTTCAATGGCTGGATGGCTATCACCAACACCGAGCCGACCTCAGCCCCGCAATGTGGCCAATGTTGGTAGAGCCATTGGATTGGACACCGCAAGAGGATGGAGGCTACCTACTCCAGTTCATATGTCATCGCTCACTTGTTAAACACTGTTCAAAGAAGCATCGAGATATACTTAGCGAAGCAAACCTAGCTGTTGAGCGAGAGCTAATCCGCGAGTCACCACTGCGCCACTTGAAGGGCGGATCGACACCACACCGTAATCCACGATACATCACGCCCGAAGAGACAGACAGGCTACTGAACGCAGCATTGGATATTCGGTGGAAGACGGTAGTAGGTCTGGCTCGCCTTGCTGGTTTACGGTGTCCATCAGAGACGCACCTGTTGACGTGGGCTGACGTGGACTTTGACAAGGGACGCCTACGGGTCCGCTCCCCAAAGACAGAGCATCACGCAGGCAAGGAAGAGCGAATAGTACCCATCACGCCAAAGCTAATGAGCATCCTACAGGACGCCTTCCACGCGGCCCCTGATGGCTCTGAGCGCGTCGTCAGGATTGGGACCAAGGGCAACCTACGGCGCACCATGCTAGCCCTTGTGAAGCGTTCAGAGGTCCAGAAATGGGATGACTTGTGGCAGACTCTACGTCGCTCATGCGAACAAGAATGGGCGATGGAGTTCCCACAGTTTGCAGTATCAAATTGGATCGGCCACAGCCTTACGGTCAGTGGCAAGCACTACGCCAACCACGTACCCGATGAGTTGTTTGAGAGAGCCGCGAGCTTAGGACCGGATCACGACTCCGTAGATTCCAGCACCCCCTCGCAGGACGCTGAAAACGAAGATTTTAACGGAGCCGCGTTTTGTACCCAAGATGACGAAAACAGTGAAGAAAACGCTTGTTTTGTCGGGGAAAGTGAAAGGGTGGCTGAGGGGATTCGAACCCCCGACCCTCGCGACCACAACGCGATGCTCTAACCAACTGAGCTACAGCCACCGTCAGGCGTTCACGGGTCGTGAACGGTGCATAAATGTAGGCATGAGGCCGGAGGGTGTCAAACCCGTCGGCGACGTGTGGCGTTATAATCAGTCGGCTGTAATCGGGGTATGCGTCGCGGAGGTTGGCGGCGATGTATTTGGTCGTGTTTGGAAGGACTGTTCCGTGCTGGTGATCACCACTCTTGATGGCCCCGACAAGGGCAAACGCTTCGAGCTGCCGGACAACGAGCCGCAGCTCATCGGTCGCAGCAGCGAGGCGTTGCCGCTGACGGACTCGACGATCTCGCGTCGCCACGCCGAGCTGACGCCGGACGAGGGCGCGTGGTTCGTCAACGACCTGAACTCCGCCAACGGCACTTACGTCAACGGTCACCGCATCACCGCGCCGCACCGCCTGCGCGACGGCGATCAGATCCGCACCGGCGCGTCGCTGTTCGTGTACGGTGACATCAAGCCGCCCGTGCACGAGATCGACGTGCTGCCGTCCGACAAGATCGACGTGTCGGTCGAGAGCACCGTCTCGGCGTACGAGCAGTCGGTGATCATGGCCGTGCCCGACCCGTCGGAGGCGGCCATCGAGCACCTCCGCGTGCTGTACGACCTGACGCAACTGCTCAACTCGATCTTCGATCGGCAGGGCCTGCTCGAGCGTGTGATGGACATCGTGTTCGAGCACTTCCGTCCCGACCGCGGCGTGATCATGATCCGCGCGTCGCAGCACGAGGAGTTGAAACCGATCGTCGTCCGCTACCGCAAGGAGCCGGAGGGCAAGTCCGACAAGTTCTCCGTGAGCCACACGATCGTCGAGCACGTCGAACGCAAGAACGAGGGCGTGCTGTCGTCGAACGCGATGACCGACCGTCGGTTCTCCGGCGGCGACTCCATCCAGGTCGCCGGCATCCGCAGCGCGATCTGCGTGCCGATCCAGTTCCGCGATCGCAACTTCGGCGTGATCTACATCGATTCGCTCGTGGCGAACTACACCTACACCGACGACCAGCTGCGCCTGATGACGGCGATCGGTTCGCAGACGGCGATGGCGCTGGGCAACGTCGAGCTGTACGAGCAGGGCGTGCAGCAGGCGAGACTCGCCGCGGCCGGTGAGACCGTCGCGAGCCTGTCGCACTCGATCCGCAACATCCTCCAGGCGATCCGCGGCGGCGCGGAGGTCGTCGAGATGGGCCTGCGCAAGCAGGACCTGACGCTCGTGGCCAACGGCTGGGAGGTGCTCAGCCGCAACCTCGACCGCATCTACGAGCTGACGATGAACATGCTGGCGTTCGCCAAGCAGCGTCGGCCGGAGTTTGAGAACGTCGACCTGCGTGAGTTCTTCGACGAGGTCGTGGCGCTGTTCAAGCCGCAGTGCGATCGCGCGTCGGTCGGGCTGACGTTCGAGTTGGAAGAGGACGTGCCGCCGCTGCCGTGCGACCCGGCTGGGCTGCACCAGGCGATCATGAACCTGCTGACCAACGCGCTGGACGCGGTCAAGCCCGGCGAGGGACGCATCGCGGTGCGCATCGAGCACGACCCCGACGAGGAACTGGCGTACATCACCATCCAGGACAACGGCCAGGGCATCGGCAACGACAGCCTCAAGCGGTTGTTCACGCCGTTCTATTCAACGAAGGGCCTGCGCGGCACCGGCCTCGGCCTGCCGGTCACCAAGAAGATCATCGAAGAGCACGGCGGCAACATCGCCGTGTCGTCGCGCCCGGGCGGTGGGGCGACGTTCATCATCACGCTCTCGACCGAGACGCGGCAGGACCCGTCGGAAACAATCGGCTCGTTCAAAGATCTCTGAGGCGAGCGCCCGGAATCAGAACAGCCGGCCCTGCTGCGGACCTTCGAGCGGCTGCTTGCTGGCGATCACTTCTTTGACTTCGTCGAACAGGTCCTCGATGTCGCGGAACTGCTTGTACACCGTGGCGAAGCGAACGTACGCGACGTGGTCGACGCGCTTGAGGTGGTCGCAGAGGATGCGGCCGATGTCGATGGAGTCGACTTCCTTCTCGTACGTGCGGAACAGCTGGTCTTCGACGTCCTCAACGATCTCCTGCAACTGCTCGACAGAGACCGGCCGCTTGTAGCACGCCTTATGCAGCCCCGACAGCATCTTCTCGCGGTCGTAGGGCACACGCGTGCCGTCCTTCTTGACGACGGTCAGCTTCACGGCGGTCTCGGGGCGCTCGTACGTGGTGAAGCGACGGTTGCACGCCAGGCACTCGCGTCGACGCCGGATGCCGTTGCCCTGATCGGACGACCGGGAGTCGACGACCTTATCGTTGTCTTCGTTGCAGAACGGGCAGCGCATCCCGGGCTCCGTTGCGGCGTGATCACCCCCAAAGTGTTGAGGGCGACGGGTGGTCCCATCGAAATATAGGGGTCGATCGGCGCGTCGGCAATGTCCGCTTGTGGTTATATGTGCAGATCGCGATCCGCCTTGTGGTCGTGCGGCAAAATGGCAGCACGGCCGCTGGAGCCCGTTGCATCATCCGGGTTCCGAAACGGGTGCGGGCGTCAGACGGACCGTGCTGCTTTTCCCTCAAGGGGAGTGGGTGGACGTGGCGGGCTCACCCGGAGCTGTCGGAGTCGACGGGCGGTAGGCCGGTGGGAGCGTCTTCGTCGGGCTTAACGCCGCCTTCCTTGCTCATGAGCCACTGGATCTTGTTCGGGGGTTCGGGGGAGCCGCCGCGACGCCAGGCGCCTGCCTCGGCCTTGTTATCGCCGACGTAGTCGCCTTCGTGATTGAGCCGGGGCGTACGGTTCGAGGTCTGCCGGGTCGCCTCGTTAATCCAGTAGCCGAGGTACCACGTGCCGCGCGGGTCGTCGTTGCCCCAGCCGGCGGTCTCGCTCTTGGGCTTGGGCATGACGTAAACCCAGCCCTGGTACTGCATGCCGAGTGCGGCGCGGATGGTGTCGCGGTCGACGCTGATGCCGCCGCGCAACTGCTTGGGGATCGCCGCGTCGTGCGCCGCGTTCGCGAATCCAGCGCAGGCGATCGACGCGCACAGGACGGCTACAGCGATGGCCACTCGAGTCAGAACGATCGATCTTTTCATGGTCAGAACCCCGTCACGGCTAACCGGACGTTAGCGATATATTAACAATGATTCGCGGGGTGGCCAAGCGGCGTCAGACCGCCTGAAGCGACCGCGCAAGCGAGGCGATCCCGCCCGGCGAGCGGGGTTTACGGACGGATCGCCGGGCGACGAGTTGCCTCGGCGCACAACCTGTTGATAATGGGGCGTTTTGACGCCGGGCGACGGACGTGTCGGCGTAAGGACTGCAACAGGAGGTATGCGATGCCCCGCGTGACACTGCCGGACGGCAGCGTAAAGGAGTTCGACGGCCCGGCGGTGACGGCCCGGCAGGTCGCCGCGTCGATCGGCGCCGGTCTGGCCAAGGCCGCGGTCGGCGCGAAGGTCGACGGCGTGCTGGTCGATCTCGATCGGCCGATCGATCACGACGTGCAGGTCGCGATCGTGACCCGCCCGCGCAAGGGCACGCCGCTGGACAAGCAGGACCCCGATGCCCTGTACCTGCTGCGTCACTCCACCGCGCACGTCATGGCCGAGGCGATCCAGCGCCTCTGGCCCGACACGCTGCTCGCCTACGGCCCGCCGCTCGACAACGGGTTCTACTACGACATCGCCCTCGACACACCCATCAGTTCCGACGACTTCGACAAGATCGAGGCGGAGATGAAGAAGATCGTCGAAGAGAACCGCACGTTCACGCGCTACGAACTCGATCCCGACGCGGGCATGGCGCGCCTCAAGGACGAGGGAAACAAGTACAAGATCGACAACGCCGAGCGCGCCATCGACGGCGGGGCGACGACGCTGTCGTGGTACGTCACCGGCGAGGTCGACAAGAACTGGGAAGACCTCTGCATGGGCCCGCACGTCCCGGCCACGTCGGACATCGGCGCATTCAAGGTCATGTCGATCGCGTCGTCGAACTGGCACGGCGACGTCGAGTCCGACCGTTTCCAGCGTGTCTACGGCACGGCGTTCTACACGCAGGACGATCTCGACAAGTACCTCGAACAACTCAACGAGGCGAAGCAGCGTGACCACCGCGTGCTCGGCAAGAAGCTGCACCTGTTCCACATCGACGAGATGGTCGGGCAGGGCCTGATCCTGTGGACGCCCAACGGCGCGATCGTGCGTCAGGTGCTGCAGGACTTCATCTCGTCGCACCTGCGTCGGCAGGGCTACTCGCAGGTGTTCACGCCGCACATCGGCAAGCTCGATCTCTACAAGACGTCGGGCCACTTCCCGTACTACCAGGACAGCCAGTACCCGCCGCTGGTCGAGCGCGAGACGCTCGGCGGTATGGCGGCCGAGGGCTGCTCGTGCGGCGACCTGGCCAACCGCATGCGTGACGGCGAGATCGATGGCTACCTGCTCAAGCCGATGAACTGCCCGCACCACATCAAGATCTACGACAGCCAGCCGCGCAGCTACCGCGACCTGCCGATCCGCCTCGCGGAGTTCGGCACGGTGTACCGCTGGGAGCAGTCCGGCGAGATCGGCGGCATGACACGCGTGCGCGGGTTCACGCAGGACGATGCGCATCTGTTCGTCACCGAAGATCAACTTGAAGATGAGGTGATGGGCTGCCTCGAGCTCGTGAAGATCGTCTTCCAGGCGATGGGTATGACGGACTACCGCGTGCGTGTGGGCCTGCGAGACCCGGACGACAGCAAGTACGTCGGCAAGCCGGAGAACTGGGACAAGGCCGAGGCGGCGTGCCGCAAGGCGGCCGAGTCGCTGGGCGTGCCGTTCAGCGCCGAGCCGGGCGAGGCGGCGTTCTACGGCCCGAAGATCGACTTCGTGGTCAAGGACGTGATCGGCCGCGACTGGCAGCTCGGCACCGTGCAGGTCGACTACAACCTGCCCGAGCGTTTCGACCTGTCGTACATCGGCAGCGACAACGCGGCGCACCGCCCGATCATGATCCACCGCGCGCCGTTCGGGTCGATGGAGCGATTCATCGGGTGCCTCATCGAGCACTTCGCGGGCGCGTTCCCGCTGTGGCTCGCGCCCGAGCAGATGCGCGTGCTGCCGATCAGCGACAAGTTCATGGACTACGCGAAGAAGGTGCACGCATCGCTGAAGGTCGCGGGCTTCCGCGCGGACCTCGACGACTCGCCCGAGCGCCTACAGGCGAAGATCCGCAACGCGCAGGAGATGCAGGTGCCTTACATGCTGATCGTCGGCGGCAAGGACGCCGAGGCGGGTACGGTGAGCATCCGCGACCGTCGACGTGGTGATCTCGGCGCGTTGCCGGTCGAGAAGTTCATCGAGTCGGCTCAACGCGAGGCAAACACGCACGGCGCCGAGTCGGTCGAGGTGTGACCTACGCCGGGTCCGGAAACAGCAACGGCTGGGCGATCGCGTAAGCGGCCATCAGGATAAGGATGCCGAAGGCGATCTGCTGGAGGCGTTTCTTGGACGTCTTGTTGCCGAGCCACATGCCGGGGATCGCGCCGAGCACGACCAGCGGGATGTAGAGCGCGCCGATCCCCACGGCGCGCGGCACGGCGTCGCCGAAGCGCAGGTAGTAGAACAGGATGTTGGTGGGGATCATCATCAGGAAGAACGACCAGAGCGTGGCGCGGCTGACGCGTGAGTTCCAGTCGTGCGCCATGACCCACATGACGATCGGCGGGCCGCCCATCCCCGCGAGTCCCTGCATGACGCCGCCGGTGCTGAACGCGACGCCGCCCCAACCGGCGTGAAGCCTCTGCTGCGGCAGCGGCCGGATGAGCCACTGGGCGATCACCGCCAGCAGCACCACGCCGCCGAACACCGGCTTGATGTACGCGTGCGCGTTCTCGGTGAGCAGGTAAAGGACCCAGACGCCGACCGGTTGGAATAACGCGCCGAGCAGCGCAAGGGGAACGATCCGTTTCCAGTCGACGTCGTGGCGGTGCCGGAGCGAGCCGGTGGCGCACTGGGCGAACGCACACGTCGCGGCGATCGGCACGGCCTGCTGCGGCGGCACACCGAGCAGCAGCAGGAGCGTGATCGAAAACAGCCCGAAGGCGAATCCGGTCGCCGCCTGGATCGTGCTGCCGAGCATGAGCACGACGCCCATCGCGATGTACATCCATGAATCCACGGTCGGGGAGTATACGCCGGTGGTTCGCGGCGTGCGTCAGAGGATCTGGCCGAACGAGATGTCGTGCTCGTCGAGGTCCTGGATGCCGAACTCGCGGACGCCGTAGGGTTGCGTGCACGGGCCGTAATCCAACTTCGCGCCGTTGGCCTTCATCTGTTCGTACAGCGTGTCGGCGTCGTCGACCCAGAAGTACGCGTTCGGCGTCTTGTCGCGGAGCTTCCAGAACGGCGTGCTCGGATTGTCGGGGTCGGCCAGGGCGAGCATGAGGTGGAAGCCGTCGCGCCGAAGGATGCAGAACACGGGCGGCTCGCCGAACAGGTCGTCGGGTCCGTAGGTAAATCCGATCGCGTCGCGGTAGTAGTTCGCGGACGCGACGATGTCGCGCACCAGCAGGACGGGTGAACTCGCGGTGATCTTCGGCATGGCGCGTCCTCGCGGGTGGTTACGAGATGCTCATCGTCGGGCGGCCGGTGTTGTCGCCGCGCGCGTCGATCTGCGCGATGACGCGGTCGACCATGTCGTTGAGTTCGGCGGCGAGCTTTTCGCTGCCGGTGAAGTTGGCGGTGGGGTTGCCGGCGTCGGAGTTGGCGCGGAGCTGCGTGTTGATCGGCAGCGTGCCGAGCATGGGCAGGCCGATGCGCTGGGCCATCGCGGCCGCGCCGCCCTTGCCGAAGATGTCGTACTCCTTGCCGTCGTCGCCGATGAAGTACGACATGTTTTCGACGACGCCGAGCACGTCGACCTTGAGCTGCCTGAACATGCCGGCGGCGCGCACGGCGTCGTCCTGCGCGACCTTCTGCGGCGTGCAGACGATGATGGAGCCGGTGAGCGGCAGCATCTGCGCGAGGGTCAGCGGGACGTCGCCGGTGCCGGGCGGCAGGTCGATGATGAGGTAGTCGAGTTCGCCCCAGCCCGTCTGGATCGCCAGCTGCCGGAACGCGCCGTGCGCCATCGGTCCGCGCCAGATCAGCGGCTTGTCCGCGTCAACCATCTTGCCGATCGTCATCGCCTTGATGCCGTGCACCTCGAAGGGGTGGATGGTGTTGCCCTCGCCGGAGAGTTCGGCGTCGGCGAGGCCGAGCAGCGTGGGCGCGGACGGGCCGTAGATGTCGCCGTCGAGCAGCCCGACGCGCAGGCCGCGCCGTGCGAGGCCGACGGCGAGGTTGATCGAGACGGTGGATTTGCCGACGCCGCCCTTGCCCGCGCCGACGGCGACGATGTGGCGGACGTTGGGCAGCGGGTTGGCGTCGCGCGCGGCGTCCTGCGGGTGCTGCTGCTGTTGGCCGGGCTGCGGCTGAGGCTGCTTCGGCGGCGCGGGCTGCGCGCTGCGCGCGTCGGGGGCCTGCTGCGGGGCGAACTCCACGTTGACCTTCTTCACCTCGTCGCCGAGCTGCGAGACCGCGTCGATGATCTGGTTTCGCAGCGTCTCCTGCAGCGAGGCGTTGGGGGCGGCGATGGCGATCGACACGCTGACGAACCCGTCGCAGGCGGCGGTGTGCCGGACCATGTTGGCGGAGACGAGATCCTTGCCGCTGACCGGATCGGCCACGCGACGCAGTAGATTCACGATCTGTTCTTTCGTAATAGACATAGCGGGCGATCATAGGGATTGCCCACCGCGTCAACAAGACACAAAGGAGCGAATCCGCTGCAATACACCCGAGCGTGACACGTTGGAATGTCAGACAGGCCGAGCGGCCTGCACATCAGGAACTGTCAGGGCTAACACGAGAAAGTTGAGGAGCAAAGTGATGAATAAGCAACTGTGGACTGTGGCATTGGTGGTGGCGTTCGTATGCTCGGCCGGCTGGGCCGCGGACGGCGACAAGAAGGCACGCCCGGAGGGTGACCGTCCGGCGAACAAGGAACACGGCGACCGTCCGGGTGGCGCTCGCGGTGAGCACGGCGACGGCCCGCTGGCGAAGGTGTTTGCGAGCCTGAACCTGACCGAGGAGCAGCAGGGCAAGATCAAGGACATCCGCCAGGCGATGATGGAGCGGATGAAGGGCATCATGGAGGAGGCCAAGAAGGCCCGCGAGAGCAAGGACAAGGACGCGATGCAGCGCATCATGCAGCAGCGTCACGAGGCCTTCCAGACCTTCATCTCCGACGTCCGCGGCGTGCTGACGCCCGACCAGCAGGCGACCTTTGACAAGGCTGTCGAGACGCTCAAGGAGCACCGCGGTGAGGGCGACGGTCCGCGTCGTCGTCCCGGCGCCGGTGACGGCGACAAGGCCGCTCCTCATCCCGAGGGCGACCGCAAGAAGAACTGACGCCGAACCCATCGGCGCATTGCGAAACACCACATCCGTGAAAACGGGCGACCACCCGGCGAGACAACCGCCGGGTGGTTTGCGTTTGGGGCCGTGTCGTGGTTGGCGGCGCTGTTGGTAACCGCGAGCGCAAATGCGTTGTTTACTTGAGCGGAGGCCGTAAACCGTCTATTCTCACCGTCACGCCACGCACCGATAAAAGGACTTATCGCACATGGCTTCACGCAGCGAACTGGCCGAGAATTACCGTCACGTGATGGAACGCGTGGCCGCGGCCGCCAGGCGGAGCGGGCGTCACGCCGACGACGTCATGACCGTCGCGGTGACCAAGACCGCCAGCCCCGATCAGATCCGTCAACTCATCGAACTCGGACACCAGGACTTCGGCGAGAACCGCGTCCAGCAGCTCGAGCAGCGCACCGCCGTCGCCGAGGAATTCCTCGCACGCCGTCGCATGCTCGCGCCGGAGGGCGCGCCGTCGGAGATCCGCTGGCACATGATCGGCCATCTCCAGCGGAACAAGGTCAAGTCGGTGATCCCGCTGGTGAAGCTGATCCATAGCGTCGACAGCCTCCGGCTCATCGAGGAGATCCAGACGCAGGCCGCGAAGCTCGGCCGCAAGGTCGACCTTCTGCTCCAGGTCAAGGCGGCGAGCGACCCGACGAAGTTCGGGCTCGCGGTGCCCGCTGTGCCGCACCTCGCCGAGCAGATCGACACGATGCTTCACCTCCGCCTGCGCGGCCTGATGACCATCGCGCCCTACGACGACGATCCCGAGGTGTCGCGCCCGATCTTCGAGCAGGTCGCCGAGCTGTTCACCGACATGCGCAAGGAAGGGCGGTACGGCGAGACGTTCAACATCCTGTCGATGGGCATGAGCGGTGACTTCGAGGTCGCCATCGAGTGCGGGGCGAACGTCGTGCGGCTCGGCCGCTGCCTGTTCGGCGAGGCGCCCGAGGGCGAAGACGTCGACGACGAGGACGACGATCCGGCCGACGACGACTGAGCGGCCGGGCTTGCGTACCATCGCTTCAATCAAACCGTGAATTACTTGAGCCGCACGCCGATGCAGTAAAGGTGTTCGTACGTGCGGATGAAGACCTGCCCGTCGCTGAACGCCGGCGTGCTGCGGCACGTCTCGCCCTTCGCCACGGGGTTGCTCGACAGCAGCTCGTACTTCGATCCGGCCTTGAGCACGTGCGTCGTGCCCGCGAGGTCGGTGACGTAGAGGCGGTGATCGGCGTAGATCATTGAGCTCCACGCCTGCTTGGTCAGGCGTTCCTTCCACACGTCCTCGCCGGTCTTCGCGTCGAAGCACTGCGCCGTGCCGTTGTCGTTGCAGATGTACACGCGCCCGCTGACGAGCACGCCGCTGCCGATGCGCTGCGTGGTGCGCGGGTGTCGCCAGAGCTGGTGCGACGCGGTGATGTCGCCGGACGCCGCGCCGTCGGGCAGCTTGATGCCCATGTCGGGCCCGCCGAAGCCGGACATCGCGACGATCGTCTCGCTGTCGACCAGCGGCGAGGTGTACGCCAGCGGGCCGAGGCCTTCGCATCGCCAGTACTCCGTGCCGGTCTGCGGATTGAAGGCGACGACGCGGTTCGGCAACGGGAGGATCAGTTCGGCGGTGTCACCCTTGCCGACAACCACGGGCGTCGCCCACGAGCCGATCCACTGTTCCTTGTCGCCGGGCGTGGTGAACTTGTTCTGCGCCTCGGGCAGCGGCTTCTCCCAGACCATCGTGCCGGTGGCCTTCTGCACGGCGACGAGCTTGACGTTGTCGCCCGGCCCGGCGTGCACGATCAGCATGTCCTCGAACAGCACGGGGCTCGGTCCCATGCCCCAGATGTGTCGGTACTGGCCGAGGTCGAGCTTCCAGAGTTCGCGCCCGTCCATGTCGTATGCGTAGAGCCCCGCCGAGCCGTGCCACACGTACACGGCCTGTCCGTCGCTGCACGGCGTCGAGGCGGAGTACGGGCTGGTCTGGTGCGTCGGCTCGCTGGCGCTGGCGGCGACGGCCTGGTACCAAAGCACCTTGCCGGTGTCGCGATTGAAACAGATCAGCGCACGCTTGGCCCCACCGTCCATCGACGCGGTGACGAATACGCGGTCGCCGACGACGATGGGCGAGCCGTTGCCGGGCCCGGGCATCGTGGCGGACCACGTCATGTTCAGCTTCTCGTCCCACTGCACGGGGAGGTTCGACTCGTGGCTGACGCCGGTGCCATCGGGCCCGCGCCACTGCGGCCAGTCGCCCGCGTGCGCGGCGGTGGTGATCAACAGCGTGACGACGAACAGTAGGATGCGTGGCATGGCGGCTCCGTAGCGGGTCGGGGACGGCGTGATTACCGGCGACACCGCTGGAGGCTCATCAGGGCGAACGCGGTGCCGTACGGCTGGTGGTAATTGTACAACGGATAGTCCCACCACGAGCCGTCCTTCTCCTGCAGCGCGAGAAGCGTCGCGGCCATGTAGTCCTGGTAGATCGGACGCCGCTCGGGCGGCAGCTGGTCGATGCACAGCGCGCCGTAGTAGTGTCCGTAGTAGTAGAAGTACCCGGCGACCTGGAAGTACGACTCGTGGGGGATCGGCCGCTTGCGTCCCATGCTCAGCCAGCCGTTGCGGAGGAACAGCCGGTCGAGCCAGCCGGCGAGCACGTCGTCGGTGACCGTGCCGTCGCCCCACACCCGCAGCGCGAGATTGCACGCCTGAGTCCGCCCGAGGCTGCCGCCGGGTCGGTTGATGCCGCGCATCGGGTAGAAGTGAAAGCCCTGGCTGTAGAGGTAGGTGTTGTCGGGCTTGCGCTGGCGCTCGATGGCCCGCACGCCGTGCTCGACGATCTTCGTCGGCGGCTGAACGCCCGCGTCCTGAGCTTCACGGAGGGCGACCATGACGGTCGCCGTGGTGAAGCTCGTCTCGGTGTCGCCCGCGGGGTGCTGCGTCTGTGAGTCGAAGTCGTAGTAGCCCCAGCCTCCGGAGACGTACTGGTAGCGACGCAGCCGATCGATCTGATCCGCGATCTCCGCGGTGATGCGGTTCCGCGTCACGGGGCTGACGTCGCCGCTGTGTCGGTCCAGCATACGCACGAGCGCCTGGATGCCGTACGCGTGCGCCCAGACGTTGTAGATCGCCGAAACGCTGGGTCGGCGGACCTCCGGCAGGTGATCGAGCAGCCACGCCTCGCCGCGCTCGATCGCGGCGACGGCCCTGGGGTCGTCGTCCACGCCGACCTCGATCAACGCCGATACGCACAGCGCCGTCGTCGCGGCGCGAAACGCGTGATGCGCACCCGGCACAGGCGCGTAGATGTTCAGGTCCTTCGTGTGCGTCGCCGAGCCCCACGAGCCGTCGGCGTTCTGCGACTCCAGCAGGAACGCCACGCCGCGCTGGATCGACTCATGCAGTTCCCACGCCTTCGGCCCGTCGATCGGCTTGAGCTTGCCGGTCGAGTCGATGGCGAGATGTTCGACGTTCGCCACGTCGTCTGTCTTACCCCCGGTCGTGTCATCCGCGGCGCGTACGGCCGACGACCATGTCAGCCCGATGAGCAGGGCGACGCACGCCATCGCTCGGCATGTATAGGGCACGCGTGTCACGGCTTTGGGGAAACCTCGTCGCCGGCCTTGAGTCCATCAAGCACCTCGACACGGCCGTTCGCCCGCCAACCGAGCTTGACCGGTCGCTTGACCGCGCGGTCGCCCTCACCACGCACCATCACGTAGGGCCCGCCGGGCGCCGCGTCCTCGACAGCGGACAGCGGCAGCGTCAACGCCTTGTCGTTCCTGTACGGCGTGAGCGTCAGCTTGAACGTCATGCCGGGCATCACACCCTCGGGCACGTCGGGCAGTTCGATCACGACGTCGTATTTGCCGTTGTCGATCGGCACGTTGTCGACGCTGCGCACGCGTGCGGGGATCGCGACCTGCGGGAACGCGTTGCATCGCGCCACGCCCGACACGCCGGGTCGCAGGCCGTAGAGATCGCCTTCACCGGCGTCGACACGGATGAACGCGGGGCGCGGCTGCACGATCGTGCAGATGATTGTGCCGTTCTTGAACGTCCCGCCGGGCTGCATCGCCGCGGCGTACCCGGCGTTCGACCAGCGCCCGCGGAACTGTGCTCCGAGGTACACCACGCCGTCCGCGGGCGACGTGATCGCCATCTTCTTGCGATCCGCCTTGAGACGCACGAGCTTCGCCTCGGCCTCGGTGCGGTCGTGCTCCATCTTCGCCACGGTCTCACGCTTCAGCTGCAACGCCAGCGGCAGGTTCTTACGCTCGTTCGTGATGAACGAATCCCACTTGTCGCGGTTCCGCTTCGCGTCGCTCAGCGCCCGCGGCAGCGTGTGCTTCGCCGCGACCTCGTACGCGGACGCCGCCTGCTCCAGGCGGAACTTCGCGACCTCGACGGCGCGCTTCTGACGCTTGAGGATGATTTCTTCGGTCTGCTCCGTCAGGTCGTCCTCCTTGTACATCGCCTGCAACTGATTCAGCTCTTCGGTCGTGTACTCCAGCGCGTTGCGGGCCGAGGCGAAGTTCTCTTCGTTTTCCTTCACGGCCAGGCCGTAGCCGACCTTGAGGTAGCGGTCGATGTCCTCAACGGCGCGGGTGTACTTCTGCTCGGCGTCCTCGAGCTTGCGCGGCGTGTCGACCTCCATCTGCGCCAGCTCGAGCTGTGCCTGCTGCAGCGCGAGCCGCGCGGGCTTCGCGCTGATCTCCGCGTCCGCGATCGCCTTGTCGATGTCCTCGGTCTCCAGCTCGAACAGCGTCTGGCCCTTCTTGACGTGCTGCCCCGAGCGCACCGGCGTGGCGATGACCAGCGACTGCCACTCGTCGAGCTTCACCTGCACCGGCCAGGCCCGCTCGGCCTCGATCACACCGTCCAGCGTGAGCTGCACGTTGAACGCGCCCGGCTCCACACGCAGCCACTTCTTGCCGGCGTCGTCGTTCGCCCCGGCGTCTGGCTTCGCGTCATCGGCGAACAGCGACGGGCCCGCGGTGCACACGAGCAATGCGAGTGTCAACACGGCGGCGAACAACCGGTGATTCGTTCGATGCATCATTGTCCCTGTGCTCCTCTGATGCGGTCAGATCGGTGATGTCGGCGCGTGCGGCGTGACGATGGCGATCACACGGGCATCGACGCCTGCAGCTTCTGGATCAGTTGCGGGATCGTCGCGATCGCGTAGTCGATCTCCGCGTCGGTCGTGTAGCGTGAGAGGCTCAGGCGGATCGAGCCGTGAGCCACCGCCTCGCCGACGCCCTGCGCCAGCAGCACGGGCGACGGCTCGAGCGACCCGCTGCTGCACGCGGCGCCCGCGGCGGCGCTGATGCCTTTCTCGGACAGCAGCAGCAGGATCGCCTCGGACTCCAGCGGCGGGAACGCCATGTTTGAGGTGTTCCACAGCCGCGGCGCGTTGACGGAGTTCACCACGGTATCGGGCACGCCATCGACGATCGCGCGCTCGAGGCGGTCGCGGCGCGCCTGGCCGATTTGCGGGCCGTCGGTCTGCAGGAACGCCTGCGCGAGCCGTGCGGCGACGCCAAGGCCGACGATGCCCGGCGTGTTCTCCGTGCCGCCGCGACGTTCGCGTTCATGCGGTCCGCCGAGCTGCTGCGGGACGAGTCCGACGCGCTTTCCGATGTACAACGCGCCGACGCCCTTCGGGCCGTGCAGCTTGTGCCCGGCGAACGACAGCACGTCGATCGGCAGGGCTGCCACGTCGACCGGCACCTTGCCGACCGCCTGGGTCGCGTCTGTGAAGAACACGACGCGTCGCTCGCGGCACAGCGCGCCGATCGCTTCGAGCGGCTGGATCGCGCCGGTCTCGTTGTTGATCCAGTGGATGGTGACCAGCGCCACGTCCTCGCCGTGCTTGTCGAGCGCGGCGGCCAGGTCGTCGACGCTGATCAGCCCGTCGACGTTGACCGGCAGGATCACCACGTTGTAGCCGGCCGCGTCACCGAGGTAGCGGCAGGGCTCGCGCACGGCCGAGTGCTCCAGCGCGGTGGTGATGATGGTGCGGCGTGTCGGCTTGGCGGCGAGGATGCCGCGGATCGCGAGGTTGTTGGCCTCGGTGGCGCCGGACGTGAAGACGATCTCGCGCGGGCTGGCGCCGATCAGCTCGGCGACCTGCTCGCGGGCGAGCTCGACACGCTGGCGGGCCTGCTGGCCGAAGCGGTGGACGGACGAGGGGTTGGCCCACTGCTCGGTCAGCATCTCGTTCATCGCGTCGACGACTTCGGGCGCGGGCTTCGTGGTGGCGTTGTTGTCGAGGTAGGCTTGCATGGGAGGTACATTCTACACGTCAGGGGACGCCGGGTTTACGCACGCCGGCGGGAGAAAAAAGGCGCACTACATGTAGCTGGGCTTACCGAGCAGCTGGTCCATCTCGAGCTGACGCTCGATCAGCGCCGTGCGGGACTCGCGGTGCTTGGTCTCGACCTCGCGCTGCACACGCCGCCACAGCCGCAGCGGGCGATGCGGGTCGACCTCGGCGCCGAACGGCACGCGGCGGAGGCGGAACTTGAGCCGATCCTGCGGCGCGTGCTCCTTGAGCAGCGGGTCCTGCAGGCTGAGGATGAACCGCGCCGAGCCCGGATCGCCCTGACGGGCGCAGCGGCCGAACAGCTGGCGGTCGACCCGCACCGAGTCGTGCTTCTGCATCGCGATCACGTGCAGGCCCCCGGCCTCACACACCGTCGCCTCCAGCTTGATGTCGGTGCCGCGGCCGGCCATGTTCGTCGCGATCGTCACGCGTCGCGGCTCGCCGGCCTTCGCGATGATCTCCGCCTCTTCCTCTTCGCGGTGAGCGTTGAGCACGTCGTGTTCGATGTCCATCTCTCTCAGCAGATTCGACAGGCGTATGCTCGTCTCGATGTGCGTGGTGCCCACGAGCACCGATCGCCCGATCTCGAGCATGTCACGCACCTCCTCGGCGACGGCGCGGAACTGCTCGGCACGCGTGACGTACACACGCGGGTCGTGCACCTCGCGGATGCACGGCTTGTGCGTGGGGATCTGCATCGTCGACACGCCGTACACGCGCCACAGCTCCTCCGCCGCGTCGTACATCGTGCCCGAGCACCCGCACAGCAGCTCGTACTGCGTGAGGAACTGTTGAACGGTGACGGCCGCGACGTGCTTGGTCGGTCCGTCGAGCTTCAGGCCCTCGCGCAGCATCACCGCTTCGTGCAGCCCGTCGGGCCAGCGGCGCCCGGGCATCGCGCGACCGGTCTTGGGGTCGACGATGATGACCTCGTTCTCGCGCACGATGTAGTCGATGTCGCGCCGGTAAAAGAGCCGTGCCCGCAGCGACGCCATCACGGCGCGCTCCGCGTCGTGCGCGTCCTGCAGCGATCGGCCGCGGTCGATGCTCTTCTTGGCGTCCTCGAGCAGCTCGACCTGCATCGGGCCGTGCACGTCGTAATCGATATCGAGCTGCATGCGTTCGGCCGTCTCGCGGGCCCACTGGTGCAGCTGGATGTACTTCGCCGGCGGGTCGGTGCGTTCGGCGAGGACCATCGGCGTGCGCGCCTCGTCGATCATGATCATGTCGGCTTCGTCGATCAGCGCCACGCGCAGCGGTCGCATCTTGCCGGGCTTGTTGTCGCGTGTCATCGCCAGGCGATCGCGCAGCCAGTCGAAGCCGACCTCGTGCAGCGTCGTGTACAGCAGGCTTCGTTTGTAGAGCACCAGCTTCTCGTCGGGTGTCGCCTTGGGCGAGAGGAACCCGGCGCTGAGCCCGAGGCGCTTGAGCACGTCGGCGCCGAGCACCGAGTCGCGCTCGGCGAGGTAGGCGTTGGCGGTGATCATGTGCACGGGCTGGCCGTGCATCGCGTAGTCGGCCGCGGCGAGCAGGGCGGTGAGCGTCTTGCCCTCGCCGGTGGCCATCTCGATCATCTGTCCGCGCCGCATCGCGATCGCGCCCATCACCTGGTTGTGGTGCAGGACGAAGCCGGTGTGGCGCCGGATCGCCTCGAGCACCAGCGGGAACGCCGAGCGGTGCGGGTTCCAGCCGTCGTCGTTGTTCGACGGGCGGATGTACATCTCGCGGCCCTGACGGAGCAGTTCGTCGTCGGAGAGGGATTGCAGCGGCTCGGCCTGGCGGAGCAGGGCGTCGGCGAGCCGGTAGCAGACCCTCAGCGCGTAGCGGCGGCCAACGACGCTGTGCTGCACGCGTCGCTGCACGTCCCAATCACGCAGCTCGATCTGCTTGACCTCACTCTGATACATGTCCGAGCCTCATCTGCCGTCCGCCTCAACCGCGTCGGTGTCGTCCGCGTCGGCCCGGGCGGCCGCCGCGCGGGAACCTCATTACGTATGGTAGTCCGCATTTATGGTGATGTATTCGCGGCCGAGGTCACAGCCGAGAAATTCGCACGAACCGGCGCCGAGGTTCAGCTGCAGCGTGATCGTCACCTCGTCCTGCTTCATCAGCCGCTCGAGCCGCGCGAGGTCCACGTTGGTGGGCCGGCCGTTGCGGTACACCGTGACGTTGCCGATGCGCACGACGAGTTTCTCGGCGCGGATCGACGCGCCGGCGCGACCGGCCGCGGCGGTGAGCCGGCCCCAGTTCGGATCGCCGCCGTGCACCGCCGTTTTGACCAGCGGGCTGTCGGCGACCGTGCGGGCGATCCGCAGCGCGTCGGGGTTCGTCTTCGCACGCTCGACGCGCACGCGGATCACGTGCGCGACGCCCTCGCCGTCCGAGATGATCTGATACGCCAGGTCGCGACAGACCTCGTTGAGCGCGTCGCAGAACCGCGCGTACTCCGGGCCGCGCTTGCGGATCGGCTTCGCGTCGGACAGGCCGCTGGCCATCAGCAACACGGTGTCCGACGGCGAGGTGTCGGTGTCGACGCTGATGCGGTTGAACGACGCGTCGGCGTTGACCGCGTCACGCAGCGCGGCGCGCAGCAGCGGCAGCGTGATGTCGGCGTCGGTGGTGATGAACGCGAGCATCGTCGCCATGTTCGGCGCGATCATGCCCGAGCCCTTGCACACGCCGCCGAGCGTCACCGTCTTGCCGCCGATCTTCACCTGCCGGAACGTCGCCTTGGGAACGAGGTCCGTGGTCATGATCGCGCGCGCCGCCGCGGCGTCCGCCCTGGCGCCGTCGCCGAGCTGCGCCGACAGCGTGTCGATGCCCGGCAGCACCTTGTCCATCGGCAGCTGATGGCCGATCACGCCGGTCGAACACGCGATGACGTGTCGCGGGTCGCAGCCCACGTGCTTTGCCACACGCTTGCACATCTTCACGGCGTTGTCGTAGCCGCGCTTGCCCGTCGACGCGTTGGCGCAGCCGCTGTTGCACACGATCGCCTGGCAGCGCCCGCTCGCCGCGTGTCGTCGGCCGAGCTGTACCGGCTCTGAGGGGATGCGGTTCGTGGTGAACACCGCCGCGACCCGGCAGGGCGTGTCCGCCACGATCAACGCCAGGTCCGGCTTGCCCGATTTCTTGATGCCGCAGATACCACCCGCCGCGCGGAAGCCACGCGGAGCCGTCACGGATCGTAATATCCGGTCGTTCGTCGTACTCATAGTCGCGACATGTTATCAGAGGATCGGCGTGGATTCAGGTCGCGGCGTTCAGGCGGACGCCACAGCGTTCCCCGGCCGCCCGTCAGGGCAGCGGTCATCGGTCCAGCGACGGAACCGGCCGGAATCAGCGGAAAAGGAACGGGTTGCGGCCGGGGTTGCCGTCGCCGCCGAGGCCCTCGGGGACCAGCGCGATGCCGGCCGACGTGATGTCCTCGACGGTGTCGATGTCGAAGGACACGATCAGCAGCCAGCGCGGCAGGCGGCGGGTCAGCGTGAGCGACACGCTGCGGCTTTCGCCGTGCTCGATGTCCCACGAGTGGGCCATCGTGATGAAGTACTTGCTGGTCAGCTGATAGTCGAAGCCGTACCGCAGGAGGCTCGAGCTGAGCGGCTCGATGTCGCGGTACATGACGAAGCTGGTCAGGCGGGGTGTGTGATCGAACGTGATGCCGAGGTTCGTGCGGACGAGTTCGTTGTCCTCGAAGCTGTAGTTGAGGTTCGACACAAACGCCATGGTGTCGGTCACCTGCCACGCGATCTCGTTGCTGACGTGATCGCCGACGAGGCTCATCTCGGGGCGGTAGTCGAAGAAGCGGGCGATGGGGGACTCGCGGTCGGGCTCACCGGTCGCGATCACACCGTTGGTGTCGATGCGGAGCAGGTCGACGTTACGCCAGTTGCCCGGTCCGCCGCGCCGCGTCTGGAACGTGTTGCGGACGCCGATCCGCACGAACCCGCCCTCGGCGAGCGACTCGACGTCGTAGTCGTACACGGGCAGGTCGCTCTGATCGATGGTCGTCGCGGCGAAGAACAGGTTGGCGGACGGCTCGATGATGTGCCGCAGGCCGTGCACGTCGAACAGCTCGTTCTCGAGGTTCGGGTGGTCGCTATAGAACGACGCGTGCAGCTTCACGCCGGTCGCGCCCCAGAGGCGGATGTTGTCGTTGTTCCCGGCTACGCCGTCGTCGCCCTTGAACGTGTCAAAGCCGTCGTCGTACGCGGTGACCCGTCCAACGACGTACGGCACGACGCTGACCGGCCCGAGCTTGATCGGCGCATCGAGTTCCTGGCGCGTGTCGAGCCGGTAGCGCACCGAGTCGTCGTACCCGGCCCCTTCCAGCAGCGTTCCGTATTCCGTTCCGCCGGTCACGCCCATGCCGTAGAGGGCGGTGATCTCGCTGGGCGAGAAGCCGCGGTCGCGCGGTGAGTCGCGCGGCAGATTGATCTGCATCACCGAGCCGCGATTCTCGCTGTACCAGGTCAGGCGGTCGTCCCAGAGGGAGTTCGCGATGCGGTGATAGGCCAACTCGGGGAACTTGTTGACGGTGTAGCCGGCGCCGGGTTCCCCGAAGCCGCCGCGCGTCTGCAGCACGTCGTTCTGCGGCACGAAGTCCAGCAGGTCGTACTTGGCCAGGAACGTAAACGCCCAGTCGTCGCGCTGCTGCTTGAGGAAGATCGACGTCTCGTATTCCTTCTCGGCGTTGGCGTCGTCGGGGTACCACTCCTCGAGGAAGGTCGGGTCGCTGAGCCACGCCAGCTCGATCGACGCCTCCCAGTTGTCCGGCAGCAGGTGGCGGTGACGCCAGACCACGCGCCCGCGGTTCTCGGAGTCGGGGTCGACCTGCTCGCGTCCGCCGGGTTCGTCGGTGCCGCGGTCGTAGAGGTAATACGCGTCGAACTTGCCGAACGCGTTGTTGACGTCGTAGTCCCAGTTGGTCCCGATGCCGACGCCGCGCTTCGTGTAGCCGTCCACTAGCAGGCTCGCGTTGACGCCGGTCGGCTTGTCGACGCTCAGCAGGTTGAACAGGTCCCAGCGCGTTTCCATCGTGGCGCCGCGACGCGACCCGCCGCCCACGCTGATCGACTGCAGCGGCACGTCCGCCGCCGTCCCGCTGATCTCCGGCCAGTAGAACAGCGGCACCTTCCCGGCGTTGAGCGTGATGTTCTCGGCCTTGATGTGGTGACCGGTCAGCCCGGCGCCGCTGCGGTCGGCCTCGATCGTCACCTGATTGACGCCGATCGAGAAGTGCGGCTCGGCGAACTCGCTGGTGGTCATGCGGGCGCTCGTCGCAGACCACTCGTGCTGCGAGTGCTGGCGGAGTTCCTTGGCGCGGACGTACAGCGGGATCTGACGCTCGACGTCCCACGTGAAGAACACCGCGTCGAGCACGACCGCGCGGCTCGTCTTCAGGTCGTAGAACATCCGCGGGCCGCGCAGCGTGTACTGCCCGTCCGACGCGATCACGTTGTCCTCGAGATACACGCCCTCGATCTGCCCCGAATCGATCGACTGCGCCACCGGGCCGTTGTCGCCCTCGCCGGTCGGCTTGGTAAAGATCACCGCCTTGTCGGCACGCAGCGACAGCTGACGACCGGTGTTCGGGTCCTCGTACAGCACGCGGATGTCGCCCACGAGCAGCACGTAGCCTTCCTTGCGGTTGCCGACGATTCGACCGGCGTTGAAGTCCACCTGCGCGGTGCGCTCCGGCTTGGCCGGGCCCGCGATCGGCTTGCCGTCCGGGCCGATCTGCACCATCGACGGCGGACGCTTGTCCGGCGGGAGCAGGTCGGCGACCTCCGGGGGCAGCTTCGGCGCTTCGCCCGTCAGCGCCGCTTCGCGGACGGCGCGATCGACGAATCGCTCGCGGTCGTAAAGGCGCGGCCCGCCGGGCAGCGGCTGCGTGTTCTGCGCGATCGCCGTGAGGTAACGATTGAGTCGGTCCGTCGCCGCGTTGACCAGCGGGTCGTCGCCCTTCGGCGTCGGCGACAGGTCGTCGGTCTGCAGCTTCACGTCGCCGGTGATCACCGCCGTGACCAGCAGCCGCGTCGCTTCCTGCTCGATCGGCGTCCCGCCGAACTCACGCACGTTGTCCAGATAGATGCCCAGGTGGCGCGCCTCGACACCGTTGACGGTCTGGTTCGTGATGATCGCCACGGCCCGGTCGGCCTTGAGGCCGTAGGCGTTGATCTTGATCGACACGTCGCCGTCGAGCAGCACGTACTTGGAGCTTCCCGCCGTCCACGAGTTGGCGCGGGTGGACTTCATCTCCAGCGACGCGGGGATCGGCACGTTGGGCAGCGCCAGGCCGGTCGCGGAGTATTCGATCATGCGGTCGATGTCGCGACCGCTGTCGCCGGCGGGGATCGCGTTGGGTTCGGGCTTCGGCGCGGCGGGTGTTGCGGGCGCGGGCGCCGCCTGCTGGGCCGGCGACGGGACCGCCGTCAGCAGCGTCAACGCGGTGATGATCGCCGCGGTTGCGCGGGCCGCGCCAAACGTCCAGCGGGAGGCCGCGCAGTGGGGCGTCGATCGATTACGAACCGGCTTGGTCATAAAGATTTCCCTGCGTCTACAGATCAGCGGCGATTATAGGGTGTGCCCGCCTAACGGCAAGACACCGTGACGCTCCGCGAGCCTTGACCGGGATCCGTCCCGACGGATAATGGCTGTAGAGAACGTGCACATCAATCGCCCATCCCGCCACGTTCGGGTCCTGAAGTGTGTCGGCCTGATGACCTGCCTGCTGGGGTCGCTGTGCGCGCCGATCCGGGCCGACGAGGCGACCGACACGTTCAATCAGCTCTTCGGGGACGAGGTCCGCCGCGTCACCGCCACGCGTGTGCCCGACGACGACGTGGCCCTCGCCAGGTCCATCATCTCCGCGGCCGACTCGGTCGAGGACAAGCCCGCGCTGGTCCGCGTCCTGCTCGACAACGCCCAGCGTCTCGCCGCGAAGGACCCCAGCGGCTACGACACCGCCATCCTCGCCCTCGAGCGGCTCGCCGAGCGCGTCCCCGACGCCGCGGCCGACGCCAACGATCAACTCGTGACGCTGCTGATGCGTCGGTACAGCGCGGCGCGCGGCGACGACCGCGCCGCCGTCGCCGCCGAGACCCTCGCCAAGATCGAAGCGATCGCCGACGGGCAGCTGACGTCCGGCGACTCCAAGTCCGCGTTGGCCCTCTACAAGCGCCTCGTGCCGCTGGCCGCGATCACCGGCGCCGACGACAAGGAGCGTGTCCGCAACAAGACGCTGGAGGCCGCACAACAGCAGCGCGTCGACACGGAGATCGAGCTGCTGAAGGGGAGGCTGAAGGCGTCGCCGGGCGACAAGTCGATCGGCGGCGACCTGATCAAGACGCTGGTCGTTGAGAAGGACGACCCCGCCGAGGCGCGCAAGTACTCGTTCCTCACCGACGAAGCCACGGGCAAGCTCATCCGCGCCGCGACACGCGACACCAGCGAGCTCGACGCCGACACCGCCGTGGCGCTGGGCAAGTGGTACTACGAGCTGTCGCGCGACGCCCGCGCCGGCGCGAAGCTCGCGATGCTCAACCACGCCGACGCCGCGTATCAGCGTTTCCTCGAGCTGGCCGCCGCAGACCTCCAGGCGACCCAGGCGAAGCTGATGGTCGCGCGCATCGCCGACGAGATCGAGAAGCTCAACGCGCAGAACGTCACCACCGCCAAGCCCACGTCGCGTCAACCCAACATCGTCTTCCACGCCGACAAGAGCATGCAGCTGTTCCCCGTCGGCACCACGCAGGGCGGCTTCCCGGCGCAGGAGACCGACGACGGCCGCGGCCCGTTCCTCGGCAAGGGCGTCTACTTCAACCAGATGACCGGCAAGGACGTCTACTACGAGTTGTCGCTGCCGCGCCCCGCGAAGCAGGTCTACTGGAAGGGCGCGGCCATGCAGGGCATGACCATCACGATCCTCGACAAACGCGGCAAGGAACTGGCGTCGACCGGCCCGCACGGCGGCGGCAACAACTGGGGCGAGTTCACCCTCGACGTCCCGCGCACCGCGGGCACACGGTTCGTCCTCCGCTTCCACAACGAAGTCAGTCACTGGTACTACATCAACAAGATCGAGCTGCGCTGAGCGTCGCGGTCCACCGAAATCGATGCCCCGGCGGCCCGGTTCTCGTGGTATAATTTCACCAATCGGAACGCAACGAGGTCGCCGCGGATCGGGCCGCGCGACCGATCTTCACCGTCGCTGGGCGCACGTCATGGAAGTCTCGGAACTGTCGCAAGAGGCGCTGGCCGTCCGGAATCAAGCCGGGGTGCTCGGCGCGCTGTTCGATCTGATGGACGGCCGGTACCTGTTCATGAAGGACACCGAGCACCGCTTCGCGCGCATCAACCGCGCGTTGTGGCTCGAGCACGGCCTCAGCAGCGAGGAAGAGATGCTCGGCAAGACCGACGCCGACTTTTTCGCGCCGTCGCTCGCGCGGGACTACGTCGAGCACGACGCACGCGTGATGCGAACCGGCGCGCCGATCCTCGACGATATCTGGCTCATGCCGTCGCAGAACTCGCTGCGGTGGTACCGCATCAACAAGCTCCCGGTGTTCGACGACCCGTCATCGAAGCACCGCAAGGTGATCGGCGTGGCGGGCGTGATGTCGCCCTACGAAGGCATCGGCGCCGTGCCGCCGGAGTACGAACGCATCCGGCCCGCGCTCGTCCTGGCCGACCGCGAGTTCGCCTCCGGCGTGAAGGTCGCGCAGCTCGCCGAGGCGTCCGGCTACTCGATGAACCAGTTCACGCGCGTGTTTCAGTTCCTGTTCAAAATCAAGCCCGTCGAATACCTGACCCGCCTGAAGATCGAGGAGGCCTCGCGGCTGCTGCGGACCACGACCGTGGAGCTGTCCGAGGTCGCGTCGCGATGCGGGTTTTACGATCAGAGCGCCTTCACCAAGGCGTTCCGCAAGCAGATGGGCATCACGCCGCAGAAGTACCGTCAGCGATTCAGCCGACCGCGTTGAAGCCCGAGCGAGCCGACGCGTCAGTGAAAATCTACCACCAGCGGGTCCGTTTGATCCAAGACGCACGCGAATCGACAGGGCTACGGTTAAAACGCGAGGGCGATACGGGCGCGTTCCCGCGACCTCTTGCGATTGAGGGCACACCCATGATGAGTCGACGGACCCGACGGACGGGCGTGGCAACGGCGCTGCTGGCCGCGGCGATGGCGTTGGCGGGCGACCCGGCGTGTACGCACGCAGCCGTGCCGCAGCCGGACTTCCCGCCGATGTCGCCCGAGGCGTCGATGAAGGCGATCCACCTGCACGACGGCTACCGCGTCGAACTCGTCGCCGCCGAGCCGCTCGTCGTCGACCCCGTCGCGATCGACTGGGGCCCGGACGGCCGCCTGTGGGTCGCCGAGATGCACGACTACCCGCTCGGCGTTCCCGGCGACGACGTCAGCGCGAAGGACTACGACAAGTTCCGTCCCGGCGGGCGCGTCAGCGTCCTTGAGGACACCGACGGCGACGGCCGCTACGACAAGTCCACCGTCTTCGCCGACAAGCTGACGATGCCCAACGGCGTGATGGTCTGGCGGAAGGGCGTGCTGGTCACCTCCGCCAACGCCGTGCTTTACCTCGAAGACACCGACGGCGACGGACACGCCGACGTGAAGCGCGAGCTGTTCACCGGGTTCGCCGTCAACAACCCGCAGCTCCGCATCAACGGCTTGCGCTACGGGCTCGACAACCGCGTCTACCTCGCCAACGGACTGACCACCCGCGGCGACATCACGTCGACGAAAACCGGCGAAAAGATCACGCTCGGCGCACGCGACCTGGCCATCGACCCCGACTCCGGCGCCATGGACCCGCAGTCCGGCGCGTCGCAGTTCGGCCGCAACCGCGACGACTACGGCAACTGGTTCGGCGTGCACAACAGCTACCCGCTGTGGCACTTCGTCCTCGACGATCACTACACGCGCCGCAACCCCAACGTGTCGATGCCCGACCCGAAGCGATACCTGATCCTCCCACGCAACCCGCCGGTGAAGTTCCGCAGCCAGTTTGTCAAACGCTACGATCACCCGCACCGCGGCCACCTCACGACGTCGACGTGCTCGGCGATGGTGTACCGCGACACGCTGTTCAACACCGCGGGCGATCACGACGTCGAGCACGCGTTTACGTGCGAGCCCTTCGCGAACCTGGTGATGCGGTTCGCGCTGACCGACGACGGCGTCAGCTTCAACGCCGAACGCGTGCGCGACAAGGAGGGTTACGAGTTCCTTTCGTCTGAGGACGGCTGGTTCCGCCCCGTGATGGTGCGCACCGGTCCCGACGGTGCGCTCTACGTCGTCGACATGTACCGCTACCTGATCGAGCACCCGCAATACATGCCCGAAGAGGGCCGCGCGTCGCTCAAGCCGTTCTTCCGCATGGGTGACGATCGCGGCCGCATCTACCGCGTCGTGCCGATCGGTAAGTCGGCCCGCCCGATGCCGCGGCTCGACAAGCTCGACGCCGCGGGGTTGGTCGCGATGCTCGACGCGCCGTCCGGCGAGACACGCGACCTGGCGCAGCGGATGTTGATCCAGAGCGGCGACAAGGCGGCGGTCGCGCCGCTGTCGAAATTGCTCGCTAGTGACACAAATCCGCTGGGGCGGCTGCACGCGCTGTGCACACTCGACGGGCTCGGCGCGCTGTCGACAGCCCAACTGATCGGCGCGATGAGCGACGCGCAACCGGCGGTGCGTCGACAGGCGGCGCGCATCGCCGAGGCGCGCGGCGACGACGTGACGGTGGTCAACGCCACCTTGACGCTCGCCGATGACACTGACGCGAAGGTGCGGCAGCAACTGGCGTACACGCTCGGCGAGTGGAAGGGTGACGGTTCCGGGGTCGCGGGCGCGGCGCTGGCGAAGATCGCGCTGCGGGATTCCGGCGACGAGTACATGCTCGCGTCGGTGATGAGCTCGATGACGCCGCACCTCGACGCGGTGATCGACGCGGCCGTCACGGCAAA
Source organism: Phycisphaera sp. (assembly GCA_016125285.1). Taxonomy (GTDB): domain Bacteria; phylum Planctomycetota; class Phycisphaerae; order Phycisphaerales; family Zrk34; genus RI-212. The sequence continues at coordinate 68,742 of WGMA01000037.1, forward strand.
GGTGGACACGTCGCGCCTGCGCGACCAACTGATGGCGCACGCGATCGCGGTGAATGCGCGCGGCGGGGCGGCGAAGCTGATGCACGCGATCGTCACGCCGGGTGACGGCGGCTACTCGGCTGACCAGATGCGCAGCCTCGCCGGGCTGTACGACACGCTCGGCCGACGCGGAACAAACCTCGCGAAGCTGCGCGGCAACGACGGCGATGCGCTGGCGGCAGAGGTCAACAAGGTCGCCGCGCTGCTCGATCACGCGCGACAGGTCGCGGCCGACACCGACGCCCAACCCGCCGATCGCCTCGCCGCCGTGTCGCTGCTCGGTCGTGACCCGGCCACGCGCGACGCCGACGTCAAACGCCTCGCTGATCTGCTCACGCCGCGCACGCCGGTCGACGTGCAGGCCGCCGCGGTCAACGCCGTGCTGCGCAGCGGTCACGCCGACGGCCCGTCGATCGTGCTGGCCGACTGGGGCACGCGCGGCCCGTCGCTGCGCATGGCGATCATCGACGGCCTGGTGTCGCACGACGCCTGGGCCGAGCGCCTGCTCGCGGCGATCGAGTCGAACGCCGTGCCCGCGCGCGACATCGGCGCCGCGCACGTCGACCGCCTGCTCAAGTCACGCAACAAGGCGTTGCGCGCGCACGCGGAGAAGGTGTTCGCCGACCGCGCCACCGGCGACCGCGCGAAGGTCGTCGCCGCGTTCGCCGACGTGCTGAAGCTGAAGGCCGACGCCACGCGCGGCAAGGCCGTGTTCGCCCAGGTCTGCGCCGCGTGTCACCGCCTCGACGACGTGGGCAACGAGATCGGCCCGAACCTCCGCAGCGTCACCGACCGCACGCCGCCGTCGCTGCTCGGCGCGATCCTCGACCCCAACCGCAACGTCGAGCCGCGCTACGTGGCGTACACCGCGACGCTCAACGACGGCGGCGTCCTGTTCGGCGTGCTCACCTCCGAGACCGGCGCCGCGCTGACCATCACCGGTCTCGACGCCAAGGCCAACACCGTGCTCCGCACCGATCTCAAATCGCTGCAATCGACCAACCGCTCGCTGATGCCCGAGGGCCTCGAAGCCGGGCTGTCGAAGCAGCAACTCGCCGACGTAATCGAATACATCAGCCAGTAGCTGATTCGGGGTAGAAAAATACCGAAATCCGGTTATAGTATCTGGAAGGCGCCCGTGCTCGGGTGCTGGCACACGTTCACTCCAGCCCAGGAAGTTCGTCCCATGCGCAAGCTCACCGTCTGTACGTTCGCCCTGATCCTGCTCGCGTGTCTCGGCACGCTGGCCCGCGCCGCGGATCGGCCGAACATCTTGTTCATCTTCACCGACGACCACGCCCCGCACGCGATCGGCGCGTACAACGGCATCTACAAGTCGGTCAATCCCACGCCGAACATCGACAAGCTCGCCGCGCAGGGCATGGTCTTCGAGAACAGCTTCTGCACGAACTCGCTGTGTGGCCCGAGCCGCGCCGTCATCCAGACCGGCAAGCACAGCCACATGAACGGCTTCATGAACAACGGCAACTCCTTCGACTGGAACCAGCAGACGTTCCCGAAGCTGCTGCAGAAGGCCGGCTACCAGACGGCGATCTACGGCAAGAGCCACCTCAACGGCAAGCCGCTGGGCTACGACGAGTGGGCGGTCCTGCCGGGTCAGGGCCTGTACTACAACCCCGACATGATCACGCCGGACGGCACGAAGCGCATCGACGGTTACTGCACCGACATCGTCACGGACCTGGCGGTGGACTTCCTGAAGAACAAGCGTGACCCCAACAAGCCGTTCATGCTGATGTGTCAGCACAAGGCGCCGCACCGCAACTGGATGCCGCCGCTGCGCTACCTGCACCTGTACGACGACGTGAAGATCCCCGAGCCCGACACGCTGTTCGACGACTACAAGGACAACGCGAGCCCGGCGCGCTGGCAGGAGATGGAAATCGATCGCCACATGGACCTCAACTTCGACCTGTTCGTCGACCTCAAGCCCGAGTACGACGGCAAGTCGCGTAAGGGGCGCTTCGACAAGTCCGCGTGGGTGAACATGCAGCGTATGTCGCCGGAGCAGCTCGAGGCGTGGAACGACGCGTACGGCCCGAAAGACGCCGCGTTCCACGAGGCGAACCTCAGCGGCAGCGACCTGGTGCGGTGGAAGTACCAGCGCTTCGTCAAGAACTACCTCCGCTGCATCCGCGGCGTCGACGACAGCGTCGGCACGCTGATGAAGACGCTCGACGATCTGGGCCTCGCGGACAACACGATCGTGATCTACTCGTCGGACCAGGGCTTTTACGTCGGCGATCACGGGTGGTTCGACAAGCGCTGGATGTACGAGGAGTCGCTGAAGATGCCGCTGATCGTCAAGTGGCCCGGCGTGACGAAGCCCGGCTCGCGCGACACGCACCTCGTGCAGAACCTCGACTACGCCGAGACTTTCCTCGACGCCGCGGGCGCGCCGGTGCCCAGCGACATGCAGGGCCGCTCGCTCGTGCCGCTGCTCAAGGGCGAAAGCCCGAGCGACTGGCGTGACAGCATCTACTACCACTATTACGAATACCCCAGCGTGCACATGGTGCCGCGACAGAACGGCGTACGCACCGACCGGTACAAGCTGATGCACTTCTACCAGTTCGACGAGTGGGAGTTCTACGACCTCAAGCACGACCCCAAAGAGCTGACGAACCTCTACAACGACCCGGCCTACGCGACGACGATCGCCGACATGAAGAAAAAGCTCGAAGGCCTCGTCGAGTACTACAAGGACAACTCCGACATGTCGGCCAAGCCCGAGGCGTGGCAGCAGCAGTTCCGCAAGGCGCCGCAGTGATCGCGTCGGCGTGATCACTGGCCGAGCGTGACCGCGTAGATGTCGACGTGCCTGCCTTCGCCGCCGCGCGAGACGGGGTCGATGCGCAGGCCGACCATGCCGCCGCGATACCGCGGGTGCTTCGACAGGTCGACGACGTACCGGCGACGCACGCCGTCGGGCTTGATCTCGAACGACACGACGCATTCGCCCAGCGGGACCGATTCGTCGAGCGCGTCGAAGTAGACGACAGCGGTCGCCTCGCCGTTGTTGAACGCCGCGTCGATCGTCAGCTTCGGCGCGTCCTCCGCACGCCAGAACGCGTGCGGGCTGATCACCTGCGGATCATCGCCGGACAGGTTCACGCTCAACCGGTCGACGATCGGCCAGCCCGCGTCGGTCGCGTCGTGATACGTCCATCCCATCCGCGTGTGCGCCTCGCCGAAGGTCCACGCGGGCGTCGCCTTACGCTCGGCGTGCTCGTAGACCCATCCGCGGATTGCGTCGAGCTTGCCGAGGATCAGCGCGTAGCGGTACTCTTGAATGATGTTGTGATCGAGTATCTCGCGGCGGTGCGGCGCGATGTAGCCGGTGTTCACGTCGCTCGGCCCGCCGGGTCCCGGCCGCCCGCTGAACCCGCCGCCGAAGCGCACGCAGTCGGCGTTCCACACGCCCAGGCCCCAGTCGTGGTCATCGACCTGCGCGGCCCAGTTTTCCGTGGCGAACCACATCGTCCACGGCCGCTGCGCCGTCGGCGTGTAGGTCATGCGCGACAGCGCATCATTGGTGAACGGCTTGTCGCCCGTATAGCTCATCAGCCGGTGATAGGGCGCATTGACGTACACCGCGGGCAGCTCCTGTCCGCGCGCCTCGTACTGCGTGGTGTCGACGCGCGCGTTGTTGATGCGGCTGAGGATGTGCGCGGCGGGGCCGTTGAGCGTGATCCACGTCTCGAAGGTGCACTGGGCCGGCACGTTGTCGAGCGGCCAGTGCATCGGCACGCATTTGACGTACAACTCACGCCCGTCGTTCCGCTGGTCGATCACACGCGAGCGGTGCCCGTGGTCGTCGCCGGACTGGATGGGGTTCCAGCCGATGTGCCGCCAGTTCGGGGCTGGCTGCTTGTCGCCCACGGCGTACGGCACCGGCCCGCTGTAGTACGACATCTGGATCTGTCGCCCGTAGTCGAAGCTGTTGACGAGGTTGTTGTCGGGCTGCTTCGACGGCGCGAGGTACGTGATCGCGCCGCCGAGGTTGAGGTCGACGCCGATGCGGATCTCGCCGTTGTCGAGGTACGACATCTTCGGCTCGTGCGTGCGATGCGGCGGGCCGTCGGCGCAGCAGACCGCGACGCCCGTCGCCAAGGCCACGAGCGTCGCGAGCGACATCGCAATGATGTTGACGCGGTCTTTCATCCCCTCAGCTTATCAGGCGCACGCCCGTTGGTCGTTCAGTCCTCCATCAGGGCCCGGGTCACGACGGTGTCGTTCAGCAGGTTCAGTTCGTGGTCGTCCTCGGTCGGCCGGTTCGCCAGCACGGCCTGCTCGATCGCGTCGAACAGCAGGTTCGGCTTGAACGGCTTGGGCATGTGTCCGTCCATGCCGGCCTGCTTGCACTCGCGGATCTGCTCGGGGAAGGCGTGCGCGGTCAGCGCGATGATCGGCGTGTGTCCGCCGGCTTCGATCTCGCCCTCGCGGATCGCACGCGTGGCGGCGATGCCGTCCATCTCCGGCATCTGCACGTCCATGAGGATCACGTCGAAGTCGTTGGCCGCCCAGGCCTCGACGGCCTTGCGACCGTTCTCGACGGCGGTCACGTCGTGCCCGCGCCGCGTCAGCAGCGTCACGGCGAGCTTGCGGTTGATCGCGTTGTCCTCGGCGAGCAGGACGCGGTAGCTCTCGAGCGTCTGGATCGTCGCGGTCTGATCGAGCGCGACGGACTGCACGCCGGCGCGGTCGAGGCACGGGGTCTGGTCGCCGCGCTTGGCCCAGACGGTGGCGCGGAAGGTCGCGCCCTGATTCGGTCGCGACTCGACGTCGATCGTGCCGCCCATCAGCTGCACGAGCGAGGCGGTGATCGCCAGGCCGAGGCCGGTGCCGCCGGCGCGGCGCGTGGTCGACGTATCGGCCTGCTCGAAGGCGGTGAAGATGTCGCGCTGCTTTTCGAGCGGGATGCCGCAGCCGGTGTCCTTGACCGCGATCGACAGGCAGAGGTCTTCGCCCGCGTCGCGCCACACGCCGACGTTCACCTCGATGTGGCCCTCGCTGGTGAACTTGATGGCGTTGCCGACGAGGTTCGTGATGACCTGTTGGATGCGGATCGCGTCGCCGACCAGCTGGTCCGGCACACCCTCGTCGACGCGGACGCGCACGTCCAGCCCCTTCGTCGCGGCGTGCATGCTCAGCGGCTGCATCGCGCTGTCGATCGTTTCACGGAGGTCGAAGGGATTGCTGCTCAGGCGCATCTTGCCGGCTTCGATCTTGGACAGGTCGAGGATGTCGTTAACGATCGCGATCAGCAGCTCGCTGGAGCTGCGGATGGTCTCGATGTAGTCGCGCTGCTCGGCGTCGAGCCGCGTGTCGAGCGCCAGGGCGGTCATGCCGACGATGCCGTTGAGCGGCGTGCGGATCTCGTGCGACATGTTGGCCAGGAACGTGCTCTTGGCCTGGTTGATCGCCTCGAGCCTCGCCACGTGACGCTCACGCTGCTTGAACCACCACACGACCTCGGCCTGCTCGTACTGCTTGACGGCCAGCTCGATCATCGCGACCCATTCCTTCGACGCGTACGCCGTGGGCATCACGAGGTAGAGCGCCTTGATGGTGTCTTCGGTGATGCGGATCGGGCAGGCGATCGCGGAGATGTCGTCGGTGTCGAAGCTGGCGTCGTAGTTGATCCAGGTCTCGCCGGCGGTGAGCTTGTGGGCGAGCACGGGGCCGCCGCAGCGGCGCATCTCGCGGAGGACGGTGCGCGAGATGAACGGCTCGGTCGGCACGTTCTTCCGCGCGGCGCTGCAGAGGATGTTGGCGTTGATCATCTCGTTGGACCCGGCGTGGCGGTCGAACTTGAGCACCACCGCCCACCAGCCGCGGAAGCTGTCGCCTACGAGCGTGTTACACAGCAGCTGGCGGCGTTCGTCGTTGGAGTCGACGCCGGCGAGGTCCGCACCGAGCTTGAGCAGCAGGTCGAGCTGGCCGATCTCCACACGCGCCTCGGTGCTGCCGGTGACCTGCGTCATCTCCGCGTCGAAGGTGTCACGCAGCGACAGGCCCATGTCGTGCAGCGAGCCGATGCCGGTGCACGCGGCGGGATCGGAGGCGAGGCGGACTTCGTAGCCGCCGATGGTGATCGTGTCGCCGGGCGTGAAGGGGGTCGCGTCGACAACCTGCGTGGCGTTGACGTAGGTGCCGTTGACGGACTCCAGGTCGCGCACCCACCACTGGCCGGTCAGGTCCTGCCAGATCTCGGCGTGACGCCGGGAGACGGTCGTGCCCACCAGCGGCACGTCGGACTTCGACGAGCGGCCGAAAAGGGCGCGGTTGGCGTGGATCTCGATTTCTTTCGACGATCCTTCGGGGTCCCTGAGATTAAGGCGAATGCTCATGGCGCTAACCTCTGCGACGGTGGTTGTGTGGGTCCTCACCTACATCAGTCGTCCGTCGCACTCCTGTCATCGGCGGTTCGACCCGAACCTTTAGGGTCGTGACTATCTTTTTGAGGGGGTATTGTCCCCCGTGTTCGCTGGGTTTTCGGGGGGGGGGGAGGGGGGGTACCGACGCGGGGCGCGTCGGCATTGCGAAATGAAGAATGCAGCGTGCAAGTTGGGTAGACGTCGCGTGTCAGCGCGGTAGGCGCGCGGAATGTGTGCGGGTCGTGGCATGTATGAGCCCTCCATTGATGGGCGAAACGACGCGCAGGTGCGCACGGGGGCGTCGCGACGCGTAGGGCGCGCACGAATAAGCCGTGTGGCGGGAGCCGTTTGACTTTTTTGCGGCAAAATCGCGCTGACGGGGGATTGTCAGCCGTGGTGTGCGCACGGCGGGGCGGGTGCGTGGGTCAGCCGAAGATGATGATCCAGCCGGTGACGAACACGCCGATGTCGACCAGGGCGTGGCTGAGATAGCCGGGCCAGATGCTGCGGTAGCGCAGGTACATCCAGGACCACAGGGCGCCGCCGATAAAGATGCCGAGGCTGACGAGGATGGTGGGCAGCCAGTCGAAGTACGCCTTGACGGCGATGGCGTGGTGGACGACGAAGATCGCCGCGGCGAGGGCGACGGCGGGCCATTTCGGCATCAGCGTCTCGCACTTGCGGAAGATGAACCAGCGGTAGACGTACTCTTCGAGGACGCTGTTGATCAGCACCCAGTAGCCGACGCCGGCGAGGTAGGTCCAGCGGTTGGTCAGGCCGATGGGCTCGAGCTTGGCGCGGACGAAGTCGGCGTCGATGAGCTTGTGGGCGAAAAGGAAGTACGCGCCGATGATGACACCGGCGATGAGCAGCCCGGTCGCTGCGCCCACGGCAAGGCCGCCTTCGCGCATCGGCGAGAGGCTCGGCTTCTGCCTGTCGACCCACAGGCGCCACGCGACCGGCAGGCCGAACAGCCAGACCTTCGCCACGGCCCATAGCACGACGCCGAGCGCGCCTTCGCCGCCGTAGAACGCCACGAGCACGCCGACCGATGGCGCGGGCGCAATGAGCAGCAGGGCGAGCAACGCCTTGACGCGGGAGGGTTGGATCGGGGCATCTGGGGTGACGTGGCGGGGCGCATCGGGCATGAGCGGAGTATACCTCGCGGGCTGACGGGAACGCTGCTCACACGTCCGATGGGATGTGATACGATCGAAAGATGCTTCGGTTCGAGGACATCGCGCCCATCCGCAAAAAACTGTTGGCGTGGTATCGGCGGGACCACCGCGCGATGCCGTGGCGCGCCGAGCGGGGTGACACGCCGAACCCTTATCACGTGATGGTCAGCGAGGCGATGCTGCAGCAGACGCAGGTCGCGACGGTGATCGACTACTTCAATCGCTTCGTGACGGCGTTGCCAACGGTCGAGGCGCTCGCGGCGGCGGACGAGCAGCGGGTGCTGCGGCTGTGGCAGGGGCTTGGTTACTACCGCCGCGCGCGGCGCCTGCACCGGGCGGCGCGGGTGATCGTTGAGCAACACAACGGGCGCGTGCCGGACGACGTGGACGCGCTGCGGGCGCTGCCGGGCGTGGGGCGGTACACGGCGGGGGCGATCGCGTCGATCGCTTACGGGCGGGCCGAGCCGGTGGTCGACGGCAACGTGATGCGCGTGCTGGCGCGGCTGGGCGGGTGTGACGAGCCGATCGACGACAAGGCGGTGCAGCAGCGGATGTGGGACACGGCGACGGCGCTGCTGCCGCGCGCACGCAAGGGTAGTTATGCGCCGGGCGAGTTGAATCAGTCGCTGATGGAGCTGGGCGCGACGGTGTGCACGCCGCGCAACGCGCGATGCCTGGTGTGCCCGGTGCGCGAGCTGTGTGAGGCCGCGGCGACGGGGCGCGTCGACGAACTGCCGATCAAGGCGGGACGCACGAAGCAGACCGACGTGACGCACCGGGTGATCGCCGTGTCACGCGGCGGCAAGCTGCTGTTCGAGCAGCGGCCGGACGACGGGCTGTGGTCGGGCATGTGGCAGATGCCGACGGTCGAAGTGGGAACGCGGAACGCGGAACGCGGAAGTGGTAGCGACGCGGACCTGGTCAGTTGGTTGAGTGAGCGGTATGGGTTGCGTGTGAACGGCGCGGGCGTGATGCAGGTCGGATCGTTCATCCACATGACGACGCATCGGCGGATCACGTTCGAGGTGTATCACGCGGGTGACGTGGCGGGGCGGCTGCGGCCAAACGTCGCGGCGTGGCGAGCGCCGGGTGACACGGGCGATCTGCCGATGTCGAACCCGCAGCGGCGGGTGTTGCGGTTGCTTACGGGTGAGTGATCCTGAAATCGGGGAATCACATGGAACCAATCGACGAACCTGAGCACGAGGAATTGCCCGAAGCAGTCAAGAGGCTCATTCGGGCGTTCGATGATCCTGAGCGGATTGGTCTGACCGCGGATGGCGAGAGATACGTTGACTCGAGTGTGTTCAAGACTGCGTGTCACCGGCTCGCGGCGAATCCGAGTGCGGCGTCTGTCGCGACCCTCGCGCGGTTCATCTATCACAACAACGATTCCATCTATCAAACGGCTATCGAGTGTCTGGTCGCCACCGGGCACGACGCGGCGATCCCACACATCGTGTCGCTTCTGGCCGACGAACAACGCAGCCGGTACGCGGTTTGGGGTGTCAGCCGCGCCGTCGAGGCGGATCGAGTCACACCGCGATATCGACAGGAAGTATTCGACGCATTGATTACGGAGCTATTCCGATCAGATCGGAGCGACACGCCGGCGAAGGCGATGCTCGCACTCGATCGTGAGCGAGCGTTCGAAATCCTGACGGCTGACAAGGTGCTTCGGCTCGACTTTCCGGGACTCCTAGATGTCTTGCTGCGGCTCAACGCCGAGCGGATCGAGCTGCCACGGGAACGGCTGCTTAAGCTCACTGACGAGTTGCTTGAGATGGGCGATCCCGGGCGATTGGAAGTTTGCGCCGAATACATTTTGCTTGCATTGGGGCGTCATTGCGGCGCGGACGTCGAGGATCGCCTGCGCCGGGCGATGGATCATCCGTGTCTCTCGGACGGTGCGGTTTGGGGCTGGTGCGCCTATTGCGGGATTGAGGGACCTTACGAGATCGCGATCATGCGCATGCGGACCGTTGGGTGGAAAGCCATGACGAAGACTGAGCAGCACGTCTTCAATGTCGCCTACATGGCAGATCTTGTATGGAGCGGCGGACTCGATGGGTACTTCGAAAACACCGAGGGAGAACACCCTCGGAGCGCCCTCGAATCACTCAAGGTGATCGACGCGCCCGTCGCGGTGTCGCTGCTGAAGCAGGCGATCAAGAAGGCCGGTCGGTTTCGTCGGTACGACCGTCTGTCGAACATGGAGTTTGACGGGGCTGAGAACGTCGGTGTTCTCATCGCGAGGTACGCAGCCGAGCATGTCGATGATATGACGCCTCGTGATCGGGCCGAGAGAGAGTATGAAGCGGTCAGGAGACGTGGCGCTGACTGAGGGCAAGCCGGATTGTCGTGATTGTCGGCCCCGCGTTTTGCCTGACCTGCCTGTCGATCTACAATCTCCGCCATGAGCATTCGAGCGGCGATATTGGGTCCGACGGGGTACACCGGCTACTGGCTGATCGAGCTGTTGCTGCGGCATCCCGGGGCGAAGGTCACGTATCTGGCGTCGGCGCGGGAGGAGCTGCCGAACATCGCGGCGGAGTTTCCGGCGTTGATGGGGCGGTGCGAGCTGGCGTGCAAGCCGATCGACGCCGAGGCGATCGCGCATGACGCGGACGTGGCGTTCCTGTGTCTGCCGCACAAGGCGGCGATGGCGTACGTGCCGGGTCTGCTGGACGCGGGGCTGCGTGTGGTCGACCTCTCGGCCGACTACCGGCTGGCCGACGCCGAGCTTTACGAGACGACGTATCACACGCCGCACGAGGACCGGGCGAACCTCGAGCACGCGGTGTACGGCCTGCCCGAACTCACCGACCGGCAGCGCATCGCCGAGGCGGACCTGATCGCGAACCCCGGCTGCTACCCGACGGCGGCGGCGCTGGGCATCGCGCCGCTGCTGCAGCGGAGCCTGGTCAGCAGCGAGAACATCGTGATCAACGCGGCGAGCGGCGTGAGCGGGGCGGGCCGGTCGGCCAAGCCGCACCTGCACTTCCCGGAGCTCGTCGACAGCTACTTCGCGTACGGCTGCGGCGATCACCGTCACCAGCCGGAGATCGAGCAGACGCTGTCGGCGGTGAAGGGCGGCGACGTGGAGGTGCTGTTCGTGCCGCACCTGCTGCCGATCGAGCGGGGGATTCTGGAGACGATCTACCTCGATCCGCTGGACGAGGACGTGACGGAGGACGACCTGTTCGAGGCGTTCGAGGACGCGTACGGCGACGAGACGTTCGTGCGGGTGCGCAGCGAGATGCCGAACGTGAAGCACGTGCGGGGGACGAACTTCTGCGACATCACGGTGCGTCTGACGCCGCGCGGCAAGGTCGTCGTGTTCGCCGCGGAGGACAACATGATCAAGGGCGCCAGCGGCCAGGCGGTGCAGAACATGAACATCATGTTCGCGCAGGAAGAGACGGCGGGGCTGCTGTGAGGCTCTGCACGCCGGACACTCCTTCTCGTATCAGCGCATAAAGAGGCCCGGGCGGCGGAGAGCCGCCCGGGCGATGTGTTTGAAGATTCACCTCGTCACTTAGTGGTCACGACGACCTTGAGCGCGACGTCATCCTCCGCGGTGACCTCCGCGGCGGCGCCCATCTTGAGCACGTCCCGCCGGTCGGCGAGTCGGCCGTCGAGCCAGTACTCCGTGGTCTTGGTGACCATGAAGACGTGGCTGACACCTTCGCGGGCCTCGAGAACGAAGCTGTTGCCCGCGACGGAATTGACCTTGCCGCTGTAGAGCTGCCGCTGGAACGATTTGTCTGCAAGCCCGGCGTGCGACGACCCGTCAGCGGCGACGGACAGGCCCGCGACGCCGAACATCAGGCTGAATCCCAGCGGCACGATCAGAACGTTGCGCCTTCTCATGGCATAAACCTCCTCAAAGGCGACGGAGAAGCGTAACGCGAACATCGCGTGGTGGATCGATGCTTCTCCCGCAACTGCGCGCATCCTACGCCCGGCATTTCGGCGGACGATCGGACGCGGTCGCGTCAACGCGTGCGGCGGCGTCTGACGAACACATGGGGGTTCGCCCGGGATCTGACGCAGAATCCGCCACGCCGCGACGCCAGGGCGTTGTTTCCGTGTGCGTCGATAAAAAACCCCGGTCCGGAGACCGGGGTCTTGTTTGGTGCGTCGATGTGTGACTCCACTCACACAAACGCGCCGTGGTCGCGGTTACTCGCTGACCGAGACCTTCATCGCCGTGCCGTCCTTGACCTTGACGGTGGCGGCGGCGTTGACCTTGACGGTCGCGTCCTTGTTCGAGTCCTCGCCGTTCAGCGAGTAGGTCGTGTCGTCGTTGACGGAGATCTCGGTGTCGTCACCGTTATCGTCCTGCAGCGTGAAGCTGCCGCCGTCGTCGGCGATCTTGGTGATCTTGCCGCTCATCGTCTTGGCCTCGTCGGCGGTGGCCAGCTGAGTCATGCCGATCATCAGTCCGAGTCCCATCAATACGCACACCAACATCTGACGCCTGTTCATGGAAGTTCTCCTTGGGTATAGGCGGTCGGAGACGCGCAGCCGCTAACTCGGCGGCGTGCCGGTCTCGTGTTTGTCTTTTTGATTTCGGGTGAAGGAGCGGTGCGGGCGAAGGTCATCGGGCGTGGATTGCTCCGTTGCCGGAGGCGGCCTGACTATTCGCGGGGGGAACGCATGGTCCCGAGGTAGCTTTCCGAAACTGGAATGCGTCGATGCTCCTGAAGGCAGATGCCTGATACGCGACGCTGCCGCGTCGTCTCACTAGGAAATGACATTATCCATGGGGTCTGCGAAAGTCAATGGGGTCAAACTCGGCCGATAATCGCTGGTTTTTTGGTAAATATCGCGTTTTTCGGCCGAATGTCTGATGTGCGGCGGGGCGGCGGGCTCCGGCCCCGATCCGGGCGTCACACCCCGGCGGCGTTGGTGAGGCTGGCGCGGGCGTCGGCGATGGCGATGTCGTGCCGCCGGCGTTCGAGGAAGTAGCTGACGTGCGTGTAGCCCGCTGCCTCGAGCAGGTCGTAGGCCTCTTCGTAATGATCCGCGACGCGGTCGGGCACGTGCGCGTCGGCGCCGACGGTCACGGGGATGTCACGCCGCTTCATCTCCGCGAGGATGCGCGGCGAGGGATTCATCTCCGGCACGACCTTGTTCAAACCCGACGTGTTGAGCTCCATCGCCGCGCCGGTCTTCGCGATGCGGTCGAGCGTGGCGCGGATGTGATCGATGAGGTTGTCGAGGTTGTAGTAGTTGGCCGTGACGTTCTTGATCAGGTCGGGGTGCGCGATGGAGTCGAACAGGCCGGTCTCCGCGGCGTCGGCGAGCTGGTTGAAGTACGTGAACTGCGCGTCGATGGGGCTGAACAGCGCGAACTTGCGTCGCCAGTTCATCAGCTGCGGGTGCACGGATCCGAGCACGAAGTTGAGCGGCAGGTCGCGCGTCTGTTGTTCGACGACGTGTTCGAAGCCGGGGAAGTAATCACACTCGAGCCCTGCGTGAACCTCGACGCGTCCGTCGAAGGCGTCGCGGGCGCGCTCGATGATGGCGAGGTAGGTGTCGACCTCGTCTTCGTTCATGCGGATGTTGGGGCCGCCGAACCCGGCGTCGGGCATCGGATTGTGACACGTGACGATGATGCCGCGCAGGCCGCGCTGCTCGGCGACCTCGGCGTACCGCTCGGGCTCGCCCTCTGCGTGTCGACACAGAGGCGTGTGCATGTGCGTTTCATAAACGATGCGCTGGGTCATCGCGGGACCTTTCGGGTCTTGCGGGGCGTCGTTGTTGATCGGAGTGCGGCGACAGGGGGTCGCACGGCCTGGCAATGCACGAAGGCCGCCGCTGGTTTGCTCCGCTCCGAGTGCAATTGTTGGCGCGACGGGCGGATATTTCAACTGGCGGGGGTTGGGGCGGTGTCGATATCGGCGTCGATCGGCTGGCGCGGAGGCGAAAAGGGCCCGGAATCGGGGTGGAGAGTCCGTAAACCGGGGCTACAATGCGCTTTGGGTATTGCGGATCGGGGTTATAGAGCGTATTTTCATCAGATTAACACGGGTGGCGGCGCATCGTGCACAAGCCGCCCGAAGAACAGGGATTGCATGATCGCCATGAGCAGTACCGAATCGGCCAACACGTCGGCGCCTCCGCAGAACGCCGCGATGGAGAAGCTCTCCGCGGAGGAGTTGGCGCACATGGCCGACGCGACGCTGCTGGTCGTCGACGACAACCAGCAGAACCTGGAACTGCTGCAGGCGTACCTCGAGCCGCTGGGCTGCCGGATCATGACGGCGACGGACGGCCTGGAGGCGCTGAAGGCGGTGGACACCGAGACGCCGGACCTGATCCTTCTGGACGTGATGATGCCGCGGATGAGCGGCTTCGAGGTCTGCAAGAAGCTGAAGGCCGACCCGGCGACGCGTGCGATCCCGATCATCATGGTCACGGCGCTGAACGAGGTCGGGGACATCGAACGGGGTGTCGAGTCGGGCACCGACGACTTCCTCAGCAAACCGGTGAACAAACTCGTGCTGCTGACCCGCGTGCGGAACCTGCTGCGTATCCACCAGCTCAAGCGTGAGCTGGACAACGCAACGGGGCGCTCGGGGCAGGACGAGGCGAACGGACCCGCCAACGATAACGGGGCGGCGGGTCACTGAACGAATGAACACGTTGCAACACGAGAAGCGCAGGAGACGGCCCATGCCCGCATCCGGATCTGCCCGTCGCGTCACGTTGGCGTCCTTGTCCGTCATGATCGCCCTTTGCGGGCTGATGACGGGCGGCTGCCAGGAGGATAACCAAGTGGATTACGACGCGCTGTCGTGGCGGTCGGATCGCCGCATCGTGCGGCTGGACAACGGGCTGGTCATCGTCGCCAAGCGCATCCCCACCGCGCCGGTCACGTCGGTGCACTGCTGGGTGAAGACCGGCTCGATCTACGAGCGCGAGTTCAACGGCGCGGGCATCAGCCACTTCCTCGAGCACCTGGTGTCCGGCGGCACGACGTCGACGCGCACGGAGGAGGAGTCCAACGAGATCCTCGGCCGCATCGGCGCGTCGACCAACGCCGCGACGAGCCTGGACACCGTCCGCTACTACATCAATACGTCGTCGGACAACACCGCGACCGCGATCGACCTGCTCAGCGACTGGGTCGCCAACGCGAAGATCACCGACGAGGAGTTCGCCCGCGAGCGTGACGTGATCCAGCGCGAGTTCCAGATGGGGCAGGGCGAGCCGAACCGCATCTTCTGGAAGCTCACGCAGCAGGCCCGCTACACGGCGCACCCGGCGCGTCATCCCACGATCGGCTATCTCAACGAGTTCCTGAAGATCACCCCCGAGCAGGTCCGCAAGTTCTATCACGAGATGTACGTGCCGAACAACATGGTGTTTGTTGTCGCGGGTGACATCGATCCGGACACGGTGATCCACCAGGTCACCGGCCTGTGGGAGAAGAAGGCGCGCGGGCGCATCCCGGGCGTGGTGTTCCCCAACGAGCGGCCGATCCTCGCGCCGCGCTACGCGAAGGGCACGGCTGACATCGATCGTCCCCGCGTGCGGCTGGCGTGGCCCGCGACCAAGCTCGGTGACGAGTACGACTACGCCCTCGACCTGCTGTCCGGCGTGCTGGGCCAGGGCGAGCTGAGCCGCCTGAACCAGTCGGTGCGTGACAGCAAGCAACTGGTGACGTCGATCGACGCGTACAACTCTAGCTTCTCGTGGGCGCAGGGCTTCTTCGGCGTCGACGCCGTGGTCGAGAAGGACAAGGTCGACCAGGCGAAACAGGCGATCCTCGAAGAGGTGTACCGCATCAAGGTGATCGGCGTGTCGGACGCCGAGCTGGAACGCGCCCGACGCAAGACGATCGCGCAGGTGGTGTACGCGACGCAGACGGCTCACGCCGCGGCGGAGCGCATCGCCAGCGACTTCATCCACACCGGCGACCCGGACTACCTCGACCGCTACGCCGAGGCGATCCAGCACGTGACCAAGGCCGACGTACAGATGGCCGCGGCGAAGTTCCTGCGTCCCGACCGGCTGATCACGATCGACCTCGAGCCCGGCTCGATCGCGGACGTGGCGCGGGACGAGTCGCTGGTCGGCGATCGCTACATCGCCTCACGCCGCAACGACGTGGACCTGATCGACCTCGACAACCGAAACCTCGTCAAGCATTTCCAGTCGCTCACGCCGCTGCCGGACTCGTCGATCGCCCTGGCGATCACCCCGACGCGCATGATCACGCTGCCCAACGGCCTGCGCGTCCTCGTGCAGCGCAACACGCAGCTGCCGATCGTGTCGATGCAGTGGTACCACCTCGGCGGCCAGCTCGCCGACACGCCGGGCCAGCAGGGCGTGGCCAACGCGATGTCGGAGATGATGATCAAGGGCGCCGGCGACCGCTCGGCCGACGACATCGCGCGCACGCTCGAAGACCTCGGCGCCGAGATGTCGACCAACTGCGGCAACAGCACGTTCTACGTCGCGGCCCAGTCGCTGTCGCAGGACTGGGAGCAGGTGCTGTCGATCATGGCCGACGTGGTGCAGCGTCCGACGTTCCCCTCGAAGGAGTGGAGCGAGCTGCAGCCGCGCCTGCTCGCGTCGATCGACTCGATCAACGACACGTGGTACGGCCAGCTCCGCAGCGAGTTCCGCAAGGCGTACTTCGGGCCTAACCACCCGTGGTCGGAGCCGACGGTCGGCGTGCGGAACACCGTGGCCAGCCTCACCGCCGAGCAGCTCAAGCAGTTCCACGACGACCACATCGCGGCGAAGGACGGTGTGATCGCGATCTTCGGCGACGTTGACCCCGACACCGTGGCCAACCGCGTCCGCGAGCTGTTCGCCGACATGCCCGCCGAGCCCAAGGTGGCGTTCAACGTGCCCACCACGCCGCCGGCCTCCGGCAAGCTCACGCAGGTCGAGACCCGCAAGACGCTCGCCGCCGTGCAGATCGGCTACGGCCCCGGCATGGCGCGCAACAACCCCGACTACGCTTCGATGCTGGTCATGACCGGCGTGCTGGACAGCTTCCCGGTCGGCTGGCTCGACCGCGCGCTGCGTGGCGAGGGCCCCGGCCTGGTGTACGCGGTCGGCGCGGGCATGATGACCGGCGCCGCGCCCGGCTACTGGGCCATGCTGTTCAACACCAAGCCCGAGACCGTCAAGCCCGCGATCGAGCGTTCGCTCGACGTGGTCAATCGCATCCGCGCCGAGCAGGTGGGCCCCGAGGACCTCGAACGGGCGCGCACGAAGGTGCTCGTCGGCGAGTCGATGAGCCGTCAGTCGAACGGCCAGCGAGCCGCCGCCGCCGCGCTCGACGAGCTGTACGGCCTCGGTCACGACAACCAGAACAAGCTCGTCGCCGAGATCCGCGGCGTAACCGCTGGCGACGTGCAGCGCGTCGCGCAGAAGTACCTGTCCGACCCGGTCGGCGTCGTGCTGACGAACAAGCCGCTGCCGGTCGCGGAACTGCCGTCGATCACGCCGGGCGATTACGTGCCCGTCACCCCGCCGGTGGCCACGGCCGACGGCACGACGCCGAACCCCGCGGACGGCACGCAGCCCGCCAATCCCAACGAGCCGTCGGCGCAGCCCGGTGGTAACGCACCCGCGACGCAGCCCGGCGGCGACACGGCCTCGCTGCAGCCCGGTGGCAACACGCCCGGGACACAACCCGGCGGCGATACACCCGCGACGCAACCCGCCGTGGCCAGCGAACTGCTGGCGCCCAAGCCGTCGCCGGTCGTCATCAAGCCCGCCGAGGCGTCGCGCACGTCCCCGGGATTCGTCGCATCGACCCCGCCGGCGCCCGCTCCGAGCCAGCCGAAGGCCGGCCCGACGGTGACCGTGCCGCCGGCGACCGCCCAGCCGCAGCCGGCTCAGCCGTCGGTCACCACGCCGAAGCCCGAGCCGCAGCCGGTCAATCCGGCGGTCACGACGCCCAAGCCCGAGCCTCAGCCCGTCACGCCCGGCACCAATCAGCCGAAGCCTCAGCCGGTTCAGCCGTCCGTCGTGACGCCGAAGCCCGAGCCTCAGCCCGTCAAGCCCGGCGTCAAGCCCACCGAGCCGACCACGCGTGTGGAGGACCGCTTCCGTCGCGGCAACAATCCGCTGAGCGCGGGCGACGCCCGCTCCAAGGGCGGCAGCTCCAAGGGCGGCTCGAGCATCCTGCGTCGCACACCCGTCGTGCCCAAGCCCAGCGTGCCCAAGCGTGACGACAAGGAAACGCCGCGTAAGGAAGACCCGGCGGACATCCGCCGCGACAAGGACGGCAACCCCATCAGCGGCAAGGACAACCCGCTCGGGGCCACCGATCCGCGGAAGCCGATCAAGAAGGACTGAGGTCCTTACAAAACTTCTTGTATTAAGACTGATGCCCCGGTATTTTAAATAGAGTACCGGGGCATTTTCTTGGCGCGATCGCGTCGCCAAGGGCACACATGTCAGACGCGGCTGGCGAATTGGAGATATTGACGATGAATCACGGACGGGTACGTCGCGGGTTTACCCTTATCGAGTTGCTGGTGGTGGTCTCCATCATCGCCTTGCTGATCGCGATCCTGTTGCCAAGCCTGCAGAAGTCGCGCCAGCAGGCGAAGCGCGTCGTGTGTCTTGCGCAGCTCAAGCAGATCGATACCGGCACGTTCACCTACGCGGTCGAATACGCCGACTGGCTGCCGTACCGCGAAAAGACCATCACGCTGCCGCACCGGATGATCGCCGGCAAGACCAATCTCAACAAGACCTTCATCACGCCGTACATGCACGACCGGTCAAAGATGATGTTCTGCCCGTCGAAGTTGCTGGAGGCGCGTTACCCCGAACTCAAGAACCCCGATTACGTGACACAGCACGTGACGTATCAGTACCACAACATCCCCGGGCGCCTGGCCAACGGCGTGTGGGCCGTCGATGAGCCCGACCTGTCGAAGACCTCGGCGTTCAATCGCCGCGTTTCGCTGTGGGGCTGCCTGACGCTCGAGGTGATCACCGCGAAGGTGTGGTTTGGTCACGACACGCCGGTCATCGTCGACGAGCCGCTGGGCATGAACGCCGTCTACACCGACGGCTCGGGCGAGTGGTCCAGCCTCGACGAGACCGAGGTGTTCTACCGCGGCCAGGGCAACACGCAGTGGTACCACTGGCCGATCCCGCACTGATCCGCCCGCCGCGCCCGCCGTTCGAGAAATCATTTCCCCGTTGCTAAGCTGTCGGCATGGGTACGCACCGCATTCGTTATGTCGCTTTTTTGCTTCTCGTCCTCACCTGCGCGATCGCGTCGCTCGGCGCTCGATCCGCGCGCGCCGCCGATCGGCCGAACATCGTCGTCATCCTCGCCGACGATCTCGGCGTCGAGTGCGTCAACAGCTACGGCGGCACGTCGTACCACACGCCGAACATCGACGCGCTGGGCGCCTCGGGCATCCGCTTCACACACTGCTTCGCCAACCCGCTCTGCTCGCCGTCGCGCGCGCAGCTGCTCACGGGACGCTACCCGCTGCACAACGGCATCAAACGCGTCATCTACGACTTCGAGAAGCACCGCGAGTTCCTCGACCCCGCTAAGGAGACGAGCTTCGCGAACCTGCTGCACAACGCGGGGTATCACACCGCGATCGCCGGGAAGTGGCAGGTGGAGTTCCTGCACGAACGCGATCACGTCAACGCGTTCGGCTTCGACGAGTACGCGATGTGGCAGATCTTCGTCGACGGCCACAAGACGTCGCGCTACGCCGACCCCACGCTGCGTCGCAACGGCGTGGTGGTGCAGGACGAGCTGCGCGGCAAGTACGGGCCGGACGTGCAGCTCGACTTCCTGCTCGACTTCGTCCGCCGCCACCGGGAGGGGCCGTTCCTGATGTACTACACGGCGCAGCTGCCGCACTACCCGTGGGAGCCGACGCCCGACAGCGGCGTGCCGCTCAAGCGCGCCGAGGACGGCCTGGGTGACAAGAAGTACTTCCCCGACATGGTCGCGTACCTCGACAAGCAGGTCGGCGTCATCGTCGCGACGCTCGAGGAGCTGAAGCTGCGCGACAAGACGCTCGTGATCTTCGTCGCGGACAACGGCACGGATCGCCGCATCACGTCGGCGTGGTCCGGCGACAACGTGACACGCCACGCGCAGGGCGGCAAGGGCACGATGACCGACGCGGGCACGCGCGTGCCGCTCGTCGCGAGTTGGCCCGGCGTCATCCAGCCCGGGCGCGTGTGCGACGACCTGGTCGACCTGTCCGACATGCTGCCGACGCTGGTGGAGATCGGCGGGGCGTCGCCGTCGCCGAACCCGATCAACGGGCGCAGCTTCGCGCCGCAGCTGCGCGGCGAGACCGGCACGCCGCGCATGTGGATCCACGCGCAGAACATGGAGGATCGCCTGGTGCGCAACCGCGACTACATCCTCACGAACAAGGGCCAGCTCCGCCCGGTGGTCGGCATCGGCGAGAAGCCCGCCGCCGCGCTCAAGTCGCTCGACGACGCGCAGCGCGCCGCACGCGACGCGCTCAAGGCCGCGCTCGAAGAAGCCGAGACGTTTTCGAGTTCTCAATAAAAGCGCCGCGTTCATGTCCAACCGCGCGGCGGGGAGCACTAAGACTGTCTAGCAGGCGGACACGCCCGCAGCCGTCGTCGCGCGAGCCAGCCACTCGAACGGCGAAAACACCTGAAATACACGCCGAAATGGCGTCGCCCCCACGGAGACGACCGATGCGTCTGATCACCACGTTCACGATCCTGCTGCTGAGTTTCGCGATCCTGCCGGGCGTGTCGCGAGCCGCCGATCTGCCCGAGCCCGCGATCCCCGGCCTGCGTTACTACTACCCGCCGGAGAAGGTCGAGCACCGCGTGATCGAGGCCGACGTGTGCGTCTACGGCGGGACGAGCGGAGGCGTCGTCGCGGCGATCCAGGCGCAGCGCATGGGCAAGAAGGCCGTGCTGCTCGAGTTCGGCAAGCACGTCGGCGGGCTGACCACCGGCGGGCTGAGCCACACCGACGGCGGCGGGGCGAGCGTCTGCGGCGGCATCGCGCGTGAGTTCTACAGCAAGGCCGGGCAGTCGCACTTCAAGCCGTCCGACGCCGAGAAGCTCTACCTCGACATGCTCAAGGACGCGAACGTCGACGTGTACTACCTCGCGCAGCTCGACAAGGTCAACAAGGACGGCGGGCGCATCACGTCCATCGTGATGGAGAACGGCCTGGAGGTGAAGGCCAAGCAATTTGTGGACTGCACCTACGAGGGCGACCTGATGGCGCGGGCCGGCGTGTCGTTCACCTACGGCCGCGAGGCGAACAGCCAGTACGACGAAACCTACGACGGCATCCGCAAGCTCGGCACGGGCGGTCACAACTGGCCGGCGAAGGTCGATCCGTACATCAAGCCGGGCGATCCATCGAGCGGCCTGCTGCCGCGCGTCGTCGCGGACGCCGGCACGCCGGGCGAGGGCGACAAGGCGATCCAGGCGTTCTGCTTCCGCATGCGTCTGGTCAAGGGCGACGACAAGCTGCCGTTCCCCAAGCCCAACGTCTACGACGAGCGGCAGTACGAACTGCTCGCACGCCTGTTCGAGTCCGGCGCGAACCCGCGTCCCGGCTGGTCCATCGACACCAACAACCATCACCTGTTCGGCGGGGCGTACTTCATCGACTTCGTCGGCGGCAACTACGGCTGGCCCGACGGCGACTGGAAGACACGCGAGCAGATCTTCCAGGACCACGCCAACTACCAGATCGGCGTGATGTATTTTCTGACCCACTCGCCGCGCATCCCGCAGGAGTGGCGCGACAAGTTCAATCAGTACGGCCTGCCCAGCGATGAGTACCAGGGCACCGGCGGTTGGACGCATCAGCTTTACATCCGCGAGGGCCGACGCATGGTCGGCGACTACGTCATGACGCAGCACAACTGTCAGAGCACGGTGGTGCCGGACGATTCGATCGGCCTGGCGTCGTACAACATGGACTCGCACCACTGTCAGATGGGCGTGGTCGACGGACACGTGGCCAACGAAGGTAACGTGGAGATCGGCGTGCGGCCGTACCGCGTCGCGTACCGGGCGATCACGCCGAAGCGCGGCGAGTGTACGAATCTGCTGGTGCCGATGGCGCTGTCGTCGACGCACATCGCGTTCGGCTCGATCCGCATGGAGCCCGTGTTCATGATCCTCAGCCAGTCCGCCGCGACCGCGTCGTGCTTCGCCATCGACGACAGCGTCGACGTGCAGGCGGTGGACTACTCGAAGCTCCGCGAGCGGTTGATCGCCGACAAGCAGATCATCGATTACACAGGCCCGGTCGCGCGTGCCGGCGGCGGGCCCGGGACGCTCGACGCGAAGAAGCTGCCCGGCGTGGTCGTCGACAACTCCGACGCCAGGCTCACCGGCGACTGGGTGGAAGGCGCCGTGACCTCGCCGCGTGTCGGGCCGACGTATCACCACGACGACAACAAGGCGAAGGGCGAGAAGACCGCGACGTACACCGCGAAGCTGAAGCCCGGCCGGTACGAGGTGCGTGTGGCGTACCCGGTCAACCCGAATCGCGCGACGAACGTGCCCGTGACGGTCCGCTACGACGGCGGAGAAAGGACCGTGCTGCTCAACGAGCGGCAGGCGCCGAAGATCGACGGCGCGTTCGCATCGCTCGGCGTGTTCGCGTTCGGTGGTGACGCGACGGTGGTGATCTCGAACAAGGACACCGATGGCTACGTGATCGTCGACGCGGTGCAGTTTCTCCCCGCCGAGTAGGCCGCCTATGCTGGGTCACACGCGCCGCACGCCGCGGCGGCATTGGAGCGATGTTATGCGATCCGGCCTGACTGTTGCTTGTGTGATGACGCTGCTGTGTTGCCCCGCAACGCGCCCCGCGCTCGCCGACGACGCCGCCTTCCCGCAGACCTTCGACGCGCTGTGGGCCGACGTCGATCCGCGGCGCGACCCGCTCGACGTACAGATCGTGCGCGGCTGGGAAGAGCAGGGCGTGGAGATGAACTACGTCGTGTTCACCGTCGGCACGTTCAAGGGCAAGGTGTCGCGCGTGGCGGGGTATTACGGTTATCCGCGCGGCGCGTCGGCGAACGGCCGCGTGCCCGGCCTCGTGCACATGCACGGCGGGGGCCAGCGCGCGTTCCGGGACGAGGTGCTCTACTACGCCAACCGTGGCTACGCGTGCCTGTCGGTGAACTGGGGCGGCCGCGAGATGGAAGACCAGAAGGAAGGCGAGCCGAACACCGACTGGGGCGCCGTCGACCCGACGCAGACCAACGTGCCGGGCTACATCAACTTCGACCAGGGCGAGCGCTACGTCGATCGCGGCGTATCGGCGCGCAACAACAACTGGTACCTGCTCACGCTCGCCGGGCGTCGCGGGCTGACGTTCCTCGAGCAGCGCCCGGAGGTCGACCCGGATCGGCTCGGCGTGTACGGACACTCGATGGGCGGCAACCTCACGGTCTACATCGCGGGCACCGACAGGCGTGTGAAGGTCGCGGCGCCGTCCGTCGGCGGCACGGGCTTCCGGTCGTACACGCGCGACCTGCTGCCGGCCGGTCAGCGTCCGCAGTGGCTCGGCAAGCGTGTCGACCTCTACCGCGCGACGATGGCGTTCGCGCTCTACGCGCCGCACATCCACGCGCCGATCCTCTGGCTCACCGGCGCTAACGATTTCCACGGCCAGATGGACGACATGTACCGCACCGGCGCCCTCGTTCCACGTGACGACGTTCGCTACAGCGTTGCGCCGCACCTCAACCACCGCTTCACCGCGCCGTTCGCGGTCACGCGTCCGTTGTGGATCGATCAGCATCTCAAGGGTGGCCCCGCGCTGCCGGCCACACCGGGCGCGTCGCTCGAACTCGACGCGAAGGACGGCGTGCCGCGCCTCGTCGTTCGGCCGGACCCGACGCGCAATCCGGATTTCGTCGAGGTCTACTACTCGATCGATCCCGATCCGCAGGCGCGGTTCTGGCGGTCAGCGAGCGTGGCGGGGGGCATCGGTACGTTCGAGGCGAAGTTGCCGATCAGCAGCCTCGAGCGGCCGCTGTACGCCTATGCGAGCGTCTACTACAAGCTCGACAAGCCCGAGACGCTCTACCGTGGCGAGACCACCGACAAGCTGGCGATGAGTTCGGTGATGCAGACCGCGTTGCCGGATCAACTGGCCGCGGCCGGCGTAAAGACGACCGCCGTGCGCCCCGATATGCTGGAGGACTTCCGCACCGGCTGGCGCGACTGGTACACGCTCAACGGCGACAACCCGCATTACTGGCAGCACTGGACACGCAAGGTGACCGACCCGCTGTGGCGCGGGCCCGACGGCGCGACGCTCCGCATCACGCTGCGCAGCGAGCGCGACAACGAACTCGTCGTCGTGCTCAACGAAAACACGTGGCGCGGCTACCGCGGACCGAGCCGCACGTATGTCGCCGTCGCGAAGGTGGGCGGGGGCGCGACGCGCGCGATCGATCTGAAGCCGAGTGACTTCATCGACGCGAAGTACGGCAAGCCGCTGGAGTCGTGGGCGGAGATCGACGAGCTCGGTCTGATGGGCCGATACGAGGACGACAAGCACAAGGGCGACGACATGTACGGCGCGAACTGGCAGGGACCACAACCCGCGTTCGAGTCGCTGAGTTGGATCAACGCGACTCCCTGACGGGATCGCTGGCGGTGCGGCACGCGTCGGGCAAACAGCACGACGATGACTGACGTACACTAAACAGAACGACGCGCCGAAGGCGTCGCGAATGGAGATCTCAATATGGCACGTTGGATGCGGATGGTGATGGTCGCGGCGGTCGTGGCGATCGGGTCGGTGTCGCACGAAGCGGAGGCGGCCGACGCGGGCGAGTACGACGTGGTGATCTACGGCCCGACGAGCGCGGGCGTCGCCGCGGCCGTGCAGGCCAAGCGGATGGACAAGAGCGTCATCCTCGTCGGCCCCGACAAGCACCTCGGCGGACTCAGCGCGGGCGGCCTGGGGTGGACCGACAGCGGCAACAAGTCCGTGATCGGCGGCGTGTCGCTCGAGTTCTACAAGCGCGTCTACAACTACTACGACAAGCCGGAGACGTGGAAGTGGCAGGACCGCAACGCGTACGGCAACCGCGGTCAGGGCACGCCGGCGATGGACGGCAACGGGCGATCGATGTGGGTGTTCGAGCCGCACATCGCCGAGCAGGTGTTCGAGGACCTGATCCGCGACAACAAGATCACCGTCGTCCGCGATGAGTGGCTCGACCGTCGGCCCGGCAAGGGCGTGGAGATGAAGGACGGCCGCATACAGTCCATCACGATGCTCAGCGGCAAGACGTACCGCGGCAAGCAGTTCATCGACGCGACGTACGAGGGCGACCTGATGGCGGCCGCGGGGTGCAGCTACACGGTCGGGCGCGAGCCGAACGCGAAGTTCGACGAGACGCTCAACGGCGTGCAGAAGGGCCACAAGTCGCATCAGTTCCTGCACGACATCAGCGCGTACAAGACGCCCGGCGATCCGTCGAGCGGCCTGCTGCCGCGCGTCTCGCCCGACCCGCCCGGCGAGCAGAACGCCGGCGACAAGCGCGTCCAGGCGTACTGCTTCCGCATGTGCCTCACACGCGTGCCGGAAAACCGCGTGCCGTTCCCGAAGCCCGACGGCTACGACCCCGCCCAGTACGAACTGCTGCTGCGTGACCTGCTTGCCGGGTCGCGGCACATCAAGGGCAAGTTCGACATGATCCCCAACGGCAAGACCGACACGAACAATCACGGGTCGTTCTCGACGGACAACATCGGCATGAACTACGACTACCCCGAGGCGTCGTACGAGCGTCGCGCGGAGATCATCGCGGAGCACCGCACGTATCAGCAGGGCTACTGCTACTTCCTGTCGAACGACCCGCGTGTGCCGCAGGACGTGCGCGACTGGTACGGCGCGTGGGGCCTGGCGAAGGACGAGTTCACCGACAACGGCAACTGGCCGCACCAGATCTACGTGCGCGAGGCGCGGCGGATGATCGGCGATCTGGTGGTCAACGAGAACCACCTCAAGCACAAGATCCCCACGGAGCACTCGATCGGCATGGGGTCGTACAACATGGACTCGCACAACGTGCAGCGCTACGTCGACGAGAACGGCTTCGTGCGCAACGAGGGCGACGTGCAGGTCAACCCGGGGGCGCCGTACCCGATCGACTACGGCGCGATCCGCCCGAAGAAGAGCGAGTGCACGAACCTGCTTGTGCCGTGCGCGGTGTCGACGACGCACATCGCCTTCGGCTCGATCCGCATGGAGCCGGTGTTCATGATTCTCGGTCAGAGCGCGGCGACGGCGTCGTGCATGTCGATCGACGCGGGCGTGGCGGTGCAGGACCTGCCGTACGACAAGCTGAGCGAGCGGCTGAAGGCGGACGGGCAGGTGCTGGAGTACGCCGGTGGCCGCAGCGCCGCTGCCGGTGGCGGCGGCGCGAAAGGGCTCTCCGCCAAGAAGCTGGACGGCGTGGTGGTCGACGAGGCCGAAGCGAAGCTGACGGGCAGTTGGGAACTGAGCACGTCGCAGGGGCCGTTCGTCGAGTCGGGCTATCACCACGACGGCAACGCCAACAAGGGCAAGTCGACGGCGCGGTTCGAGTCGAAGCTGAAGGCGGGGCGGTACGACGTCCGTGTGATCTACTCGCCGAACCCCAACCGCGCGACGAATGTCCCGGTGACGGTGATCCACGCCGGGGGATCGGCGACGGTGCAGATCAACGAGCGTAACGATCCGACGCTGGACAAGGTCGCGGTGAGCGTCGGCAAGTACGAGTTCGACGGCGATAAGCCCGCGGTGGTGGAGATTTCAAACGCGGGCACGGACGGCTACGTGATTGTTGATGCGGTGCAGTTTGTGTCGGTCAAGTGATACGCGTCACGGGCGCAAAAAAGGAACGCCGACCGTTTCGGGTCGACGTTCAACTGTATCTCCCATCAAGATTCATTCCACGTTGGGGCGGAAGCTACAGGAATCTTGTCTGTTTATGCGTGCACGACATGCTTGTGTCGGCCGCGTGTGACGACGGCGGGCGTCTCGGCGTTGCGGACCCAGAGGTCGCCGCTGCGCGGTCGCGTCGTGAATTGCAGGTGTGTGAGGTACCGCTCCAGCGCGGGCTCGTCGAAGGCGTTGAGGAACTCGGCGGCGGCGGAGGGGTTGTGCTCGCGGATGTGGTAGATCAGATCGTGCTTGCTCATGGTCGCCTTCTTTCCGCCGAACACGCTCCGGCACCCAAGGCATCGGCAAAGGGGCATGCGCCGCTTGAGCGTATAATCCGCGCGGACCTTGCCGTGGGCGTGTCGGGTTGACGCCGCGGCGCCGGTTCGCTGTCATACCGACTGGCGTGCGGGACGCGGTGCGGTCGCTGGAGTGACGATGGATTCACGCGAAGAACTGGGTATCAAGATCGGTCGTCTGCGGGCGCTGCTGACGCGGCGTCGGCTCGACGCGGCGGTGCTGCGCAGCCGGGCGAATTTCGCGTGGATCACCGCGGGAGGCCGCGGTTTCGTCAATCAGGCGCAGGCGTCGGGTGTGGCGGCGATCGTGGTGACGCCGGGCGGCGTTCAACTCGTGTCGAACAACATCGAGGCGGCGCGGCTGGCCGAGGAGGAGATCGGCGACCTGCCGATCGACGTAGCGGCGCACGACTGGTGGGACGCAGACGGCGCGGCAGCCATGGTCCGGAAAGTCTCGGGCGGCGAGGCGATCGGCGTAGATATGGGACCCGGCGGGATTGATATCTCCGCGGACATCGACGCCGCCCGTGCCGAGCTGACGGACGCCGAGGTCGAGCGGTACCGTGAGGACGGCCCCGTGGCCGCGGCGACGGTCGAGGCGATCGCCCGCCAGATCCGGCCCGGCGTAACCGAGCAGTCGATCGCGGCGATGGTGCAGTATGCGTTCAACGAGCAGGGCTTCCGCGTGGCGGTGTGCCTGGTCGGGGCGGACGAGCGGATCGACACGCGGCGTCACCCGGTGATGACCGATCGCAAGGTGCGTCAGCGGGCGCTGGTGGTCGCGGTTGCCGAGCGGCAGGGGCTGTTCACGGCGGTGTCGCGGCTGGTGTGTCTCGGCAAGCTGGACGACCAGATCGCCGCCCGCCATCGTGCCGTCTGCGAGGTGAACGCCACGGCGATCGACGCGACCCGCGTCGGTCGACCGATGAACGCGGTGCTGGCGGACATCGTCGCGGAGTATGAGCGGCAGGGGTTCGGCGACGAATGGCGGTATCATCATCAGGGAGGCCCGACGGGGTACACCCCGCGTGACCTGATCGTCAACCCGTCGATCGACACGCCGGTCGCACCGCGGCAGGCGTTCGCGTGGAACCCGACGATCACGGGCACGAAGTGCGAGGACACGTTCGTGGTCGGCGATGACGAACCGGTCATGCTGTGCGGCCCCGGGGCGGCGTGGCCGGCGATCGTGGTCGATCGCCCGTGCGGAGCGATCCGGTGTGCGGATATTCTCGTAGTAGACTGATCGTCACGCGCCGGGTGTGCCCGCGCGTCGACGAAGGGACGAGGCAGAGCGACGGACGCACGCGCGGCGTGCGATCGAAACGATGATGGACAACTCACGCGAACAACTGCTGGGCTGGTGGGCGAGGTACCTGTGTACCCATCCGTGGCGGGTGTTGGCGCTGGCGTTGCTGCTCGCGGTGGCCGCGCTGATCCTGTCCGCCACGAGACTGACGTTTCAGTCGCAGCGCAACGCGCTGATCGATCCGGAACTGGAGTGGAACAAGCGGTTCATCCATTACCGCGAAGAGCTCGAGCCGTTCGACTCGATCGGTGTCGTCGTGGCGGTGCCGGACGGCGCCGATGGTCAGCAACGCGCCGAGGCGTTCATCGACACGCTGGCCAAGCGGCTCGACGCGGATCCGCACGTGCAGCGCGCGGTGTGGGGATTCGACCCACGCGAGGCGTCAGCGGCGCTGGTGCGGCTGCTGCCGTACGACGAGTTCGAGGCGAAGATGGCCGAGCTCGCCGCGTCGCGTTCGATGCTCGGCGCGACCTCCGCGGCGGACCTGATCGAGACGATCGCACGCGGGCTCAATCAGCCCGGGCAGAGCGTCAGCCGAGAGCAGGCGCTGCACGAACTGATACTGCTCGAACACCTCATGCAGGGCATCGAGCGCGGCGTCGACGGCAAGCTTGACCTCGCGGAGATCGAACGCATCGGCCTCGAGGGCACGGAGACCTGGCGATACCTCACCAGCGAGGACGGCAAGCTGCTGTTCATCGACGTACACCCGGCCCTGTCGACCACGGACATGAACCCCTACACGCCCGCGGTCGACTCCTGCCGCCGCCTGCTGAGCGAGGCTCGCGCCGAGATGCCGGGCATCGACGCGGGCCTGACGGGTGTGCCGGTGATGGAGGCGGACGAAACCAAGATCGCCATGAGCGATTCGACACGCTGTTCGATTATCGCCGTGATCGCGATCGCGCTGCTGCTGATCTGGGCGTACCACGGCTGGCGTCTCCCGACACTGGCGGTGCTGTCGCTGATGATCGCCGTGGCGTGGAGCTACGGGTTCGTGACGATCGCGATCGGTCACCTGCAGGTGCTCAGCGTGGTGTTCACCGTCATCCTGCTCGGTCTCGGCATCGACTTCGGCATCCACCTGCTCAGCCGCTTCGAGCAGGTGCGTCACGACTTCCCCGACACGCTGGACGGCATGACCGACGCGATGGTCGACGCGTTGCAGAAGACCGGGCCGGGCATCATCACCGGTGCGGTGACGACGGGCCTGGCGTTCGGCACGACGCTGCTGACGCAGTTCACGGGCATGGCGGAGATGGGCCTGATCGCGGGCGTCGGCGTGATGCTGTGCCTGGTGAGCATGCTCGGCGTGCTGCCCGCGCTGATGCGCGTGGCGCACGTGCAGCACGCGTACGTCAAACCCGTCGCGCAGCGCCGCTTCGACCTCTACGCGTTCAAGTGGCTGATGCCGTTCGTGCGACACCCCTGGCTGACGATCGTCGGCGCGATCATCGTCGCGGTGCTCAGCACCCTCACGATCCCGATGGTGCGATACGACAACGACCTGACGGACCTGCTACCGGAAGGCATGGAGTCGGTGGTGTGGCAGGACCGCATGCAGGCGCACAGCAACTCGGCGCTGTGGTACGGGGCGATGGTGGCGCGCAGCCGCGCCGAGGCGCGCGAGATGACGGAGGAGGCGCGGGCGTTGCCGGCCGTGGCGGGCGTCGGCGGGGCGGGGCTGCTGTTTCCGGAAGACGAGACGAAAAAGATCGAGCGGATCCGCGAGCTGCGCAATCAGCTCGGCGACCTGCTGACGACGGACGCCGCGGCCGGTCACGCGCCGACCTCCGCGAGCGAACTCGGCCAGCGGCTGCGTGGCGCGATGCTCGGGCTCGGCGCGGCGCTGCAGCGACCGGATGTGGCGCAGGACACGAAGATGCATGACACGCTCGTCGCGCTGCAGACGGTGCTGGCCCGCACGCTCGACAAGCTCGGCAGCGACGACTTCGCGGCGCACGCCGACGAGCGGATGAAAGCGATGCACGAGGCGCTGGTCCGCTGGCAGGACGGCATGCGTCGACGCATCAACGGCGCGCTGCAGGTCGACGAGCTGACGCCCGATCAGCTGCCGCCGCCGCTGCGTGCCCAGCTCGGCGAGGGCGTCGACCGCGGCGTCTACCTGGTCAAGCCTTACCCGCGCGAGAACGTGTGGGACCCGGTGAAGCTCAAGCCGTTCATCGAGCAGATGCGCAGCGTCGATCCCAACGTGACCGGCACGCCGGTTCAGATCTACGAGTCGGGCCTGCTCATCCAGCGCAGCTACATCAAGGCGGGATGGATGGCGCTGCTGGCGGTGTTCGTCATCGTGCTGATCGACTTCCGGTCGTTCGTCGACGCGGCGCTGAGCCTGCTGCCGGTGAGCATCGGGTTCGTCACGACGTTCGCGGCGCTGTGGCTGGTCGGCGTGCCGATCAACCCGGCGAACATCATCGTGCTGCCGCTGCTGTTCGGCATCGGCGTCGATTGCGGCGTGCACATGCTGCACCGCTACCAGCAGGACCGGCGCGATCGCCCCGCGGGCCTTGCGGCGGGCACCGGCAAGGGCGTCGTGCTGACCAGCGCCACCACCCTCATCGGCTTCGCGCTGATGATGACCGCGCGGCATCGCGGCATCCAGTCGCTGGGGTTCGTGCTGACCGTCGGCATCGCGATGACGCTCATCGCGTGCCTGATCGTCATGCCCGCCGTGCTCGAGCTGCGCAACCGCAACATCGCACGCAAGCGGCTCAAGTCGTGGTCGTGGTGGGGCGACAAGGCCGACGCCGCGGCGGCCGACGTCTCGAGCAAGGACGCGTGATCGCCCGTCAATCGCCGCGCTTGGCGCGACGACGCTCCTCGAAGAAGTCGCGCAGCATCCGACCGCACTCCTCCGCCATCACGCCAGGCAGCAGGACCGCCCGGTGATTGAGGCGGTCGTCGTCACAGAGCCGATAGAGCGTTTCGACGGCCCCGGCCTTCGGGTCCGTCGCGCCGTAGATTACGCGCCCGACACGCGCGTTGACGATCGCACCGGCGCACATCGGGCACGGTTCGAGCGTGACGGCCAGCGAACAATCGTTCAATCGCCAGTCGCCGATCGCACGCGCCGCGGCGCGAATCGCCAGCAGTTCGGCGTGTCCCGTCGGGTCCGCGTCAGACTCACGGGTGTTGTGCGCCTCGGCGATCACCTCGTCGCCGCGGTACACGATCGCGCCGATCGGCACCTCGCCCATGTCCCACGCGCGCTGCGCCATCGTGAGCGCCTTGCGCATCATGGCGACGTCGATGTCAGTGGGTTGTGAATCGGTCATGGCGTCAGAATCGCAAGAGCGCGATGTCAGTCGTTGACGGAAATGCGACTAAGGCGCGGCGCGATCACGTGGTCGCCGGGAGCGTTTGATCCGCGTCGTCTTCTTCGTCCTCGTCTTCGTCATCATCATCGTCGTCGTCGTCGTCATCCCATTCGCTGTGGCGCTTGCCGACCATCCGGATGAGCAGGATGCCGAGTTCGTAGAGGGCGTACAGCGGCAACGCGAGGGCGAACATCGAGCCGGGGTCCGCGGGGGTGAGGACGGCTCCGATCACGAAGCAGCCGAAGAACGCGTACTTACGCACCGCGGCCGCCTGTTCATGGGTGATGAGGCCGATCCACCCCAGGATCAGCATCACCAGCGGCAGCTGGAACGCCACCGCGTTGGCCAGCGCCAGCGTCATCACCATGCTGATGTAGGCGCCGAGCTCGAACAGCGGCGTGATCATCGATTGCGATTTCGTGAGGCTCACCTTGTGCAGGTCTTTGCCGTCGAATACGCGGATCTCGCCCTCGGGCAGCTTGAACCACGCATCGCCCGGATTGGGCTTCGCGGGGTCCTCCCAACGCTGCGGCAGGTTCAGCGGCTTCTGGTCGACATGGCCTTCCGGCGGCTTCTCCGTGCCCTGAACGAGCGTCTCCTGCACCCATGTCGGCTTCAGGTCGTTCTCGTTGATCTGGAACCAGCCCGTCGTAAAGCTGATGAAGAACCACAGCGTGAACGGCAGCATCACGTAGTACATGAACGACAGGCCGAGGAACGTCAGCACGGCGCTGAACGGCGCCAGCCGCGTGACCAGCTTCCGTTCCGACGGATACAGCCCCGGCGCCACGAACATCCACAACTGCCACATCAGCCACGGCAGGCCGAGCACGATGCCACCGATGAAGGCGATCTTCATGTAGACCATGAACGCCGTCTGGGCGTCGGTGATGATGACCTGCGGCGGGAGCTTTGCAGCCACCTGCGCGGCGAATAGCGGCTGGCAGAGGAAGATGATCAGCTGGTTGCCGACGGCCAACAATGCCAGCGCGATAGCCACCGGGCCGATCAACCCGAGGATCAAGCGATAGCGCAGCTCCTCGAGGTGGTCCCCGAGACTCATGCGTACTTCTTCGGGATCTTTAACGGCAGCCATGGCGGGGTATCACACCATGATATGCGTGTGAAGGCAAGCGACGGACACGCCGGGATTTGGGAGGGAGATACAGATACCGACGTCGGCTAACGTCAGGTCGCGTCGGTGGTAGGGGCAATCCGCGTCAGTTCTTGCTGGTCGTCTTGGCGGCGTTGCGGCGACGCGGGCGAATCTTGCCGATCTGCAGGCGTTGCACGTGTTCCGAGGCGTACCACACACCCTTGCTGTAGGGGCGGTGCGAGGCACGGATACAGACGAATCCCATGCCTTCCTCGTTACGGATCGAGCAAACTTTGCCCTTGAAGTCACCATTGATCGGGGCGACGATGTCGCCTTTCTTCAATGCCAGGCCATTGACGTCTTCGACCATACCAACAGACTCCTGCGGTCAGGCGCGGGGCGCGGTGAAAAAAACAAAATATTCAGGGGAAACCGCCTTAGCAGGACCCGGAATTCCGGTTTCCCCAAGCATTTATGGCGTGCAGGCGACTGGAATGCGCGTCACTGTCGCCCGATCCTCACACCATCTATCCTACAATACGTACTAGATGCCCAGATTGTTCGAGTACGTACAAAATTTTTGGAGCCGCCGTGGATCGCGAACATCGTCGTAAACGCCGTCGAGCCGCGATCCGCCACGCCATCTTCACGCGTGGGGCGGTGCGACTGACCGGTGGTCGGGTCGCACGTCCTCGCCCCGGTAAAGACTTTGACGTTAACGGGCGTGTGGTTACGCTTCCTAAGCTTCCTGACGCATTATGCGGGATGACGATTACCCATCTGTCCGACCCGCACGTGGGCGAGTTGATCACGCCGGACCATCTGCCACACATCGTCGAATCAGCTAACGAATTGGGGGGCGATCTTATTGCCGTGACGGGCGACTTCGTCGACTTTTCCAACGCGTATCTTCCCGCGGTGGTCGACGCGATGTCGAAACTCGAAGCCCCGCTGGGAGCGTGGTTTGTGCTCGGCAACCACGACTACCTCGACGACGGCGCCGAGGTCTGTCGGGCCTTCAAATCCGCGGGGCTCAACCTGCTGATGAATGAGGGCCACCGCCTGGCGTTCCGCGATCACGCCATCGCGCTCGGCGGTATCGATTGGGCGGACAAACCCGCTGATCTGCAACGCCTCGTTCAACATACATGTCGCGCCATGCCGCAGCAGGCCGACCTGCGCATCCTGCTCGCGCATCACCCGCACGCGTTCGATGCCGCGCAGGAGCTCGGCATCGGCCTCACGCTCTCCGGGCACACGCACGGCGGGCAACTCATCCTCTCCAACAACCACGGCAAGAAGGGCTCCATCGGCCTGGGTAACCTCGCGTTCCGCTACACACGCGGACTCTACGCACGCGGCGACTCACGGCTGTTCGTCTCTTCGGGCGTCGGCTCGTGGTTTCCGGTTCGCATCCAGTGTCCCGCGGAGATCACGCTGCTCGAACTCCAGGCTGAGCTCTGAAGGCGCTCGCGGCTACGTGGTCTACGTCGTGCCAACCGACAGTTCTCAATTCTGCGCGATCACATTCAACGTGACGCTCGCCCGACGCATATCACCTATCAGAACACTTGGGCCGAGCCCAGAAGGGGGACCGACATGGTCAATCCGCATCCGCAGCGCGTCCGTCGCATGAGTCACGCTCGACATCGAGGCATCTCGCTGCTCGAGGTCATCGTTGTGCTGTTCGTAATCGCGGTTCTTGTGGGCTTCCTATTGCCGTCGTTGAGCCGATCCGACCACGGATCCAGTCGTACGATCTGCTCGTCGAACCTCGCCGGCATCTACAAGGCGATGTACACGTACTCTACGACCAACAAGGACAAGTTTCCGCGAGCGGGCGCGAGTGATCCCGAGGGCGCGGCGATCGGATTCGCCGAGGGCAATCGACTGACCGGTGACGGGGCGGTGCTCGAGAACAACGTTACGGCGAGCCTCTGGATGTTGGTTCAGGATGGTTCGTGCGGAACGAAGAGCTTTGTCTGTGAATCGGACAAGGATTCTGAGCCGGACCCGCTGACGGTCGTCACACGCGGCGCGTTCACAGAGGAGCCCGTGATACTCGAGAAGACGTTTGATTTCGGCGGGGCGAAGGCGCTGAGCTATTCCGTGATGAACATGCACGATGGCATCGCGGGCAAACAGTGGAACGCCGACGTCGATCCCGCGTGGATTCTGATGAGCGACGACAACAACGCGAACGACGCGGGCCCGGTCGACAAGGCGGCGCCTCACACGCGCATCAGGGCCGGCACGTGGGATGTCGAGGACCTTCAGTACGGCGAGAACAGCCAGAACCACTCAGAGGGCGAGGGCCAGAACTTCCTGTTCGGCGACAGTCACGTCAGCTTCACCAACGATCCGTTCCAGGGACCGTCGTACGACAACGCGATGGCGCTCGACGTGAATCCGGACCCGATGACGGAAGCGGCCGCGCCGCCAACACTCTCGAACGCCGCGATCAACGAAGCGAACCGCAAGACCGATGTCGTGCTGCTGCCGATCACGGGCAACGGCGGCGGGGCGGGCAGCCTCGATCCGTTTGATTGACGCGTCGCCTGACGCGTGATGGCTCGTGTTGCGTCCCTTGGCCGCGGACGGGTCTCGATGGTGTGCGTGCCCCGGGGGCGCGTCACGTCGGGCCCGTCCGTGTCTGCGCGCGTATTAGTCATCACAGGCGCACTGTGCATATCGACAAACGCGCGCGGATCGGCGTTGAACTTCGCTGACTCCGACTATTTGGAACTAAGCATTGAGAGCAGCGATGCGCGCTCAGTGCGTGCGCGTCGAGACTTCGTCGCGAAGTTTTGACTGGGTTGTAACTCACAGCTAGGCTGTGCCAATACGTAGTCGATGCACGTCCGTCGGGCACGGCGGACACGGGTTTTCAAAATCCAACGAGACACACCATGACACGAATGACGGTAGTGATGTTCTGTACCGCGGTCGTCGCCGGTTCGCTGTGGTCAGGCCACGCGGCGGCGTCCCCGGTGGTGCCGGGCTACGAACAACTCAAGGCGTCGGGCAAGTCCGACGCGGTCATGCGCGGCGAGCTGCTGATCAGCGAGCTGAACTGCCTGTCGTGCCATACCGCGTCCGACGCGGTCGCGGCGCGGATCGGCACGAAGCCCGCGCCGGACCTGTCCAACGCCGGCGCGCGCCTCACGCCGCAGTACCTGCGCAAGTACCTCACGGACCCGCACGGCGTGAAACCCGGCGCAACGATGCCCGACATCTTCCATGCCTCGGAAGCCAAGTCGCGCGACGGCGCCGTCGACTTCCTCGTGAACTACCTCGTGTCGCGCGGCGGGCCGATCAAGCTCGACGAGTCGTCGGCCAACAGCTCGATGGTGTCGAGCGGCGAGAAGCTGTTCCACTCGCTCGGCTGCATCGCGTGTCACGCTCCGGCGGCCGACGCCAACAAGACGAAGGTGCCATCCGTGCCGCTGGCGAACCTCGCGGAGAAGACGACGCTCGCCGAGCTGACGAAGTTCCTGATGGACCCGGCGGCGATCCGACCGGGCGGACGCATGCCGAGCTTCCGGTTGGGGCGCGACGAGGCTGCGAACCTCGCGGCTTACCTGTTGCGTGACCAGCTCGACAATCCGCAGAACAAGGCGGGCAAGCCGTCCAAGCAGCCCGGGATGGCGTGGGAATACTACGAAGACGGCATGAGCGCCAACGCACCGGACTGGAGCAAGATGAAGCCGAAGGTCACCGGCGTCGCGCCGGACTTCACGCTCAACCCGTCCGGCAACAAGCACCGTGGCGACAACTTCGCGTATCGCTACACCGGCACGCTGCACATCGAGAAGCCGGGCAAGTACACGTTCTGGACGGGCAGCGACGACGGCTCTGAGTTGTTCATCGGCGACAAGCAGGTCGTGAAGAACTGGGGCGCCAAGCCGTACAGCGAGGTGCACGGCGACATCGAGCTGGACGCGGGTGACTATCCGCTGACCGTGACGTACTGGGAGGTCGGCGGCCAGGAGCAGTTCGACGTCCACTGGCGCGGACCGGGCATCAAGAAGAAGTCGGCGATCCCGACGGGCGTGCTCAGCGCCGAGGGCGGCACGCCGATGCTGCCGCTGAACAGCGAGCCGGACTTCGCCGTCGACGCGCAGAAGGCGCAGATGGGCGAGCGGATGTTCACGATGCTCAAGTGCGTGCAGTGTCACAGCCAGGGCCAGCAGGCCAGCGCCGCGCCCGCGCCGCCGTTCGCACGCAAGGCCCCTGCGTTCGCCGACCTCAACGTCGACAACGCCGAGGGATGCCTCGGCGACAAGATCCGCAAGGCGGTGCCGAAGTACGGCTTCAGCGACGATCAGAAGGCGGACATCAAGGCGGCGCTCGCGGCGCGGGCGAAGCTGAATCAGAAGCGCGGTCCGCACGACGCGGCGCTGTACACGCTGGCGACCTTCAACTGCATCGGGTGCCACAACCGTGACGGCGTGGGCGGGCCCGGCGAGGTGCGCGAGAAGCTGTTCGACACCACCATCAAGATCGACCTCGGCGACGAGGGCCGCATCCCGCCGACGCTGACCGGCGTGGGCTCGAAGCTCCGCGCCGACGCGATCGAGAAGATCGTATTCAACGGTGAACTGCATGTGCGCGAGTACATGGCCACGCGAATGCCGACGTTCCCGAGGGAGGCCGCGTCGGCGTTGGTCGACACGCTGGTCGCCGCGGACTTCAAGCCGGGCGACGACACGAAGCCCGAGTTTGATCAGAAGTCCGTCGCCGCGGGGCGTCGTCTCGTTGGCGTGTCACCCTCGCCGAGCAAGTCGGGCCTGGGTTGCATCAACTGCCACAACGTCGCGGGCCAGACGTCGATCGGCATTCCGGGAATCGATCTGGCGACGGTGCACGATCGCCTGAATCCCGGGTGGTTCAAGCGCTGGCTGGCAAATCCGGTGGAGGTCAAGCCGGGCACGCGCATGCCGGGCTTCTGGGCCGGCGCGTCGATCTTCCCCGACGTGCTGGGCGGCGACGCGGGCAAGCAGCAGGAGGCGATCTGGAACTACCTGTCGCTGGGCAAGTCGATGCCGCTGCCGGCCGGTTTCAGCGCGATGTCGGCCAAGAACAATGAACTCGTGCCGCTTGACGTGCCGGTGATGTACCGCACGTTTGTCGACGGCGCGTCGCCTCGCGGCATCGTTGTCGGCTACCCCGAGAAGGTGAACATCGCGTTCGACGCAAACGTCGTAAGGCTCGCGGAGATCTGGCGAGGCCGATTCTGGGACCCGTCGAACACGTGGACCGGTCGTTCGGGTGGGTTTGGCAAACCGCTCGGCACCGACGTCATGGACATGCCCAACGGTCCGGCGATCGCGTTCCTCGAGTCGGAGGATCAGCCTTGGCCGAACCCCGACATCAAGAAGGAACGCAACGTCGGCGGCGACTTCAAGGGCTACCGGCTCGACAAGGAGCGTCGCCCGATCTTCCACTACAACCTCAAGGGCGTCGACATCGAGGAGGCGCTGATCCCGCAACTGAAGCAGGGCGGTGTGACGCTGATGCGCCGCTTTACGGTTGACGCGCCGTCGGACCCGTCCGGCCTGTACGTGCTGGTCGCCGAGGGCAAGAAGATCGCGAAGGACGGCGACGCGTTTGTTGTCGACGGCGGCAAGCTGACCGTGACCGTCGTGAAGGCAGCGGACAACGCGAGGATCCGCGAGGTCGGTGGCACGCAGCAACTGGTCATTCCCGCTACGAAGAAAAACGCCGTTATCGAGGTGGATTACAAATGGTGAAGCGCATCGCAATCGCACTTGTCGCGTCGTTGATCGTCACGACGCTCGCCACGTCGTCGGCGCAGGCGGCGTCCGAAGACGACTACTACCATCTGGTCACGTTCGATCCGCCGGAGGGCGTGATCCTCGAGGTCAGCGGGCTGCTGCACCTCAAGGACGGACGCATCATGCTGTGCACGCGCGGCGGCGAGGTCTACATCGTCGAGAACGGTGAGGCGGCCGACCCGTCGCAGGCGAAGTTCAAACGCTACGCGTTCGGTCTGGCCACGCCGCTCGGTCTGTGGGAGCACACCGATGGCTACATCTACGTCGCGCAGCGCGGCGAGCTGACCCGTATGAAGGACATCGACGGCGATGACCAGGCGGACATATTCGAGACGGTCTGCGACGACTGGGCGATCAGCGGCAACTACCACGAGTTCTGCTTCGGCCCGCGTCCCGGGCCCGAGGGCAAGTTCTGGGTGACGCTCAACAAGCCCTTCGGCGGCGAGCCCTACGGGCGGGCGAAGTGGCGGGGGTGGTCCGTCCGCATCGATCTGAAGACCGGCAAGATGGAGGCGATGTGCAACGGTTTGCGCAGCCCCTGCGGAGTGGAGAACAGCCCGTGGGGCGACATGTTCTACACGGACAACCAGGGTGAGTGGTGCAACGCGTCGAAGCTGTCGCAGCTCGTGCCCGGCACCTTCCACGGTCACCCGCACGGCCTGGACACCGTCGAACTGCCCGAGTGCACGCTCAAGGAGCCCAAGGCGTCGGACGTGCCTAACGGCGAGTTCATGAAGGACCTGCGTAACAAGATCCCCAACTTCCAACTGCCCACGCTGTGGTTCCCGTACGAGAAAATGGGCAAGAGCCCCAGCGGTCTGAAGTGGGACCAGACCGGCGGCAAGTTCGGCCCGTTCGCCGGGCAGATCTTCGTCGGCGATCAGCACCACGCGTGGGTGATGCGATGCTTCATCGAAAAGGTTGACGGCCACTGGCAGGGCGCGTGCTTCCGCTTCCGTGAGGGGCTGATGTGCGGCGTGCTGCGGATGGCGTTTGGCAATGACGGGCAGATGTTCGTCGGCATGTCCAACGCGGGGTGGGGCTCGAAGGGCACCGCGCCGTGGGGGCTGCAGCGGATCGTGTGGAACGGCAAGATGCCGTTCGAGATTCACGAGATGCACGTCAAGCCCGATGGGTTCGAGCTGACGTCCACCAAGCCCGTCGACGCCGAGGCGATGTCGAAGCCGGAGGCGTACAAGCTGTCGAGCTACACGTACCGACTTCGCAGCAACTACGGCGGTCCCGAGGAAGACGTCAAGCAGCATGAGATCAAGTCCGTCACGGTCGGCGCCGACGGCAAGTCCGTTCGTCTCGTGATCGACGGCCTGCGCGCCGGGTACGTGCACGAGCTGCACATCGACGGCGCCAAGGCGAAGGACGGCACGGAACTGCTGCACCCCGAGGCGTACTACACCGTGATCAACATCCCCGGCGGCACGACGCTCGATCCGAAGTGAGACGAACCGCCTGGTGGATGATCGGTGGATTGACGCGTCCGATGCGGCGTGTCATTTCTGCGCTGTCTTCGGCGTGTCTTCTTCGCTCGTCGGTTTGCGATCAAACAGCAGCGACCACACGAGAATCGAACCGATGCCGATGAGCAGGTAGCTGTCGGCCAGGTTGAAGATCCACGGATACAACTCCGTCGAGCCGTTGTCCCACGACCAGCCGAACGGCAAGTTGACGTCCGGGAACAGGTACAACATGTCGCGCAC
Organism: Phycisphaera sp.; assembly: GCA_016125285.1. Classification (GTDB taxonomy): domain Bacteria; phylum Planctomycetota; class Phycisphaerae; order Phycisphaerales; family Zrk34; genus RI-212. The sequence continues at coordinate 108,843 of WGMA01000037.1, forward strand.
GAAGCCGTAGGCGATCCGGTCGTAGAGGTTGCCGATCGCGCCGGCGAGGATCATGCCCAGGCAGACGTGGATCAGGCGGTGCTGAGCCGACGAGGTGCAGAACACGTAGCCGACAAACGTCACGGCGAGCACGGTGAAACCGACAAACAGCCAGCGAGCGCCGGCCATCATGCCGAACACCGCGCCGGGGTTGGCCACGAGCTTGAGCGCGATCACCTTGGGGATCAGCGTGACATTATCGTGCGGCGGGATCGGCGGGGGATCGCCGTTGCGAATCGCGAGGCTGACCGCGCCGGGGTCGACGGGCACGGGAGCGACGTGCGCGTAAGACCAGCCCTTCAGCGCGAGGTCGGCGACGAGCAGGATGGTGAAGACAGCCACGAACGTGACGACCGCCGACCGGGACTTGTGGGCCGGTAGCGGATGTTCTGGGGTCTCGTCTTTAGGCATGACGGCTAGCCGTGCGGATTACATCCGTCCCTTGCGTTCCATCGCGCGGGCGGCCTCGATGCAGTACTTCGCCCAGGGCTTGGCTTCCAGGCGGGCGCGGTTGATCGGGGCGCCGGTCTCAAGGCACACGCCGTAGGTGCGGTCCTTGATCCGCATCAACGCATCGTTGATTTCGCCAAGGCGCTTGCGCTCCTCCTCGAGCATGCCCAGCGTCAACTCCTGCTCGTAGTTGTCCGAGCCGATGTCGGCCATGTGCAGCGGCATGTGCGAGAGGTTCGCGGAATCGACGTTCAAGGCTTCCTTGTGCATCGAATCCATGTCGCCAAGGATCTCCGCCCGCTTCAGCAGCAGCAGGTGCGCGAAGTAGTTCAGGTCCTTGGCCTTGAGGGGCGTCTTGACCTTGCGACGCGAAGTGGACTTGGTCTTAGGGGCAGCGTCGGTAGATTTGGCCGCGTTGGTCTTCTTCTTGGTCGTCCGCTTGGCGACCTTCTTGGGCGACGTGGCGCTCGTCTTGGCAGTCTTCGTGGCGGGCTTCGACTTCTTGGCCGGGCTCTTGGCCGCGGACTTCTTCTTCGTCGTAACCTTCTTGCCAGCAGACTTCTTCGTCGACGACTTCTTGGAGGATTTCTTCTTGGAGGACTTCCCCGCAGCCTTGGTGGCTGGCCGCTTCTTGGTCGTCTTCTTGCCGGTTTTGGTTGCCTTCGTCTTCGCCACGCGCGTCTCCCGAGGGGGTACAGCGAAGCGCTGCTAAGAGGTGCTTCGCCCGGGCCCAAAATAGATGGGGAATAGTAATCATGGCGGGTCCGTTCGTCAATGTTCGGCGGGCCTGACCGAATGCGTTGCGGTAGAGTGGGTGTGATGCGTACAGCGGCGATCATTGCGGCGGTGATTATCGGCCTCGGAGCCCGCGCGGCGGAAGCGGCGGCGCCACGCGTCCAGGTCACCCGCTCGACGCTTGCAGATCAGGTCACACTCGCCGCTGATCGGGTCATTGCGCGGTATGGGCACAACGACACGACACGACCCGACGCGCTCCTCGTCGCACGCGCGCTGCTTGAGCAGGCGGTGTCGCTGGACGGGGAAGCGTCAGCGGCTTGGCGACGCCTGGCGTTTGTGGCCGAAGCGCAGGGCGACACCGTCGAGCAGCGACGCGCGATCACGAGCTACCTGCGTCTGGAGCCCCTGGACGATCGCATGCAGCTGCGCCTCATCGACATGATGCTGGCGGAGAAGGACACGGTAGATCAGCGGCTGACGATGCTCGAGCACCTCGCCGAGGGACCGGGTAGCGAGCGGTTGACCGGCGCGTTGCGCAGCCGTCTGGCGCTGCGTGCCGCACATCTGTGCGCGCGGCGGGGAGGCGACACGGCCATGGCGCCGTGGCTCGCCCGCGCAATCGATCTCGACGAAACCAATAAGGCCGCGGCCGCGGAGGCGCTCGCGCTGTTGATGCGGCGCGGCGGCACAGCCGAAGAAGAGATGGCCGCCCTCGTTTCACTGCTCGCGGCCGACCCGGCCGATGCGTCGACGCACGCCTTGATCGGCTCGGTGCTGTTGAACCTTGGGCGATATGACGCGGCGACCGACTGGCTGTCGACGAGTGAGTCGCTCGCGCGGGCGTCATCGTCGAGCAATCGGCTGGTCTCCGTGGCGCAGACGCGCGTCACCCAGCAGCGCATCTTAGCGATGTGGGGCGCGGGTCGACGGGCCGACGCGTTCCGCGTGGTCGACGGTCTGCTTGCGGAGCGAGACGCGGCGGCGGGTCCGGGCCTTGCGGCGTCCGACGGCGATGTGCTGGCGTTGCTGTCGACGGCTGCCGCGATGCAGTTGGCCGAACCGCCGACGCAGCCCGGCGCACCGCCGCGGCGCGACTACGCAGACGAGTTGCTATCCGCGATGCAGCGCCGATTCACTGCGGCCGATGGAGATGCTCGCTTGATCGCGGCCGTCGATCTTGTGTGGTGGGGATTGCTCGTCGATCGAAACGCCGACGCCGCCGACGCCGCATGGTCGACGATCGTTGCGAAACTTGGCGTCGACGACGCGACGCGCCGACGGCTCGAAGCTTGGCGCATGATGCGCGCCGGCCATTCAGACGAAGCGAGGCGATCGCTTGCTTCATGCGCCGACTCCGACGGAGCCTGCGCGCTCGGTTTGGCGATGCTGGAACGGGGCGAAGCGCGCGCCGCACGACTGGCTTCGATCTTTGCTCGCGAACCCGGGTCGCTGATCGGGCTGCTGGCGCGCGACGGGTTGGTGGCGATCGGGAGGGAGCCGGGTGTGGCGCCGGAGCGTTCCGGCGCTGACGCCGCGCGCGTTGCCGCAATCGTTCCGGACGCGCTGCGTCATCCGGCTAACGCGGCGTCAAACATTCTGGCGTTGAACATTCAGCCGTACCGTCGCAGCAGCCCGTGGCAGCCATGGCGCGTTCGGGTCACGTTGTCCAACCTGTCGGGGATGCCCGTGAGCCTCGCAAACGATGTCGAAGCAACGAGGGTGCTGATCGTCCTGACGCAGGACGCCGGCGATGAGGCGGTGTCGTGCGGGCAGGCCGCGGTTGATCTGGGATGTCGATTGCGATTGGACCCGAACCGCAGCGTATCGGTTGATGCTGTGCTCGACGTGGCTTCGATGCCGCCGGGCCCATTGGCACTGCACGCGATTCTCGATCCCACGAGCGATGGCCTCGGCGCCGTCTCGCCCGGTGTCCTGGGGGGGGCGGCGACCTGCCGCGGCGTTGAGCGATGGTGGGGCGCTGATCGCGATGAGTCGGCGACGGGCAATGCCTGGGTGGGCGGACGTGAAGAGCTTGCAGAGGCTTACGAGTCTTCGGACCCCATGGGGCGCATCTGGCTTGCGATGAATGTCGTCCGGCACGATGTTGGCTTATCGTTGACGCTGCGGCCGACTGCGGCGGCGGCTGAACAACATTGGACATCGGTGCTGGGGGCTATCGCTGCCTGGGGGACCTGCCGTGGGGCTGACGTGGCGATCCCCGGACTCAAGGCTCCTGAGCTGCTGAAGCTGCGGCACGCCGTCGGATCGCTGTTGGATGATCCGCAAGAAAAGTAGTTCGACACGCTTACATTTGGATACGCGTTGAGTATAATTCAGCATTGGCGAGGCTGGCGGCGGCAATATCCGTCATCATTCTTATTACCTAATATGCACGCGCTGCCTCGCCCCGTTCGCGCATCATGCGCGAGGAGTCGACCGCGACCCGTGGAGAACGCTGGGGCTACCGCATCAGAACGCTGTGTGGGCGAGATGGGGAATTCCGTTATCGCCACATCAGCGTTACGGCGGGAAAGGATCAACGCAATGTGCATGTATGTCACACAATCACGACGACGGTTTCACAGTGGATTCACCATCCTCGAACTGCTGGTGGTCATGTTCATCATGGCTCTGCTGCTGTCGCTGCTGTTGCCGTCGATTTCGCGAGCCCGCGAGGCGGCGAACCGCACGATCTGTGGCACCAGCGAGTCAGGCATGTACAAGGCATTGATGACTTACGCCTCGACGAACAGGGACAATTTTCCGCGATATGGCACCGATGGCTCTGACCAGACGGTGTTCGGGTTCGCCGGCATCGATCGACCGGAGACGAGCCCTGACGCCCAGAGTCTCCGTGACAACCTCACCGCGGCGCTCTGGATGCTGGTGCGTGAGGTTCGTGCCGACACCGGTCAGTTCGTCTGTCCGTCGGCGCCCGTCGGGGTGCAAGACCCGTTGCGAGAGGTCGTCGGCAATGAATTTGGCAACCAGGGGGTCGCTGTTTCAAAGACCTGGGATTTCGCGTTTGCCCGAACGTTGAACTATTCCTTCGTCAACATGTATTGCCGCGGCGTCGGGGCCGGCTGGTCTTCGCTCGCGCGAGGCGACTGGGTATTCGCCGCGGACAACAACAACGCAACGGAAGATCATCCCTTATCGCCTGGGTCCTTTCACACCAACAAGAAGGAAGACGGCGCCAACCCTGCGGTCATGTCGCAGGAGGAAAACAGCTATAACCATCGCGAGGGCGAAGGCCAGAACGTCATGTTCGGGGATGGGCACGTGGAATTTGTCACGGATCCGTTCCAAGGGCCTTCCAGCGACAACATCATGGCGGTGGATACCGATTCCGATCCGTTCACCAATACGCCGGGGCCGCCAACTTTGATCAACAACGAAATCAATGGAGTCAACGAGAGCAAAGACGTGGTGCTGGTGCCGATTTCGGGCAACGGGGGCGTCAGTTTATCGGGCCTCTAGCGGGCCGGCGGCGTCATAATGCCGCGCACATTTGACAAGGCGTCTACACCGTGTCTATACTTCCGACGGTCGATGAATGGGACAGCAGCAGGAACTAAATCGCCATTATTCAAAACTTATGATTGCTGCAGTTCAATTCACCGCCACATGTGTTCGCTCGCCGAGGGGAAAGTAAGAGTTCTAGCGAGCGAACGGGGAGTTTGGCGGACACTTCCATGAGATACCTCACGGAGCGTGTCAAAAAACAAGTTGGTTGCGCTGCCTGTGTTAGGACAGGGGTGTTCATCGAGCCGGTTGCTTCGCTTCGCTGCCGTTAGTCCAAGCTCGAAATGGTCGGTGGTCGACCGTTTTTGAGATTCTGGCAGTGAACAAGCCGATCCGACGCACAGCAGCTTGGGTTTCCTCATCCTGTACCTTTCTACTAAGGAGTCTCCGAATGAGACGCAAAGGCTTTACTCTGATCGAACTACTGGTGGTCGTTGCGATCATCGCTCTGCTGATCGGCATTCTGCTGCCGTCACTGAGCCGTGCTCGCGAAGTGGCCAACCGCACGATCTGCTCCTCGAACCTCGCCGGCATCTACAAGGCGATGTACACCTATTCGACGACCAACAAGGACAAGTTCCCCAAGTGGCAGTCGGCGGGTACTGACCAAAGCGCCACGGGCTTCTCGGACCTCGAAGACCGCGACGATCCGACCTCGACCATCACCGGTCGTGTGGTGACCGACAACGTTACCGCCGCGCTGTGGATCCTCGTCCGTGACGGTTCCACGGGCGCCAAGAGCTACGTCTGCCCGTCGGACAAGGGTTCGGATCCCGATCCGCTGACTCAGTTCACGGCTGGCGACCCCGCCGCGTTCAACGACACGGCGTCGACGCTTGAGAACACCTACGACTTCGGTGGTCTCGACAACCTCAGCTACTCCGTGATCAACATGTACGACAACATCGAGCGCGGTCAGTGGGACGCCGATGTGAACCCCGCCTGGATTCTGATGAGCGATGACAACAACGCCTATCAGTCTGGGCCGGTTGACATGACCGACTTCCACCTGCGCATCAAGTCCGACACATGGGACGTTGAGGACCTCAAGTACGGCGAGAACAGCCAGAACCACTCCGAGGGTGAAGGCCAGAACTTCCTCTTCGGCGACAGCCACGTCTCGTTCACCAACGATCCCTTCCAGGGCCCGTCGAACGACAACGCCATGGCTTGGGACTCCGACTCGACGAACACGACCGAGGTCGCTGCGCCCGGCACGCTCTCGAACCAGCTGATCTACTCGGGTAACCGTAAGCAGGACGTCTTCCTGCTCCCGGTCACTGGTGGCGATTCGGACGAGAACCTCTCGAATACCGATCCGGCAATCTTCGTCGGTAGCTAATCGACCCAGTCGATTGGTGAGAATCGAGCCCTCTTGACGGGGCCGGTCGCACGCGACCGGCCCCTTTCATTTTGTATGCCCGTCGTCGTTCATCGCGGTGTCTGAGAACGCCGGGGTCGTTCCCGATACAATCACGCACCGGCTGAGTGAACATGCCCAAGCGTTTGCAGGAATCCCGTGACCTTCGCCAGTGGCTGGCTCGACCCGCCGTAGCCGCAGCCACCTGCGCCGTCGTCGCGTTGATCCTCTATGGACCGGCGATCTTTCACGAGTTCACCTATGACGACGTCAGCATCGTCGCCAACGACACGCGGCTGGATGAACCGCTGTTCGGGCTCGAGGTCTGGGTGAGTCCGTGGTGGAAGAACGGTTCGGCGATGATGGAATCGCGGCCGTTGGTCACCTTCACGTTCTGGCTCCAGTCGCAGATCCACGGCAAGATCCCGATGCCGTTCATGGCCGTGAATATCGTCCTGTTTGCGATCCTTTCCGCACAGGTCGCGCTGTTGTCCTGGCGTTGGATCGGTCACGCCTGGGGCGGGTGGGCCGCCGGGCTGTTGTTTGCCGCGCATCCGATCCACGTGGAGGTCGTCGCCAATGTGGTTGGGCGAGCCGAGACGCTCTCGGCGATCTTTGTCGTCCTGGCGATGCAACTCTGGTTGCGATGGAGGGACAATCTGACGAATCGTCGAGCGGTGCTCATCGGCGTCACGATCCTGCTCGCCGGTCTCAGCAAGGAGAGCGGCTACCTGGTCGCACCGATGCTGGGCGTGATCGAAATCGCCTGGCGCCGCAAAGAGCATCGGCCGATACTCGACAAGCCCATTCCCTGGAACTTCGTCGTCGTCGTGATGATCGTGGCGGGGCTGGCGATTACCCAGCGCACGGTCATGAGGGACATTGGTGGGGCGAACCACAGAATCGTGATGGTCAGCGACATCGACAATCCGCTGATGACCGCCAGCGCCACCGAGCGGATCTGCACGCCGGTCAAGGTCGTCGGTCAGATCGGGCGGCTGATACTCATGCCCGTCGATGTGGATCGAACGGAGCCGCTCCCTCAAGACGATCCGGCGCTGGAGCATCCCGGTGCACGCGCCGCCGCGAAGGCCATGTCGCCGAACACGTGGCGGTTCTGGGATTGGCGATGGTACAGCGCGCAGTCGCCCGACTACTCGCCGCGCATGCTGATGCCTACAAACCATCTGGGCGAGCCACTGTCGCTGCTGGGCTTGGCGTGTCTGCTCGTTTGGGGTGGGCTGACGATCTGGACCTGGCGGAAGCGGAGCCCGATTCTCGGCGCGCTACTGGCGATGCCCATCGCATGGGCGATCCCATCGAACACGTTCCTGCTCATCGGCACGATCTTTGGCGAGCGACTCACAACCCAGCTGACTCTGTTCCTTCCGATTGCGATCGTTGGGCTGATCCCCTTCGATCGCCTGACGCGGCGAGGCGTCTGGGCCGCGGCCGTCGGCTTGGCGATCGTGGTCTGGGGCCTGGGGGTTGCGACCCAGAACTATCGCTCGGTGTGGAGCGCCGGCGACAACCTGAACGTGTACATGGTCAACCGCCACCCGCTCAGCGGGCGCTTTCAGGCGTTCATGGCGAGGCGGCTCATGGCGTTCGGTCTGGCGATTCCCGAGAAGCGGAAGGACTTCTTCGAGTACGCAGAATACCACGCCGACCTCGCCGACGAATACTGGCCGCGGCAGGCGATCGCCAACATGGTGCGCGGGGTGATCGCGTACGAACGCGGCGACCTGGTGACGGCGAAGAAACTGCTCACGCTCGCGGCGCAGTGGGACTCGTCGCTCGGGCTGGCCGAAGAGTATCTGGCGAAGATTGAGGGAGGGCCGACGCTTGAGGAATTGAAGAAGAGGCGGGCGCAGCTCGAGGCTCAACTCGAGAAGGATCCGGACAATCGACAGGACAAGCGAGCCTTGGCGATGGTGCTTGTTAAGTTGAAGAAGCCGGGGGGCGCCATCAAGTACTTTGAGGAACTCTGCACGCCGGAATCTGACGACGTCGAACTGCTGGCCGCGTACGCGGACGCGCTGTTGTTGCTGAACCGCTTCGGAAGCGCCGCCGACATCTACGTCCACCGCATCCGGTTGGAGCCGGGTCGTTGGGATTTGTATTCCGACGGCGCGATCGTCGCGACATATGCGGGAGGGACGCACCTGAAGATCGCCAAGCAGTGGGCGGAGGAGGCCGTGCGGTTGAATCCGGACGCCCCCGAGGCGTGGATGGCGCTCGGGCAATGGTATCAAACGAGTGGAGATCCGACGTCGGCCGAGAAATACTACCGAGAGGGGATCCGTCGCGCTCCGCCCGATGATCCCAAACGCTCGCACTACCAGCTGATGCTCGAACGATTGCTTTCCACCGATAAGACACGAACCAAGGCTCCATGATGACCAAGTACACGACCCTAACGTTCGCCGCCTCCCCGGTGGTCCGTATGCTCGTCCTGTTGCTGATTCTTTGCGGTGTGCCCGCGACCGGCCTGCTCGCCGCGGACGATGTACACGCGGCCAACCTCCGCGTCACGCCTACCGTCCGCGTTTTTCAGAGCTGTCGCGACGCCGTCGTCAACGTCAACACGACGCAGATCATACGCCAGCGTTTCGGCATGTTCGGCGACGATTCGATCTTTCGTCGATTCTTCAACGTCCGTCCCTACGATCGCAACGTCAAACGCACGTCGCTCGGCTCGGGGTTCATCGTTCACCCCGAGGGCTACATCGTGACCAACGCGCATGTCGTCGATGGCGCGGACCAGGTCGAGGTCACGCTCGCCGACGGCAGTGCGCTGCCCGCCCGTGTGCTGGCCTCGGATTCGCAGAAGGACCTCGCGGTCATCAAGGTGGACCCGCCGGCCGGCGTGAAGCTGCACGCGGTGGAGCTCGGCGATTCCTCGGACCTCCTGATCGGCGAGCCCGCCATCGCGATCGGCAACCCGCTCGGCTACGAACACACCGTCACGTCCGGCATCGTCTCGGCTACCAATCGCGAACTTCCTCTGTCGCAGGAGCTGTCGCTGAAGGGCCTGATCCAGACCGACGCGTCGATCAACCCCGGCAACTCGGGCGGCCCGCTGCTCAACGCCTACGGCCAGGTCATCGGCGTCAACTCCGCGATCCGAGGCGACGCGCAGAACATCGGCTTCGCCATTCCCGTCAACCACCTCCGTGACCTGCTGCCCGAACTGCTCAGCCCGCGGACGCTGAACCACGCCGACCTGGGCGGCACGCTGATCGAAAAGCGTGTCCTCACGCCTCCCGCCACCGTGCGTGTCGAACTGATGTGGCGTGCGGAGGGCGACGCCGAGGACGCGGCGCGTCCGGTGACGACGATCAACGGGCAGGCCTGTCACACGATCGTCGACGCCCAGGTGGCGCTGTTGCGCACACACGTCGGGCAGACGGTCGCGATGTCAGATGGCACGCACGCCTGGAAGCTGCAGGCCAAGCAGCCGCCGCTGAGTGACGGCGTTCGGCTTGCTCACGCGTCGCTCGGTGCGGAGGTGCGCGAGTTGAACGACGCGGAGTGTCGAGCGCTGGGTCTGTCGCGGGAGAGCGGTCTGCTGATCACGTCGATCGAACGCGAGGGCCCCGCGGCGACGGCGGGGCTTGAGGCGGGTGACGTCATCGTACAACTCGGTCGATTCCGCGTGGGCAGCCTGGACGCGATCGCCGCGGTGCTTTCGCAGGTCAAGGAAGGCACGCCCGCCGAGATCTACGTCATCCGCAAGGGCCACATCGGGCGCACACGCGTGGAGCTGCGCAGCCCGAACCACGGGTCGCTGTGAGCGGCGAAACCAACCTGGAAATGCTGCAGTCGGGGCTCAGCTCGACGGGTACTTCTTCTCGTACGCGTCGGCGTCCATGAGCTTGTCCAGCTGAGACGCGTCGGACATCTCGATCTTCACGAGCCAGCCTGTACCGAACGGGTCGTCGTTGAGCAGGCCGGGATTGTCGGCAAGCGCCTCGTTGATCTCAATGATCTTGCCGGACACGCCGGGGTAGATGTCGCTCGTGGCTTTGACGGATTCGATCTCACCCATCGACTCGCCGGCGCTGACGTCGGCGCCGACGCTCGGCAACTCGACGTAGGTCACGTCGGTCAGCTCGTCGACGGCGTAGCGGGTGATGCCGATGGTCACGACGTTGCCCTCGGGGCGGTGCCATTCGTGCGAATCGAGGTAGCGGCATTCAGACGGTGCGGACATGCGTGTAAGCTCCTTCCGTGATCGGAGCCGTCATCTTAGGGCATCTCCGCCGCCGGGCAAGGGGCCGTTGCGCGGCGTGTCGATCGGCTACCCGCCGCGCATCCGACGCCCACCCAGCCGTAGCCCGCGGCGATGATCGCCATGAACGGGATCGACCAGATCGTCGATGCCGACCCGGCCGACACGGCGATCGTCGCGAGTGTGTAGAGGCACATCGTCGTCGCGCCCGCGGCGGTCCACACGCGTGTCGGCGCGCGGTCGACGTTTGCTCGCACCGCCCACGAAGCATCGCCGTCGATCGCGCGGTACTTGGGCGTCCGTTCGAACACACGGGCGCGACCCGCTATCGCGGCGAGAACGCCCACCGTGTTCGACACGCTCAGCCCGACGCCCAGCGCCATCACGGCGGGGATGCGCCGGAGGATCACCGTCCAACGATGGCCCGCCGTCCGCATCGCCGCTCCGTAGTGCAGTACGATGGAGAGCGTCGCGGTGATAAACAGGCCAAGCGAGATGCCGGTCGCGGCTCGTGTGCTGCCGGTCAACTCCACGTGCATGCCGACCACGGGCAGCATGATGAGCGTGATCGCCACGATCACCGGATAAATGAGCGGATGCGTCAGATGAAAGGCCGCCTCGACGCGCGTCCGCAGCGGCAGGTCGCTACGGCCGAGGATGTTCAAAAGGTGTTTCTGCGCGTTCTGCAGCGCGCCGGTGGTCCAGCGTCGCTGCTGTGCAACCACCGCGCCGAGGTGTGGCGGCAACTCGGCGGGGCAGGTGACGTCGGGGCGGTAGACGGCGCGCCAGCCGCGCAGCTGCGCCCGGTAGCTGAGGTCCATATCCTCGGTGAGCGTGTCCGCGGACCATCCCCCGGCGTCGTCGATCGCCGCGCGGCGCCACACGCCCGCCGTGCCGTTGAAACCCGTCATCCGGCCGGCGAAGTTCCGCGCCGTCTGCTCGACGATGAAGTGTCCGTCGAGCAGCGCCGCCTCCACGCGTGTCAGCGCCGACGCGTCGGCGTTGAGATGAGCCCACCGGGCCTGGACAACGCCGACATGCTCGTCCGTGAAGTGGTCCACCAGACAGCGGAGAAAGTTACGTGGCGGGATGAAGTCGGCGTCGAAGATCGCGATCAGTTCGCCGCTGGCCGTGTCCAACCCGTTGGCCAGCGCACCGGCCTTGAAGCCGCTGCGGTCGTCGCGGTGAAGACACGTCACGTTGCGCCCGGCTTCGCGCAAGCGACGACAGGTCCGCCGAGCGATCTCCGTCGTCGCGTCGGTCGAGTCGTCGAGCACCTGGATCTGCAGCCGATCGGCGGGGTAGTCGATCTCGCACGCCGCGACGATGACCCGCTCGGCCACGTGCGGCTCGTTGTACATCGGCAACTGAACGGTCACAGTGGGCAACTCGCCCTCGGCAAACGGTCGGTCCGGCGTTGGCACGCATCGCTTCACACGCCACCATGTCGCCAGCACGCTCAGGCGATGGAGGCCATAGATGGCGATCACCGTGAGCAACGTCGCGTAGAAGATTGCAACGGGAACGCGCACCCATTCGGCGATCGCGGCGGCGTCGATTTGTGCAAAGGTGGTCATCACGTTGCGTGATTGTATCGGTGTCTGCGGCGGGGCGTTTGGATCAGCACGCTTGTGGGCGACACCCGTGCTGTACCCGTCCGCCCGCTCGGGCTATCCTGTTGCCCAGCCATGCATAGCAACCACAAGCAGCCAGATCAGCGGATCGTGACGATCGACGGCCCGGCCGGTGCGGGCAAGAGCAGCGTGTCACGCGAGGTGGCGCATCGGCTCGGGCTCGACTTCCTCGACACCGGCGCCATGTACCGCGCCGTGGCGGTTGCGGCGCTGAGCGCCGGGCTCGACACCGCGGACACCGACGCCGTGGGCGAGTTGGCCGAGGGGCTCGAGGTCCGTTTCGACTGGACAACCGATCCGCCGCGCATGCTCGTCGATGGCCTGGATGTCACCGATCGTCTGCGTGACGCTGATACGACCGCCGCGGTGAGCGACATCGCGTGCAACAGCCGCGTGCGCCGCGTGCTTGTCGAAGCGCAGCGGCGCATCGGTCGCGAGCACCCGAACCTGCTGACCGAGGGCCGCGACCAGGGCTCGGTGGTGTTCACGGATGCGGCGGTCAAGTTCTACCTCGACGCAACGCCCGAAGAGCGGGCGCGCCGGCGGACGCGGCAGTTGCAGGACGCGGGTAAGGAGGCCGACGAGCAGCAGATCCTCGACGCAATCATCCGGCGCGACGAACGCGATCGCAGCCGCGAGGACGGCCCGCTCGTGTGCCCCGACGGCGCGATCGTCGTCGACACGTCGGACATGACGCAGCAACAGGTTGTCGAACTGCTGACGGCGAAGGTCCAGGTGGAGTTCGCGGCCCGCGCCCAGGCTGCGGGTGACACGCCATGAGTTGGTTCGCCACGCTGCGAAGCCGAAATCCCGGGTATCCGCTGCCGCACCTGCTGTGGTGGGAGTTTATGCGGCTAATGGTGTGGTGCGTGCTGACGTTGTTTTATCGTCACCGGTGGTGGGGTGAGCACAACGTGCCATCGAACGGCCACGTGCTGCTCGTGTGCAATCATCAATCGTTCCTCGACCTGGTCGTCATCGGCGTCGGGCTCCCGCGACACTTTCACTCGATGGCGCGCTCGACGCTGTTCCGCGGGCGCTTCTTTACGTGGCTCATCCGCTCGCTCAACGCGTTCTCGGTCGACCAGAGCCGCGGCGACACGAAAGCGATCCGCACGGCGTTGGAGAAGCTCGACAGCGGGCATCTGCTGCTGGTGTTTCCCGAGGGAACGCGGTCGTCGGACGGCGCGTTGCATCGCTTCCGCGACGGAGCGCTGCTGCTGGTGCGGCGTGCGAAGTGTCCGGTGGTGCCGATGGCCGTTGAAGGCGTATTCGACGTCTGGCCCGTACACGGCAAGCCGAAGCTCCGGGGGCACACCGCCGCGATGTACGGCACGCCGATCCCCGCCGAGGAACTGCTGGCGATGAAGCCCGCGGAGGCCCGCGCGCGGATCGAGGCCGAGGTCGAGGCGCTGCGTCTGAAACTCCGCGCCGCGCTGCGGCATCAGACAAACGGACGCTATCCGCAGCGCGGCCCGGGCGATCACCCGGCCGAATTCGTGGCCGGCGTCTCTGCCGACCCGATCCTCGCGACGGAGTGACCCATGTCCAACCCTGACTACTTCGACAAACGCGCCGATCTCTGGCGCCGCGCGTTTACCGCTGCGCTCGACTACGACGCGTATCTCGCCGACAGCCCCGCGGATAAGGCGCAACGCTGGCGCGACCGCGCCGCGGAGATCCCCGCGCTGACGGCCGAGCAGGCCACCCGCGTGCAGGGATACCGGCGCAAGCTGAACGTCCTGGTCTACTCGGGTGTGTGGTGCGGCGACTGCGTCCGGCAGGGGCCCATGATCAAGGCGATCGCCGACGCTGCGGGCGACGGAGTGACGCTGCGTGTGATCGACCGCGACGCGGACGCGGAGTTGCGTGACGAGCTGCGGCTCGTCGGGGCCATGCGCGTGCCGGTCGTGGTGTTTCTCACCGAGGATTTCTGGGAGGTCGGACGCTTCGGCGATCGCGGCCTGACCATCTACCGACTCAAGGCCCAGCGTGAAGTCGGCGCGACCTGCGCGACCGGGTTGATCGCGGAACCCGCCGAGCAACTCGCCGCCGAGCAGGGCGAGTGGGTCGATATCTTCGAACGCATGCTGTTGATGGCTCGCCTGTCGCCGCCGTTGCGTCAGCGTCACGGCGACTGATCCGCGGGGCCGAGTCTCAAGCCGACCGCGGCGCCGGTGCGTCGGCGTGGTAGTTTACGGGCGTATATGCCGGCATATCCGCTCTGCGCGGGGTTGTCTGTAGCCGGGGCGTCCACCCCGTGCCTTTCGCGGGTCGAGCCGATATGATGTGCCGCCTATGCAGATACGTAACTTTTCCATTATTGCCCACATCGACCACGGCAAGAGCACGCTGGCCGACCGCATCCTGCTCGCCGGTGGGGCGATTACGCAGCGCGAGTTCCGCGAGCAGCTGCTCGACGACATGGACCTCGAGCGCGAGCGTGGCATCACGATCAAGGCTTCGGCCGTGACGCTCATCCACGAGCACAACGGCGAGAAGTACATGCTGAACCTGATCGACACGCCCGGACACGTCGATTTTCATTACGAAGTGAGTCGGGCGATGAAGGCGTGCGAAGGGGCGTTGCTGGTGGTGGACGCCGCGCAGGGCGTCGAGGCCCAGACGGTCGCGAACGCCTATGCCGCGATCGAGCAGGACCTGCACATCATCCCGGTGCTGAACAAGGTCGACCTTCCCGCCGCCCAGCCCGACCGGGTCGCCGAGGAGATCGAGTCCGTCCTCGGGTTCGATGCGATGGACTGCCTGCGTTGCAGCGCGAAGTCCGGTGTCGGCATCCCCGACGTCATGGCGGCCATCTGCGACCAATTGCCGGGTCCGAAGGGCGACGCGAACGCGCCGCTGCAGGCGCTGATCTTCGACAGCGTCTACAACGACTACCGCGGCGTCATGGTTTACGTCCGTGTGATCAACGGAAAGCTGAAGGTCGGCGACAAGATCCGCCTGATGTCGTCGGGTCGGACGTACCCCGTGACCGGCATCTACAAGAACACGCCGCACGAAACCGCCTACGAGACGATCGAGGCGGGCGAGGTGGGCTTTATCATCGCTTCGATGAAGTCACTCGGTGAGGTGCACATCGGCGACACGGTCACGCTGGACCTGCGTCCCGCGGCCGAGCCGCTGCCCGGCTACCGCGAGCCACAGCGCGTGGTGTTCTGCGACTTCTATCCGACCGGCGGGTCCGACTTCGAGGACCTCCGCAAGGCCATCGATCGCCTGCACCTCAACGACGCGTCGTTCGTTTATCAGCCCGAATCCAACGAGGCGCTCGGCTTCGGATTCCGCTGCGGGTTCCTCGGCCTGCTGCACATGGACATCATCCAGGAACGCCTCGAGCGCGAGGGCGGCGTTGAGATCGTGCAGACCGCGCCGACCGTGACCTACGAGGTCGCGACGACCGACGGCACGGTCAAAGAGATCCACAACCCCGCGGAACTGCCGGACCCGACGCTCATCGATGAGATACGCGAGCCGATCGTCCGCCTGGAGATCATCACGCCGAACGAGTCGATCGGCGACCTGATGCAGCTCTGCGAGACACGCCGCGGAACGTACAAGAAGCAGCAGTTCCTGTCGCAGACACGTCAGATCCTCGAGTACGAACTGCCGCTCGCGGAGATCATCTTTGACTTCTACGATAAGCTGAAGTCGATCACGCGTGGCTACGGCACGATGGACTACGAGCTGCTGGGCTACCGGGCGGACAACCTGGTCAAGGTCAGCATCATGGTCAACAGCCGACCGGTCGACGCACTGAGCTTCATCGTGCACCGCGACAAGGCCGAGGCGCGCGGACGCTCGCTGCTGGTGCGGCTCAAGAAGGAGATCGAGCGGCACCAGTTCGAGATCCCGCTGCAGGCGGCGATCGGCGGCAAGATCATTGCACGCGAGACCATCAAGTCGATGGGTAAGAACGTTACGGCGAAGTGCTACGGCGGCGACATCACGCGTAAGCGCAAGCTGCTGGAGAAGCAGAAAGAGGGCAAGAAGCGCATGAAGCGGGTCGGCTCGGTCGACATCCCGCAGAAGGCGTTCATGACGGTCCTCGAGCAGGGCGACTGATTCGATGAAGCAGTTCATCTCGGGCATCGTGTTGGGTCTGGCTGTTACCTGCGTGGTGGCGTTGGTCGCGGTGGATGTCGTCGAAGACCTGCACGAGGACGCCGACACGCAGGAAGACGTGTCGCCGGTCGACGAGACCGTGCTGGACCCGGTCTACCTCGACGACCCGATGCTGGATCAGCGGATCGTGATCGTGGCCGGAGACATCCACGCGAACTCGTCGAACGCGACGATGACCAAGCTCCTTTATCTGAACAGCCTCGACCCGAAGAAGCCGATCGATCTGTACATCAAGACCCTCGGCGGCTGGGAGGACGACGCGTACGCGATCGTCGACACGATCCAGCGGATCGACGCGCCGGTGAACACGTGGGCCGTGGGCGAGTGTGATTCGGCGGGCGCGATCATCGTGGCGTCGGGCACGGGCAAGCGACGCGCGATGCCGAATACGCTGCTGATGTATCACGCCGTTCCGTATGAGGGTGACGTCGGGCCGAGCGGCGCAGTCACACGTCAGCGCGACCGAAACGACCGCTACTGGCATCGTGTGGCGAAGATCCCCCAGGCGTGGTTCGACGCGAAGATTGATACCGAATTTTACATGTCGCCCGAGCAGGCGATCGAGTACGGCGTGATCGACGAGATCTATCAGCGCCCCGCATCGAAGCCGTAGACCGTGTGTCTGCGCGTGCCCGTCGACAGGCGAGCCCGCTACAATGCTCGCATGCGGATTCCCACCACGATTATCGCTGTGTTGTTGCTGAGTGTGGCCACGGTGTTCGGCGCGCCGGAGGACTACTTCGCCATCGAGGTCGTGGACGCCGACACCGGGCGGGGCGTGCCGCTGGTCGAACTCGAGACCGTCAACAACATCAGGTACGTGACCGATTCCAACGGCCTGATCGCGTTCAACGAGCCCGGCCTGATGAACCAGCGTGTGTTCTTCAGCGTGCGCAGTCACGGGTACGAGGCGCCGAAGGACGGGTTCGGCATCACCGGTAAGGCGTTCGACATCAAGCCCGGCGGGTCGGCAACGATCAAGCTCAAGCGGATCAACATCGCCGAACGCCTCTACCGGATCACCGGCGGCGGCATCTACCGCGACAGCGTGCTGCTCGGGCGCGACACGCCGATCAAGCATCCGGTGCTCAACGCCCAGGTGCTCGGGCAGGACTCGACGCTCAACGCGGTCTACCAGGGCAAGGTGTGGTGGTTCTGGGGCGACACGAACCGACCGGCGTACCCATTGGGGCATTTCCGCATGTCCGGCGCGACGTCGAAACTCCCGGCCGATGGCGGGCTCGATCCGAGCAAAGGCGTCGAGCTGAACTACTTCGTGGATGACAGCGGCTTCGCCCGCGCGATGGCGCCGTTCCCGGAGGTCAAGAAGGGCCTCTATTGGCTGAACGGCTTCTTTGTGCTGCCCGACGAGACCGGCCGAGAGCGGATGATCAGTCACTACAACCACATGGAGTCGCTCTACAAGAGGCTCGATCACGGCTTGGCGATCTTCAACGACGACACGCAGGCGTTCGAGCAACTGCGGACGCTCGACGACAAAGAAGACCTGCACCCGGAGGCGAATCCGTTCGACGTGACCATCGGTGGCAAGCGGTACGTCTATTTTCCGGAACCGTACCCGGTGCTGCGTGTGCGGGCGGAGTGGGCGGCGGTGCAGGATCCCGCGCAATACGAGTCGTTCACCTGTCTCAAGCCGGGCACACGGTGGGACGGCGCCGGGAAGCCCGAGGTGGAGCGCGACGAGAACGGTCACGTGAAGTGGGCGTGGAAGGCGAACACGTCGTGGCTTGATCGTAAGCGCGAGCAGGCGCTGATCGACGCGGGTAAGTTGAAGAGCGATGAGGCGTGGTGTCGCACCGTGGACGCGGCTAGCGGCAAGCCGATCGTGCTGCATTTCGCGTCCGTGGCCTGGAACGAATTCCGCAAGAAGTATGTCATGATCACGGTGCAGATCGGCGGCACGTCGATGTTGGGTGAGTACTGGTACGCGGAGGCCGACGCGCCGGAAGGCCCTTATCGCAAAGCCGTGAAGATCGTCACGCACGACAAGTACGCGTTCTACAACCCGCGGCATCATCCTTACTTCGACCAGCAGGGCGGACGGCTGATCTACTTCGAGGGGACGTATACCCAGCAGTTCAGCGGCGCGACGGAAGCAACGCCGAGGTACGACTACAACCAGATCATGTACCGACTCGACCTGTCGGACCCGCGTTTGAAGGCGGCGCAGGAGTGACGTGGCCGGTCGGTCTCATCGAGGCGTCCAGCGACGCGCGATTCGTCGAGCTGGATGAGGTGCATCGGCGGCTGGGCGACCTCTGCGCTGCGCACGCGAGCGTCGCCCGTTGCGAGGTCATCGGACACAGCGAGCAGGGCCGTGAGTTGCTGGGAGTTTCATTAGGTCGCGGCGCGAGGCGTGCGAGCCTTATCTCGGGATCGCACGCCGACGAACCTGTGGGAACGCGCACGCTGCTTCATTTCGTTGAATCGACGGTACGCGAGGCGGCGGCGGACGGCGATGGCGCGGCCGCGACGTTGCTGGATCGATACACGTTTGCCATCGTGCCGCACGTCAATCCGGACGGCGCGGCGATCAACGCGGCGTGGGTTCGGCACTGGCCGGACCCCACGGCGTATCTGCGTGACGTCGTGCGTGAGTTGCCGGGACGCGACATCGAGTTCGGCTACCCCGACATGCGGCCGGAGAACGTGGCGGTGTCGGCGTACCTGCGTCGGTTCGCGCCGCTGACGATGCACGTGAGCCTGCACGGCATGGCCGTCGCGGAGGGCGGCATGCTGCTGATCGAGCGGTCGTGGATCGACCGCACATATGAGTTGCGGAAGCGGTATGCCGAGGCGATGGTGAACACGGGGCTGGGTTTGCACGATCACGACCGCGGCGGCGACAAGGGCTTCGAGTACATCGAGGCCGGGTTTACGACGACCCCGCGCGGCGCGGCGATGCGCGAGCACTTCGAGGCGATCAGCGATCACGACACGGCGGCGAAGTTCCACGACAGTTCGATGGAGTACGTCCGCTCGCTGGGCGGTGATCCGCTGTGTCTCGTGACGGAGATCCCGCTGTGGCGAATGTCCAGGGCGAGCGGCGACACGAAGGCGGGCGTGCCGGGCGCCTACCTGGCGTTCAGGCAGATGCTGCCGTCGCTTCAGGCGGCGGCGATGCGTGGCGACCATGAGACGATCAGCGACGCGGTGGCGAGGTTTGGTGTTGAGCCGGTCGCGTTGAGCGCCGCGATGAACCTGCAACTCCGGGCGATCGGGCTGGGACTTGCGGCGGCAAGCGGTGACGGTGGGGCGTAGATGACGCGGTCGATCGTGCGCGACTAATTCCGCTCGGCGATCTGCTTGGCGAGGTAGTCGTCCGCCGCCTCGACGATCTGTTCAAACAACGCCTTGGGTGTGACGTAGCGTCCGTTGCTCGGCGGGCGGAAGTTGTTCACGAGGCAGGAGAACGCCACGGCCCGATCGCCGTTGATCACGTAGCCGCTCAACGCGTACACGCCGCTGATGTAGCCCGACTTGCCGTACACCTCGCCGTGGAGGTCGGCGTCGTTGAAGCGGTGTTCGAGCGTGCCGGGCTCGCCGGGCCGCGCGAGGCTCGTGACGTACGTCGTCGCTATCGAGCCGTCCGCCCGATACATGTGAGCGAGTACCATCGCGAGCGTCGCGGGGGTGACGCGGTTGTAGCGGCTCATGCCCGATCCGTCGTCGAGCGTCAGGTTGTCGGTATCGACGCCGATGGATTCGAGAAACGAGGTCGCGGCGTTGGTCCCGTTCGACCAACTGCCGGGCTGCCCCGTCGCCGCGTGCCCGAGTCGCTTGACCAGGCACTCGGCGAAGAGGTTCTGCGAATCCTTGTTGCAGCGGGCGAGCACGGACTGGATCGGCGTGCGCACCTCGGCGAGCAGGTGGCCCTCGGGGAGTTGCTCGTCGAACGCGGCGCGGCGGATGCTCTTGACCTCGATGCCCGCGGCGGAAAGGCGTTTCTGAAGCAGGCCCGCAAAGACCATCGGCGGATCGTGGACCGTCACGTAGTAGGGCTCGTCGGGCGTGACGGAAACGGTGCCGCTGAAGATGATGCGGTTGCCGCCGAGGTGTCGGCCGATGACGGGCAGGTGCTTGCTGCCGGTCTTGACGTCGCACTCGAACTCGATCGGCATGTCGGACGGGCGGACCTGCACGTTCGCGGGCGCGCCGGGCTTCGTGGGCTCGACCATCAGGTCGACGCAGTTGTCGTTGAAGGTCAGCCCGGCGACCTGGGCGCAGTACCACTTGTGCAGCTGATTCTCCGGCCAGTGCGGGTGCACGTGGTCGTCGTCAAAGACGCGGTCGTCGATGACCAGTCCGTCGAACTGCTTGAGGTTCATCTTGCCGATCGTCTGCACCCAGCGGTCGACCAGGTCGTTGACGTTCATGCCGAGGGGCGCGAGCAGCGCCGCGTCGCCGAAGCCCGGGTCGCCGTCGCCGATGACGTAGAGCGACTTGCCGTCGGTGCGCAGCTGCGTGGAGAATGTGAAGCCGTCGCCGAGCTTCGAGAGGGCGGCGGCGGAGGTCACAATCTTGAGGTTGCTGGCGGGGATCATCGGCTCGTCGCGACGGACTTGCGCAAGCGTCTTGTGGCTCGAGAGGTCGATCAGCATGACGCCGATCTTGACGCCGGGCAGGTTCGCCTTGTTGATCAGCGACTCGACCTCGCGCTGCATGGGCTGGGCGGTCGCGGGCAGCGTCACCAGGGCGCAGAGCGACAACGCGAGAAGCACGACGGGCGTGCGGAGACGGTGGATTCGACGGTAGGGGGCGTTTGTGCTGTTCACGATCCTTGCTCTTCAGCACCGACGCAAAATGTTGCGGCGGCTAGTCCGTGCCGGTTTCCAGGCTGGGGTCCAGCTTCTTGATCGCTGTGCCCAGGTCACTGAGGTAGCCCGGCCACGCCAGCGACGCTTCCTTGACGCGGCGGGCCAGGTCCTTGAGCTGCGCCGGGTCCGGGGTGGTTCCCAACGCGTTGAAGTCGCCGATGAGCTGGCGACGTGTCTCGACAAGCTGCTCGTGCGCGGCCTTCGTCAGGGTCGCGGGGCTCGACAGTTGTGAGCCGTTGAACTGCCCGTCGGTGTGCATGATGAGGATCTTGTTGAGCAGGTTGCCGCGTGCGGCGACGAGCGGGTCCTGCGCGGTCGCGGCGGCCTGCGCCTTGACCTTCGCCTCGGCGTACTTGCCCGACAGCGTCAGCGCCAAGGCGCGGCGGTAATTCAGCTGCTCAGCGAGCTTGCCGGACACGAGCGGCTCGATGTCGTTGAGCGTCTCCATCGCTTCGCCGAGCTTGCCGCCGGCGATATAGGCCATGACCATGTCCGCCTGCTCCTGCTTGACGTGATCGATCAGGCCGGGCGGGAGCACGAGCGTGAGATCGAATTCCTTGAGCAGCGACTGGAACGCGGCGGGCGGCTTGGCGGTTGCGATGTTCTCGGGCGAAAGGCCGTTCGCCGGCGCGGGCTTGACGGGCTTGGTCGGTGTCGTGGGGTCGGGCACGGTTGGCGTCGGCGCCGGCTTCGGGACGGTCGGCGTCGGCTTGGTCGGCGTGGTGGTCGACGGCGGTTCGGGCGTCGTGACCGGTGGCTTGGCCGGCGGTGTGGGGCCCTTGAGCATCGCCGCGGCGCTTGCCGGGTCGAGCACGTACCAACGGTTTTCAAAGCGGGCGATGATGCCGGTGAGCTGGTCTTCGTTGTTCCAGACGCCGGCGCCGACAAACGAATCGGGCAGCGCGTGCCCGATCGATGCGGCAGTGATCTGGCCCTCGACAATCGTCGACAGGTCGCGCATCTTGACCGATAGGCAGACCGGCGGCGTCACCACGCCGGACGACAACTCGTTGGGGCCGACGCCGACCGTCGACAGGACACCCACCGAACGCGCGTTGGGCGAGGCGACCAGCTTGCTCGTCTTGAACGGCTTGGGCACGATCTCGGCGAGCTTCGCTTCGTCGGCCTCATCCACCTTCAGCAGGATCACGGGCGACTGCGGATTCGGGAGGGCGGCGGGGACGCAACGCACCGTTGCGCTGCCGGCGTCGGACTGCACCACGGCGTAGATGACGTCGGGCCGATCCGACGCGCGACGAGGCGGCAGGAACGGGTTGTCGACGCTCTGGCTCAGCGCCCAGTTTGACGTCAGGATGAACTTGCTGTTGATGACCACGCCGCAGAACGTGTTGACGGGCACGGGCCGGCCGGCTCCGGCGCCGCGGTAGGTGAAGATGGCGGCCGTGTGACGCGCCGATTCGGCGCTGGGCGGGTCGGCGGCTTGCGCGGCGGCGATCGACATCATGGCGATCATCGCGCAAACGATCACGTTGCCAAGTGCCCGCGGTGGTGAGTTTCGCCAATCGGCCTGACGCATGAAAGTTGCCTCTCAATCGGATTATACCCGCTTTTGGCCGAAGCGTCGCCGGCTGTCGGCTTGACGGGCGATCCGTCGTTAGTCGCGGCGGGCCAGTGTCGCGGTGCGTCGCTCAGAGTCGATCGACGTCGCGCAGCAGCTTCCGGGCCGCCTGCGCCGCGACGACAAAGCACTCCGCGTCGCTCATGTCGTTCAGCGACTGGTTCGCCTGGCCGTGCGGTCCGGTCGCCAGCACCGCGGGTGAACGCGCCAGGTGCGGCTCGAGCGTCAGCGGCCCCGACCAGCCACGCGACGCCAGGTCCGCCAGCGTCCGCGCGATGTTGCCGTCGCCCTCACCGGCCGGCACGTGCTGAAACGACCCGTCCGGCTGCCGCGAGGATTCCTTGAGATGGATCGCGTCCGTGGCGGCGCCCAGTGTCTGCCAGTTGGTCCACGGGTCCTCGCCGATCTGGTTGTAGTTGTCGAAGTCGAAGATCAGCTTGAACGCGTCGCTCTTCGCCCGCAGCTCGTCGCGCAGGATACCCACGGTCTTGAGGTCGTGGCCGAACACGCCCAGCTCGTTCTCGTGGTAGAGCACGAGGCCGACTTCTTCGGCGAGCGCCGTCAGCGCGCCGAGGCGGCGGAGGGACTCGGCGGTCCACTCGTCGTCCGACGCGTCCGCCTTCTGGTTGTAGTAGCTGAACAACCGGACCTTCTCCGCGCCGAACACCCTCTTGAGCTCGCCGAGGCGGCGGAGGCGATTGACGTCGACCTCGAAGTCGTCGGCGATGTCGAGCTTGCCGATCGGCGAGCCGTACATGCAGACGGAGATGCCGGCGTCGTCGAGCTTCGCCTTGACCTCTTTGGCGTGGTCAACGGGCAGATCGCAGATGTTCACGCCGTCCACACAACGCAGGTCGACATGGTCGATCTGAGTCTCCTTGAGCACGGCGATCTGGTCGTCGACGCTCTCCGAGGCCTCGTCGGCGAAGGCGCTGAGAATCCAAGCCATACAGAACTCCTTGATGCGAAAGCGGACACATTATGGTGGGTCGGCCGACGATGATCAAACCCGCCGGGCCGCGTGGCGCGAGCCATCACGTCGGTCAGCGGTCAACGCACTGGATCCGCATCGACACGTCGCAGTGCGGGCAAAGCGTAGTCATCGCAGACAGATCGGGATCGGTCCACGTCAGGG
Source organism: Phycisphaera sp. (assembly GCA_016125285.1). Lineage (GTDB taxonomy): Bacteria > Planctomycetota > Phycisphaerae > Phycisphaerales > Zrk34 > RI-212. The sequence continues at coordinate 132,521 of WGMA01000037.1, forward strand.
GGCCGTCGGTCAGCACCACGCGGGCGGCGTGCACGCAAAAGCCCGCGGGCACGTCCGGCCCGAAGGGGTACTTACGCCGCGCCACGCAGCGAGCCGGGCAGTCGACGCCGGGGTCTTCGAGCAGTTCGACCGTCCACTGCGGCACGCCCGTGTGCTCGCGCCGCTGCCGCTTCTCGGCGACGACCGGCTCCATCGCCACCACGTCGTCGTCGTCCACCAGCGCACTATTCGCCAGCTGCACCGACCGCGATTTGGCCTCGCGGTCCACTCTGGTGAACTGCCAGTTATCGATCTGAAGCAGCTGCTCGAGCACGCGTTGCAGGGTTGCCTGCAACGCGGTGTCGCTGGGTGTGGCGATCCCGGTGAGGTGCTCGACGAGGGCCTGGCTCACACATCGGATCTCCAGCGTGTCCGGCTGCATGGGGGCGATCAGTTCCAGGCCGTGGTGCAACGCCGCGAAGTCGGCCGCGAGAACACTCGACGCCTCGTCGATCACGTGTCCGACTTCGTGTAAGGTGCGCGCGGTGTGATTGTCGGTGACGACGATGCCGCAGGCGTATCGCGACCCGTGACGGTCGGATGCCAGATCGATCTGGAGAACCAAGTCCATCGCGGCGGCAACAGCGGGCTGAGGGGTATCGGCGCCGGGCGTTGGCCGCGACGTCGGAGCGTCGGGGCGTTACTTGATGCCCATCGACGTCTTGAGTTCCTGCTCGAGGTACAGGATGCGTGAACAGCTCGGGCAACGCACGATGTCGTCCTGCGTGATCAGCTGGTTGAGGCGTTCCATGGGAATCTGCATGTAGCAACCGCCGCAGATGTACTCCATGAGACGCGGGTCTTCCTGGATCACCGGCGCCATCGCTTCGCCGTCCAGCGCGTCGGCGAGCTTCTCGAACACGACCAGCGCGTCGGAGGGCACGTGCGTCGCCGCTTCGGCACGCTGGCCCTTCAGCTCGTCCAGCTGCTCGCCGACCTCGGTCTGACGCTCGGCCAGGTCGCGGTCGGCCATCTCTTTGATCTTGGTCTGCTCGGTGATCTTCGCTTCGATCTCGGCGATCTGCGCCTCGACCTGCTCGATCTGCGTCAACAGCTCCAGGGCCTTCTCCTCGATCTTCGACTTGTCGGCCTTGATCGTGTTGACCTCGACGAGCGTCGCGGAGTATTCCTTGTTCGTCTTCGCGGAGTTCATCTGCTCGCGGAGCTTGGCGATCCGCTGCTCGAACCCGGAGATCTCGGTCTCGTGATTGGCTTCGGTCGCCTTCAGCTGCTTGCGCTGCTGTTGGAGTTTCGCGTGCTCGGCGGTGAACTTATCGAGCTTGGTTTGCTGAGCACGGACATGATTCCTTGCTGAGGTAAGCCGGCCTTCCAGTCCGCGCACCTGCTGGTCGATGAGAAACAGGTCTTTGAGGGAATCATTAACGCCCATTCGGTGGCAACTCCTCTGAAATAGACCGGGCATTATAACAGTAGCCGCGCATCCCGCCAGCGGCGAGTGCGCATTCGATTCAAAGAGCTGATTCTTCCGGTGATTTCATCGCTTCCCGCCGCGACGCGACACGCCGGATAGCGGGTGAAATCTGGCGGTGGTATACTTTTACAGGCGTGTCGGCGTGTCTTAACGTCGGCCAAGGATGACAGCGAGGAGTGGCGATGGCTACGAGTTACGGCGCCCTGTGCACCGACTTTTATATCAACCAGAAGATCGCGGTGAAGATGGATTTGCCGTCCGACCGCGAGACACTTTTGCACCTGTTTGACCGCGTCCGCGCCGATCAGCCCGGCATGAAGCGATTCCGCCGATTCCCCGGCGAACTGTCGCTGGAGTCGGGTCGCAACGAGGGGGCCTATCAGTGGCTCGCGCTGGACGCCAGTTCCATCCGCACCGGCCAGGTGAACCCCGAGTCGATGGATCAGGCGTACGAACTGCACCGCCTGCTGCTGCGGCTGAGCCCGTATCACCTGTCGCTCAGCCCGCTGGATATCGACTTTCAGGAGCTGACGTTCGGCTTTGACCTCGAGGCCCGCGCGAATCAGAACGAGATTGTCTACGACGCGCTGATCGCCAACACGCCGATGGCGGCGCTGGTGGATTACCCCGGGGCCCGGCCGCTGGATGTTCAGCCGTTCCTCGGCATCAGCCTTAACGACACGTGCGATCTTCAGGCGTTCTTCGAGGTCAAGACGTCCACGTCGCGTTCGCAGATCCGTCGCGGGCGGTATCGCACCGAGCCGCTGAGTATTTTTCTGACGGTTCGGCAGCTCGGTCCGATCGAGCGCCCGGAAGACCTGCTGGAGAATCTGGAGACGATCCGGCGTCACGGCGAGCGACTCCTCAACGAGCGCGTCGTGCCGGACCTGTTGATGCCGATCAGCCGAGCATTGGCCGGCAGCGCGTGAGTGAATGGCTGACGCCGGCGTGAAGTGATTGGGGTAGGGTAGGCTTGGGATTGACGACACGAGGGTGAGACCGCGGTGAGTCGGATCATCGCAGGGTCGCGGCTTGGCGGACGGAAGATATGATGTACGACCGAAGCTTGCGGCTCTGTAACCATGTTTTCGTCGCGACTCGTCGTAGAGCGGCGCGGCGTGATTCGACCCGTTTGGAGCGCCACGACATGAACGCTCCGGGAAAAACCTCGGGCTGTTTACCCGCACACGCCATCGGCGTGCGGCTTTGTGTTGGTCTGGCCGTGGTGGTGGCTGCGATGACCTGCGACGTACACGCGCAACGGGTCGGCGCCAATCCTCTCGGTGACGGGACCGGCCTCCACAACAACCTCCAGGTGAACTCGTCGGGCGTCAACGGCCTGGGGCGACGCAACAACGCCGGGCGATACGCCGATGCCATCGTGACCGGCAACGTCGCGGGCCTCGCCCGATTCCGTGGTGGCATTGACTATTCGGCGGTCGGCGAATTCCGCGGCGTCACCGCTGGCGACGACACGTTCCGGTTTCGCGCCGCGGCCGTGGACCCGGGCGCTGTTTCGGGTCATGCCGCGCGAGGGCGTCGAGGGGAGAGCGATTTTCTGCTGATCTATCGTTCGGCGACCGGCACGCGCGCCGGCGACCTGACGCGTGGGTACGCGAACGTCGGTCCGACCAAATTGCGTGACGACGTGTCGGCGCTGAACGTCCGCACGAGCGGGGCGGCCGGCGCGCGACCGCTGAATCAAACCTGGCGACTGCCCGCGGCGCGCGAGTCCGACGACAACAGCCAGAGCCCGTCTCCAGGTCAACTGCTCGCGCGGCCCGACGTTGCGACGCCCCTCGTGCTGCCGCCGTCATCGATGGCCGACCTCGCGACCGAAAAGATTGGCGCGCTGCCGTCTGCCGCCACGCACCTGCGCGTTGTCGCCGAATCGTACTCCACCCTGATCGCGACAAAGCCGCTGTCGACGTCGCTGGCGAAGCCCGACGTCGCGAACAGGCCCGACGTCGCGACCAGGCCTGAACGATCGGGTCTGGGCGCCGCCCCGGTTCGCGGGATGGTAGTCGTCCCAACGGAGGCCGCGGGCTCCAAGGAACGCGAGAAGTCGCTGATCGAACGGATCGCCGAGGAGTTCGCCGCGACCAACGCACAGAGGCCGGCGACCAATGGTGAGGCCGCCGACCTGGCCGCGACGCTGCGGTTCGATCCGAATCGCGTGCCGATCGCCACCCTCGTTCCCGAGGACGATGGGCCGTACAAGGCCGCCATGGCCGAAGGCGAGCAGCTGATGGCGGCCGGCAAGTTCTTCCAGGCGGAGGAGGCCTACGACCGGGCGATCCGGCTGAGGGGCGATGATCCGATGCCTCGCGTCGGCCGGGCCCACGCCGAGTTGGGCGCGGGCCTGTACCTCGCCGCCGCCTATCAACTCCGCCAGACGTTTACCGCGTTTCCGCGTGTCATTCCCAATCGATACAGCGGCGATGTGCTGCCCGGCAACGGGCGGATCGTCGAGATCGAAGCGGAGTTGACGAAGCTGCTCGACCAGCCCGAGCGTAAAGACGCGCCTTTGCTGTTGGCCTACTTGTCATATCAGCAGAACCGCACGACCATGGTGGCCAATGCGCTGGCCACGCTGTCGCGCCGCGCGGGCCGTGATCCGCTCGCCGGCCTGTTGATGAACGCGTGGACCGGCAAGGCCGCTGACCCGGCGCCGCCGACGTTGAAGAAACCCTAGCCCCGGCGCCAGCCGCGACACGAGCACCGCGCAGAAGTTGACCCGATGACACAACCGTCGAATCACCTCACCGACTTTATCCCGCCGCGCACGCTGCAGCAGGTTGCCAACAGCTTCGCAGCCGTGACGGGATTTCCCGCGGCGATCCTCGACGCCAACGGGAAGCTGCTTGCGCAGTCGCGTGACGACGATCGCAACATCGCCCAGGCCCGGACCGTCCGCCAGAAGCTCGGTGCGCAGGACAAGGGCGGCCGGCCGCTGACGGTGTCCATCAAGCTCGGCGGCGAACGTATCGGCACGATGGCGCTGCTGCGGTCCAGCAAGAAGTTCAAGGGCGTCGGCGAGCGGTCGCGCCGCAGGGGCGACCCGGGCTTCGAGCCCCAGCCCTACCTCGACGCCGGTCAGTTCCTCCATCTGCTCGCCTACACCATCGGCGAGGTGTGCCGGCAGGGCGTGCAGCTGCAGCACCGCGTCGAAGAGCTGTCGACGCTGTTTCAGCTGTCGAAGCTGCTGGCCGATACGCGCGAGCTCCGCCGCGTGCTCGAGACGGTCACGATGTCGCTGGTCGAGCTGCTGAACGTCAAGGCCGCGGCGATCCGCATGCTCGACGACTCGGGCGAGAAGCTCGTCATCGCCTCCGTGCACAACCTGTCGCGCCAGTTCCAGGCCAAGGGATTCATCCCGCTGTCCAAGAGCGAGATCGACCGCCTGGCGCTCGAGGGCGAAGTGGTCTACGTCGCGGACATGACCAACGACCCCCGCGTGCTGTTCCCGCACGACGCCAAGCGCGAGGGGCTCCAGTCGATGCTCTGCGCGGGCATGAGCTACCGCGGCAAGCCGATCGGCACGATGCGGATCTTCTCCGAGACGATGCAGACGTTCTCGGTCAACAAGAAGAACCTGCTCCGCGCGATCGCGCAGCTCGCCGCGGCGACCATCCGCAACGCCCAGCTCGACGCCGAGCGACAGGAAAACATCCGCATCCAGCGGCAGGTGCAGCTCGCCGCCGACGTGCAGCGTCAGCTGTTGCCGCAGTCGGTGCCGCACTACCCGCCGTTCGAGGTCGCCGGCCGGTACGAGTCGTGCTTTGAGCTCGGCGGCGATTTCTACGACTTCATCCCGATGGAGGACGAGCTCGGCGTCGTGGTCGGCGACGTGGTGGGCAAGGGTGTCGCGGCGGGCCTGCTGATGGCGTCGGTGCGGGCGAGCCTGCGTGCGCACGTCGAGGACGTGGCCGACATCGCACGCGTCATGGCCCGCGTCAACGCCGCGCTCACGCGCGACAGCCGCGACAACGAGTTCGCCACCGTCTTCTACGCGACGCTCGACCCGCGCACGATGACGCTGACCTACAGCTCCGCCGGGCACGACCCCGCGCTGCTGCTGCACAACGGCCGCATCACCGAGCTGGAGTCCGGCGGCCTGCCGCTGGGCATCGACGCCAACGAGTTCTACGAGAAGCAGTCGTTCGACCTCGAGGCCGGCGATGTGCTGCTGATGTACACCGACGGCGTGACCGACGCGTCGGACTTCGAGGGCCAGAAATTCGGGCGGGACCGCATCAAGGAAGCGCTGCTCGAGTGTGGCCATCAGTCCGCGCACCACATCGTCAACCACGTGCTGTGGCAGGTGCGGCGCTTCGCGGGCCTCAACCGTCGGCCGGACGACATCACCATCGTCGCCGTCAAGGTCAACGACCTCGACCGAGCCACCGGCAAGATGGTGGCCGCGACGGCGAGTCTCGGCAATCTCGAACAGGTCAAGGACATGCTGTCCGACTCGACCGGAGACAGCACGGTGATCGTTCCGCCGTCGAGCGGCGGGAGCCGGAGCGTCAGCGATCCGAACGACGCGACGGTCGTGCTGGACAGCGCCGGCGACAGCGAAGAGGGCGAGGAGTTCCTCGAACAGCTCGTGCAGGACGAGCGGGGCAAGACGTTTGACCCGGCTCTGTCCGGGCACCTTTCACCCGAGGCGCACCTGGAGTTCGAGCAGGCCGCGCAGGAACAGGCCGAGGCGGAACGCGCTGCCGGCGACCTTGCCGGCGGTCTGGATGCGACCGAGCAGGACGACGGATTCGATGACGACCTCGGCACGGTCGATGACGACGAGCATCTCTGACACGCAACGCGACGGACGTCGGCTTGGTCTATCGATAGCAATCGAACAGCGGTGGCGGTTCAGCCGTGGATCAGCTTCCGCAGCGCTTCGCCGGGGTCGTCCTGCTTCATGAGGTGTTCGCCGACGAGGACGATGTTGACGCCGGCCCGCTGCAGGCGGTGCACGTCGTCGTGGGTGCGGATGCCCGACTCGCTGACCAGATGCCGCGTGTCCTCGACGAGGTCGAGCAGGCGGAGCGTGTGGTTCAGGTCGGTCGTCATCGTGCGCAGGTCGCGGTTGTTGATGCCGAGCAGGCTGTAGCCGCGGTGCGGGAAGCCGACGTGCGGACGCACGCGGAGCAGGCTGTCGACGTCGTGCACCTCGAGCAGGGTCGTGAGCTGAAGCTGCGTGGCGAGGATCAGCAGGTCGACCAGTTCGCCCTCGTTGAGGCACTCGGCGATCAGCAGCACCGCGTCGGCGCCGTGCACGCGTGACTCGTACAGCTGGTACGGATCGATGATGAAATCCTTACGCAGCACCGGCAGCGGCACGGCCGACTTGATGCGATCGATGAACCCCAGCTCGCCCTGGAAGTACTTCGCGTCGGTCAGGCAGCTGATCGCCGCGGCGCCGTTCTCGTGGTACATCTTCGCGATCGCGACGGGGTCGAAGTCCGGGCGGATCAGTCCCGCGGACGGCGACGCCCGCTTGACCTCCGCAATCACGTTGACGGTCGAGCTGGCCCGCGTCACGGCGGCGAAGAAGTTGCGCGGCTTGGCCGAGTCCGGCACCTGCGCCTCCAGCTCCGACTGGGGCACGCGGGCCTTCGCGGACTCGACCTCGATGCGTTTGTGAGCGACGATCTCGTCGAGTATGTTCGCCAACGTATTCAACACTCCATGGGTTGCGACAAGGCAGCCAGTGTAGACACGCCCCGCACGGGACACAACGGCCGCGCCGGCCACCGGTTGGAGCGACAACGTGGACGAGTTCGTCAACCACATCATGGTGTTCGCCGCGGCGGCGATCCTCGCGGCGCTGGCGCGCTCCGGCGTGTTGCGACGCGGCCTGAGCGACGCACCCGAACGTCACACCCACTTCACCGTCGCCGACCTGTTCGTCGGCGTCGGCCTGTGGCTGCTCGGCCAGACCCTCGCCGCCGCGATGGCGATGGAGGCGTTCGGCGGGCTCAAGGCCGAGCGGTCGCCGATGGACGAGCTGAAGGTCGGCGTCATCGCTCAGGTCGGGGCGTTGCTCTCGCTGATCTACATCTGCGTGCGGGCGCACGCGTCCACGTCCGGCCGACTCAACGCGTGGGGCGTCGGCCTGCGTCGACCCGCGCGAACCATCGCCACGACCCTGCTCGGCTTCGTCGGCATCGTCATCATCCTGCAGGGCGTCGGCGTGCTGGTGCGCGACCTGACGATCGCCCTGGGCGCGCCCGAGCCGCCGGCGATCGGGCACGCCATGCTCGAGTACCTGACCAACCACCCGCCGCGCGCGTACGTGCTCGGCGTGGCGCTCTCGGCGGTGCTGATCGCGCCGGTCATCGAGGAGGTGCTCTTCCGCGGGCTGATCCAGTCGACGCTGCGGCAGAGCAACCTGCTCGGCACGCCCTGGCACGCGATCATCGTCACCTCGATCGTGTTCACCACCGTGCACATCGGGGCGGTGATGGTCGACGAGCCCAACACGCAGGCCGCACTCGCCTCGCCGGCACGGTCGGTCGCGGTCATCGCCACCGTCCGGATCATTGCCGACGCCGACGCGCCGCCGCCGGCGTCCGACGCGGCCGCGAACACCCCGGCGGACGCGAAAAGGGTTGAACCTCCCGCCACGCACACGCGCTTCGTATGGCAGTCGCTGGTGTCCCTGTTTGTGCTGTCGCTCGCGCTGGGCTTTGTCTACGAATACACCGGCAGCCTGTGGGCGTCGGTGTTGGTGCATATGATGTTCAACGGAATGAACATCGCGCTGGCCGCGTCGGGCGTGCTGGACCAGCCGCAGTGAAGGAGTCTGGATGACACCCATCGTGCGCCGTTTCACCCGCCGCGCGGCCTCGCTCGCCGCGGCGGTCGCGATCGCCGCCAGCCTGGGCGCGTGCAGCGAGCCCCGCATCAACAACACGCGTCTCGGGTCCACCGACCTCGTCGTCATGACCGATCGCATGGTCCAGTCGCTGATGGCCAACAACGCTGTCGCGTCGCGCACGCCGCGGTCGGAGCCCTGGGTCGTCACGCTCGACCGCGTGTCCAATCGGACCAACGACATCATCCCCGACGGCGAGAAGTGGCTGTTCATGGCCCGCCTCCGCGCCCGCCTGTCCGAGTCGCCATCACTGCGCGACCGCAACCTCACCTTCATCGTGCCCGCCGAACGGCGCGGCCAGATCGAGCACGAGGGCCATCCCGCCGAGACGCTCAAGCCCACCCACGCCCTGGCCGCGACGTTCCACGCCCTGACGACGCAATCCCGCGGCGGACGAACCGACACCTACCTGTGTGCGTTTGAACTGCTGGACCTGCGCGACGACCATCTCGTGTGGGAGGACAGCTACGAGATCAAGCAGGCGGTGGTGCGCAACAAGCTGGACTGACGCGAATGCAACGACGGCTGGCCATGCTGGGGATGACGATGATCGCGCTGTGTCTGTGCGCCGCGTGCGAGTCATCGCCGCAGCGCGAACGCCGCGTGTCGATCCGCCCGGTCGGCGCGTACTACACCCACCATTACGCCGACGCACGCGACGCCCTGCGTGACGACGCCGCCGACCGCCGCAGCGCCGACGTCGTGCTCGACAACCTCCGGCTCGGACTCGCGTCGATGGCCGACGGCGACCACCTCGAGGCCGAGCGGTCGCTGCTGCGGGCGTACGAGTACCTGATCAGCGGCGGCGTCAACGCACCCGATCGCGCCGTGTCGTCGACCGTCATCTACGAAGGCATCAAGGTCTGGAAGGGCGAGCCGTACGAGCAGGCGATGGCGTTCTACGACATCGCGGCGTTGTACATGATCAAGGGCGACTGGGAGAACGCACGCGCCGCGGCGCAGAACGCGCTGTTCGCGCTGCGTGACTTCGGCGGGCACGGCGACGAAGCGATCAACATGCGCGACGTCGCCGAGGAGGCCGCGCGGGCCGACAAACGGGGCGGCGACTACGTCGCCAACGCCCGCACCATCGAGTCGCAGTTCACGCTCGGCTACCTGATCGCCGCCACCGCCGAGCGTCTGAACCGACGCCCCGAGGCCGCCGCGCCGATGTTCGACCGCGTGCGCCAGCTCCGCCCGGACCTCGCGCCGCTCGCCGACGCCCTGCAACGCGGCGACTTCGACACGCTGCTGCTCATCGACGAGGGCCACGGCCCGACGAAGGAGGCTTACGGACGCGACGACGCGTTGATCCGCTACGTGCCCGACGGCCGCGGCATCGCGCCGCCGCACGCACGCGTGTCGGTCGACGGCGGGGCGGTCGCGCACACCGGCGACGTGCCCGTCGTCGATCTGTGGACGCTCAGCCAGTACCCCAAGTGGTGGTCCGTCGAGTCGATCCGACACGCCAAGAGCGTGTTGGGCGACGTGTTCCTGATCGGCGGGGCGGTCGCGGCCGACGTCGGCTCGCACCGCGACAACGAGACGGCGCAGTGGGCGGGCATCGCGGCGGTGCTGGCCGGGCTGGCGATGAAGGCGACCGCGCAGGCCGACACGCGTCACCTCGAGTTCCTGCCGCGCTGCGTGTTCGTGGTGCCGCTGAAGCTCGGCGGCGGGCGGCACGACGTGCGCGTCCACTTCGAGGGACACGCCGGGTCGGACGCGACGTGGAACGACCTGATCGCCGGCACGCCCGACGCGCCGCGCGTCTACTACCTCCGCATGCACGACGGCGCCGGGCGCGGCATGCCCGCCTGGGCCGACCACCGCCTCTACAGCATCACCGCCGACACCTACGACGACGGCCCGCCGTGGATCATGGGCGGCGACGACATGACGCCGCCGAGCGACGAGCTGATGCGTGCGTACCACGCGCGCGGCGCGCTGCCGAACATGAACGCGAGCGCCCTGCGCGACCTGTACAGCCAGGAGGGCTTCGTCTTCACGCCGGGCCCGCAGGGGCGTGACGACAAGGCCGGCCGCGACCCGCAGTGGTACCGGCACGTCACGGAGGGCGGCCGCGTGCTGTTCGCTCCGCCGCCCGGCACGCACATGTACCAACGCCTGACCCGCACCGAACACGGATCGTATGAACCGAGAAGCGCCCAGCTTCGTTCTATAATGCAGCAACCCACCCAGGGGCGTGAGCAACCCGCAGAAAGGGGCAACCCGTGACAGAGACACGCGCAGGACGCCGGCCGATCGCCGGCCCGATCGTAACGATGATGACACTCGCACTCGCCGCCGCGATGGCCGGCTGCAGCACCGATCCGATCGAGGCGAAGTGGGACAACGTGCAGGCGTACCCACGGATTTCGCTGTCGCAGAAGTCGCTGGAGAAGGCGCTGGGGTTCCAGCAACCGACGGTCACGCGGACCAACAACGACCTGATGCGCGTGTCGGTGCCGATACGGGCGCGGTCCAACAACGAGCTGTTCATCGAGTACCGCGTGCTGCTGTTCGACGAAGCGGGCCAGCCGATCACGCCCGCGACCGGCTGGATCCCCGTGCGACTCGAGCCGCGCCAGCCGCAGTACATCCAGTTCACCGCCAGCTCGCCGCGCGCCAAGGACTACAACATGCAGGTCCGCTGGTCGCGCCCGTAAGTTCGCCGCCCAACGCTACCACCCAACGAATCGAGAGAGATGGAGACCGTCATGAATACGCATCTACACATCAAGACAACCCTGGCGCTCGCCGTCGCCGCGATGCTGCTCGGCGGCCTGACCGCGTGTGACACCACGCCCAAGAACGAGGGCCATCCGAAGGACTTCCGCGTTGAGAGCCGCCTGCCGTCGGAGGGTTCGAGCCTCGGCAGCGGCAACCTGATCAACGCGACCGACGCCGCCGTCGCGGGTATCGCCAACGTGCCCGAGATCAAGCAGGCCGGCGTCAGGACCGTCATCGTGATGGACCGCGTCGACACGTCGAAGATGTCCGACCCGTCGGCGAACTACGACATCTTCCTCGCCCGCATCCGCGCGTCGCTCAACCAGTCCGGCGCGGCGCAGGACATCGTGTTCGTCGAGACACGCGACAAAGCCGAGGCGATCAAGCTCCGCGAAGGCATCCCCAAGGACCAGTCCGGCCGCACCCGCCCGCGCTACGCCCTGACCGGCACGTTCTACGACCTGCCCCGCGGCAAGACGAACTACTACTTCCTCAGCTTCGTCCTCATGGACCTGACCAACGACGTGATCGCGTGGGAAGGCAGCTACGAGGTGAAGCTATGAGCAGGTGACAGGGGACAGGAAACAGGAGACAGACATCGGAGCCTCGACGCTGTCGGCATACGACGGTATGTTCGCAGAGGCTTGCACTGTCGCCTGACACCTGTCCCCTGTCTCCTGGAGCGCAGCGATGCACATCCTCATGTTTGTCGACGACGTCTACGAAGACCTCGAGCTGTGGTACCCGAAGCTGCGACTGCTCGAGGCGGGCGTCGGTGTGACCGTTGCCGGGCCCGAGGCCGACACCGTCTACTCCGGCAAGCACACCTACCCGTGCAAGTCCGACGCCGCGATCCGCGACATGGTCGCCGCGGACTTCGACGGCCTGGTCATCCCCGGCGGGTTCATGCCCGACAAGCTCCGCCGCGACCCGAAGGTGCTTGAGCTGACACGCGAGATCCACGAGGCCGGCAAGCTCGTGGCGCACATCTGCCACGCGGGCTGGATCCCGATCTCCGCCGGCATCGTCCGCGGCTTCCGTATGACCAGCACGCCGGGCATCAAGGACGACCTGATCAACGCCGGCGCCGAGTGGGTCGACGAGCCGGTCGTCGTCGACCGCAACCAGATCACCGCCCGCCGCCCGCCCGACCTGCCCGACTTCGGCAAGGCCATCGTCGACTACCTCGGCGTGGGTTGAAACCCACGCAATGACGAATGACGAAACTCGAATGACGAAACCGCCGATCTCTGCGTCACACGTCTCGGAGCACACGGTTTCGGGATTCGAGCTTGGGATTTGATTCGTCATTCGGATTTCGTCATTCGTCATTCACCTGATACAATCCCGCCTCGTTTTTCCCGCGGAGGCCCACATGCCGAACGTTTTGGAGGGCGAGTCGACGGCCGGTGAGAACCGTTTCGCCATCGTCGTCGCCCGGTTCAACAACACGATCACCGACAAGCTGCTGGCCGGCTGTCTCGACACGCTGCGCGACGCCGGCGCCGACATCGACGCCATCCCCGTCGCCAAGGTGCCCGGCAGCCTCGAGCTGCCCATTGTCGCCCGGCACTTCGCCGAGTCCGGCGGGTTCGACGCCGTGATCGTGCTCGGCTGCGTCATCCGCGGCAAGACCACGCACTACGACGCCGTCGTCAACGGCACGCAGCAGGGCTGCACGATCGCCTCGCAGGAGACCGGCGTGCCCGTCATCTTCGGCGTCATCACCGCCGAGGACCGCGACCAGGCCGAGGCCCGCGCCGACGTAACCCGCAAGACCAACATCGGCCGCGACGCCGCCAACGCCGCGCTCGAGATGGCCAACCTCCTCCGCAAACTTCCGGGCGGTGAAGCATGAGCGGCGGGCGACGCCACAACACACGCCGCCTCGCGTTGCAGGCCCTTTACCAGGTCGACGCCCGCGGCGAGGACGACTGGGACGCCGTCGAGGCGTCGGTCAACGACGCGCCCGGCGCCGACGAGACCGTCCGCGCCGAGGCGATCGCGATGGCCCGGCACGCGTGGTCCGTCCGCGAGCGCGCCGACGCGATGGTCTGCGAGCTCGCCCCCGAATGGCCCACGCACCGCCAGCCCGTCGTCGATCGCTCCATCCTCCGCCTCGCCGTCGGCGAGATGACCAGCCCCTTCGACGCCACGCCCGCCGCCGTCGCGATCAACGAGGCCGTCGAGCTCGCCAAGGAGTTCGGCACCGACAAGAGCCCCGCGTTCATCAACGGCGTGCTCGACAAGATCGCCAAACGACTCGAAGCCGACACGGAATGACTCCTGATTCCTGACCCCTGACTACTGACTACTGCCAATGGGCCTCTTCGGATTCAGCTTCAAGAAAGTCAAGCAGGGCCTCGCCGCGACGCGCAAGGCGCTGATCGATCCCATCCGCCAGCTGCTGATGCGCGAGCTCAGCGACTCGGTCATCGACGAGCTCGAGGCCAGGCTCATCCAGTCGGACATCGGCGTCAAGACCACCGTCCATCTCATCGAGCAGATCCGCAAGTCGTACAAGGCCGGCGAGATCAAACGCGGTGACGAGGTCATCGACTTCCTCAAGGCGCACCTCATCGAGATGTTCCCGCCCGCCGATCGCGCGATCCACTTCGCCGAGTCGGGGCCCACCGTCATCCTCGTCGGCGGCATCAACGGCGCCGGCAAGACCACCAGCATCGCCAAGATCGCCAAGGCCCTCCGCGACGAGAACAAGACCGTCATGCTCGCCGCGTGCGACACGTTCCGCGCCGCCGCCGTCGAGCAGCTGGAGATCTGGTCGCAGCGCCTCGGCGTTGACATCGTCAAAGGCAAGCAGGGCGGTGATCCGGCCGCGGTGGCGTACGACGCGTGCGAGGCCGCGGTCGCCCGCGGCGTCGACGTCCTGCTCGTCGACACCGCCGGCCGCCTGCACACGCAGGACCACCTCATGCGTCAGCTGACGAAGATCCGCGACGTGTGCGCCAAGAAAGTCCCCGACGCGCCGCACGAGGTCATGCTCGTCCTCGACGCGACCACCGGCCAGAACGCCATCAACCAGGCCAAGCTCTTCAAGCAAGCCATCGACGTCACCGGCCTGTTCCTCTCCAAGCTCGACGGCACCGCCAAGGGCGGCATCGTCGTCGCCATCCGCGAACAGCTCGACATCCCCGTCAAGTTTATCGGCGTCGGCGAAACGCCCGACGACGTCGAACCGTTCGACCCCGAAAAGTTCGTCGACGCGCTGTTCAGCTGATCGGGGTTTGCAACTATCCGACCAATGCCGCGAACTCGGCTGCACTCGCGGGAGCCAAACGTCGAACGTTGCCCTGCAGGCTCACCACGCGTACAAGCCGGCCGTTTTCGACATGCTGAATCGGTTGATCGCCACGTCGGGTAACGAAGTAAATCCGTTCGAGCATGTCCGGTGGGACGACGTTGTCCAAGCGAATCGCGGTGCCTTCGCCGATCGCGGCCTCCAATACACAGCCGTACGGGATCTGATGTCCAAACGCGGAACGCTCGGCCAGCAGCGTGGACTCCAGGTCTTGGATGGATCGCTGTTGGTCATGTTCGTCGAGTTGAAGTACGTCATCGAGATACGCTTCGATCGGCATGATCGCGGAGACGGTCAAACGGCCAATCACGTGAAGCTGCTTATCAGCGACATATAGCGGATACACGAAATCGCCTTCGGCAACGCTTGGACTAAGTCGTGGCATCGATCGATGTGACCCGCCGAAAACCACGCGCAACGGCTTGCCGACATCGCCGAGATCAGCGATCCGCTTGCATCTATCAGATGTCCACAGAACTGTGTGCGAACCCGGTTGATCCACGTCGTGTCTCCCTCCGCCACTGACAAGGTTCCCTTGTCAGTGCCACCCGATCAATCCACTCATCGCAGCGCCACCGGCTTCTTCGCGCCCGCACTCGGGTCTTCGCGGCGTTTCTTGTCCCACTCAAGCACCTTGTCGTGCTTCAGGAAGAAGTAGTACAGCCGACCCTCGGCAAACTGGCCGCCGGCGCGGCGCTCGGCGAGGGCGCCGATGCCCATGTAGATGTCGGCCCGGCCCGCGGCGCGGATCGCGCCGCCGGTGTCCTGGTCGAGCATGAACTGGTGGAACGGCTTCGTCCCGCCCGCGCCGCCGGGGATCTGCGTGTCGACCAGCACCACGCCGCCGCGCGGGAACACCGTCTTGTCCGTCGCCAGCGTCCGCGTGTCGGCCACCTTGAACCCGAGCGATCCCGCCGGCCAGTTCTCGCCCTTGTACTCGCTGAAGAACACGAACCGGTCGTTCATGTTGATGTAGCGTTCGAGCTCGCCGGGCTTGTCGGCGAAGTAGTCGCGGATCGCCGGCAGGTTCAGCCGCTCGGGCTCGAACACGCCTTCCTTGATGAGCGTCGCGCCCAGGCCCGTGTACTCGTGGCCGTTGTTGCCCGCGTAGCCGACGTACATCACACCGCCGTCGTTCAGCTCGATCCGCGCCGACCCGTTGACCTGGATCACGTACTGGTCAAACCGCGTGCGCACCCACACGAGTTCCTGGCCCTTCAACTCGCCGCTGGTCTCGAGCTGCTTACGCGTGGCGTACGGCGTGTGCGAGCCGCTGGGCAGCTTGCGTCCGTAGACCTCGCCGGTTGTCGGGTTGATGTCGAGGTCGGCCGGCTTCTTGTACAGCGGGAACGCGAACTCGGCCGTCTGCGTCTTGCTGCCCTTGAAGATCGGCGTGTAGTAGCCGGTGAACAGCACGCTGCCGCGGTTGTCGTAGCCGACCGACGTGTAGCAGTTGAAGTTCTCCTGCATCGCGTGCACGAACGTGTCGGCGTTGATCGACTCGCCGAGCAGCGTCTTGAACGCGTACACGCTCGCCTCGGCGCGGATGTGCGTCACGTCGCCGAGCGGGAAGAACTTCGGCGCCGACGGCACGCGGTACCAGCCGACGCTGCGGTCGATCGCCGCAAGCAGCGACTCGTCCTTGCTCGCCCACGGCTGCTTGAGGTCCGGCCAGTCCTTCACGTCGTAGATCATCCGCAGCGCCGACGCGCCGGGCGGCAGCGGGCGGTTGTAGTCCGGCTTGACCTTCTCGGCCTTCGAGCACGCGCCCAGCGCGCAGCACATTGCCATGAGCAGCACGGCGCAGAATTTTCGCAGGGGGTTTGGCATGTCGGCTCCTTCCGATACCGTCGATCGATCTTCCTTGATCCCGTTAAGCATATCGGCCAGTTGAGGCGGCGTCGACCTTATTTTGCAGGCTATTTCGCACGCCTACCCGACGCACGCCCCTGCGGGGCGTCGTTAAACGTGCCCGCCGAGGCGCTGACGCGCCGTCGCCGCGTCGATCCCCGTGATCCCGATCCGCTTGTGCGGCTGCGTCGCCCCCGAAACAACCGCGACGTCCCGCTTCGCCACGCCCGTCGCCTTCGCGATCAACGCACACACCGCCTTGTTCGCCTTGCCGCCCTCCGGCGGAGCGCTGACCTTTACCTTCAGCGCATCGCCCAGCAGCCCGACGATCTGATCGCGACTCCCGCCCGGCACGACCTTCACCGCGAACTCGACGCCGGCGTCGGTCTCCGTGATGTCGAGTGCTTCAATTCCCAACCCGATCCCCAATCCAGCACGCCCCTGCGGGACGTCGCTAAACCTGAACCCCGAACCCTCACTGCTCCAAGACGTTCTTCTTCCGCAGCAGGTGGTGATACGCCTGCGCGAAGCGGTGCGCCTCGTCGCGGATCGACTGGCACAGCTTCAGCCCCGGGTTGTCACGCCCGAGGCGGATCGGCTCGTCGCGACCCTGCTGGTAGATCAGCTCTTCCTTCTTCGCCAGCGAGATCACCATCGGCGGCTTGAGGTCGAACTGCGCGAACGCCTCCATCGCCGCGCTCAGCTGGCCCGGCCCGCCGTCGATCAGCACGACGTCGGGGTACAGCTGATTCGCGTCGCCCGCGTCGCGGTACGCCCGGCTGACCACCTCGCGGATCGACATGAAGTCGTCGTTCGATGCGGTCGTGATCTTGTACTTGCGGTACTCGTTCTTCAGCGGCTTGCCGTCGACGAAGCACACCTTCGAGCCGACCGTCTGCTGCCCGTGCAGGTGGGCGATATCGATGCCCTCGACGCAGCGGATCTCCGTGTCCATCCCCAGCGTGCGCTGCAGCGACGCCAGGCCCTTCGCGGGGTCGATGTAGAACGACTCGGTCTCCGGCTGCCATCCGCTGGAGAGCTTGCCGCGTTCGTCGAGCTTTTCGATCGCGCCGATCTGGTCGCGCAGCGCCGCGGCGGTTTCGTAGTCGCGACGCTCCGCCGCCTGCTCCATCTCCGTGCGCAGCTCACGCAGCATCACCGACCGCTTCGACTCGAGGAAGCGGATGAACCGCTGGATGTCCGCGCGATACGCTTCCTTGCTGATCTTCGCGGCGCAAGGCCCCGTGCACTGCTTGATCGGGTACAGCAGGCACGGCCTGAAAAACCGCCGCTTGTCGTCGTCTTCGCGGATCGACAACTCGCACGTGCGGAACCGGAACACCTTCTGCAGCAGCTTCATCGACTCCCGCAGCGCGTACACGCTGGTGAACGGCCCGAACACCTTGCCGCCGCGGAACCGCTCGTGACTTGGCTCACGCGTGATGAACACGCCGGGGAAGTCGTCGCGTGTCGTGATCACGAGGTACGGAAACGTCTTGTCGTCGGTGAGGCGCTCGTTGAACTTCGGGTGCAGGTCCTTGATCAGGCGGTTCTCGGTGAGCAGCGCCTCCCATTCGCCTTCGCACTCGATGACGTCGAAGTCGTCGATGAGGCCGATCATGCGCTGCTTCTTCGGGCCGAGATCGGTCGCGGGCTGAAAGTAGGTCGACACGCGGTTGGGCAGCACGCGCGCCTTGCCGACGTACAGCACCACGCCCGCGGCGTCCTTCATGAGGTAGACGCCCGGTACTTTCGGTAGTTGGCGGGCCTTCTCAGCCAGCGCTTCGAGTTTCTCCCGTCGGTCGGACATGTGTGACATTGTAAGCGTGCGTTG
This sequence comes from Phycisphaera sp., assembly GCA_016125285.1. Classification (GTDB taxonomy): domain Bacteria; phylum Planctomycetota; class Phycisphaerae; order Phycisphaerales; family Zrk34; genus RI-212. The sequence continues at coordinate 150,609 of WGMA01000037.1, forward strand.
TCAGCCGAGATGGTCGGGCAAGTCGCGTGCGCCGTGGATGATTCGTAGCACTTCAACCGTGTCCCGTATCGGCGTGTAGAAGATCAACCACTTATCGATCGGAATGCTTCGCAGATCTGGGGCGAACTCGGGCCGTTGGCGTCCCATGTTTGGATGCCGCGCGAGTTGTTGCAGGCGGGTGTTGATTCGATCGAGCACGTGGTCGGCCGCGTCGAAGCTTTCGTCTGCGATCTGCACCCAGATTTCAACGAGGTCGCGCCGCGCTTGTGGTGCCAGGATTGGTTGCGGCATCAGCCTCGACGCTCCGTGCCGCGGCGTTCGAACTCGCGGCGGGCGTTGGCTTTTATAGCATCGATATCGAGCGGTTCGCCTTCGCCGCGGTCGAGGGCCGCGCGCGCGTCTCTCAATTCGCGGCGCAACGCACCCTGGTTTCGGACAATCCAGTCGTCGTGATCCTTCATCTGACACAACGCGGATTCGAACACCGACGCGGCGTCAGGGAACTTGCCTGACGCGACGAGTTGATCGACGTAGGTTTGCAGTTCTGGTCGAAGCGAAACATTCATGGCGGTCTCCCGGTGCTCTTTCCCCACATGATAGCCCGCGTTGCGGTGCTAAGCCGCGAGCGGCTAGGCGCGGACGGTTTCCCACGCGGCGCGGACGGCGGCGTCGTCGATGTCGTTGCGGATCACGACGTGGCCCATCGCGTCGGGCAGCACGAAGCGGATCTTCGCGTCGGCGACCTTCTTGTCGAGCCGCATCGCGTCCATCAGCGTGTCGGTGTCCGGCAGTTCGCCGGACGTCGGCAGGCCCACGGCGTTGCAGAGTTCGACGATGCGGGTGTGCACCGAGGCGTCGCACATGCCCAGGTCCGCGGCCATCTGCGCGGCGGCGACCATGCCGATCGACACCGCCTCGCCGTGGTGATACGTGCCGTAGCCCGCGGTGGCCTCGATGGCGTGCGCGAAGGTGTGGCCGAAGTTGAGGTGGGCGCGCTCGCCGGACTCTTTTTCGTCGGCCTGTACGACCGCGGCCTTGATCGCGACGTTGCGGGCGACCAGGTCGGTCATCGTCTTCATGTCCAGCGCCTGGATCTTCGCGACGTTGTCGGCGATCCAGGTGCACAGCGACTCGTCGCGGATCACGCCGTGCTTGATGCACTCGGCCAGTCCGCAGCGGAGTTCGCGCGGCGGCAGGGTCTGCAGCACCATCGGGTCGATGACGACGACGACGGGCTGGTAGAACGCGCCGATGAGGTTCTTGCCCTGCGGGACGTTGACGCCGACCTTGCCGCCGACGGACGCGTCGACCATGGCCAGCAGCGTGGTGGGGCACTGCACGAACGGCACGCCGCGCAGATAGGTCGCGGCGACGAAGCCGACGGTGTCGCCGTTGACGCCGCCGCCGAGCGCGATGACGGGGCTGCGCCGCTCGAGGCGGTCGTTGAGCATCACGTCGTAGAGCTTGCGGACGGTGTCGAGGTTCTTGTTTTCCTCGCCGGTGGGGATCGCGCCGGTGGTCACGTCGTATCCCGCGGCTTTCAGCGACTCGACGGCGGCGCCGCCGTAGATGTTCATCACCTCGCCGTCGCCGAGCAGCGCGGCGCGCTTCTGCGGGGCGAGCGCGCGGACGATCTGGCCGAGGCGCTGCAGGGCGCCGGGCTCGATGATCACGTCGTAGGTGTGATGCGGGAGGTTGACGTTAACGGTGGCCATAGTCGATCAGTCCTTGGCGGGGTCGGCCGGCTTGGACTGATCGTCGGAGTCTTCGTCGTGATCGTCGGAGTCGCCGTTGTCCTTGTCGGACAGGTAGGCCGGGGCCTGACCGTCGCCGTTGTCTTCGCCGTTGCGGCGGGTCGGATGATCGTCGGCGAGGTCGTCTCCGTCAAGGCGACGCGTGACGGTGTCCGTGGAGCCGATGACGGCGTCGGCGTCTTCGTGGGCCTGGCTGAGGACGTCGAGGGCGCCGATGGGGTCGCGCGGCAGCGGGATCTCCGGGCCGGTGTCGTCTTCGTGGTCACGCTCGTCGCGTTTGCTGCGGCGTTCCTCGATGCGGTCGCGCAGCGACGGACGGTTCGCGTAGTTCCGCCGCATGGTGTGCAGCCGGTAGAAGAAGTAGCCGACGGCGGCCATCACGAGTATGGCGGTGAGGATGATCTTGCCGGAGCGGCTCGACGAGCCGTCGTCGGTCGCGCCGGGCTTGACCATCGACGTGAACTGCTTGCCGACGAACGTGACGTAGGAGAGCTTCTCCTTCGCGTTGTTCTGCGCGGCCCGCTGGGTCTCCTGAAGCGTGAGCTTGAAGAAGCGTGCGGTCATGCGGACGTGCTGGCCGTGCTCGAGCGGCAGGCCCTGGTCCTTGCGCCACCACTTCCACGCCGGGGGATCGGTCATGTAGATGATGGCGAAGTCGTGGGCCTTGGCGTTGGGGTCGTTGAGTGCGAGGGCGGGGTTGATGAGCAGCACGACGCCCTGGACGCGTTCCCAGCCGCTGGTGGTGAGGTTGAGGTCGGAGATGACGCGCTTGACGCGTCCCTCGATCAGCACACGCTGTCCGCGCCAGCGGTCGGGGTGGCGGCGGATGTCGTCGTAGTCGGGCACGACGGCCCCGGCTTCCTTGTCGGACCAGTTCTCGACGTTCTCCAGCAGCGCGTACAGGGCGGCCTCGTCGATCGTGCCGGACTTGTCGTCGGCGGTCTCGAGTCGGGCGGCCTGCGAGGCGGTCAGCGGGTGGGGGTCCAGCAGGGCCGCGCTGGGGGGGGAGGGGGTCACGCCTGGGGCCGCGGCGGTGTCGGCAGGGGCGTCCGCCGGGGGTTGTGGCGGCGCGGCCTGGCCCATCATCAGCCCGATCAGCAGGGACAACATCGTCAGTGACACACGCATGCTCATATGCACCATTCTAACAGGTAGTTCCGTTCGTTACGTCTCCCCGCAAGTTCAGACGCGTCAACCACCTCCGGGGTTCATGGCTGTCGGCAAGTTCGTTGTGGGGGGAGGGGGTCTCATTTATCAACTTCCATTTTCCAATTTCCATTTTCCATTTGCCATTGGGGAGGCCGCGACGTGTCGCTGCGCTCGCCGCAGCGTGGTCGGCGCGCGGAGTGTGTGTCGTTTGAGGCATGTGTGGTCTCTCTATAGGAGGTTATGCGCGGTTGGTTTAATTGCTTGCGCTGGGCGCAGTTCGCGTCCATGCTGTTGTTGCAAGATTTCCTTCAACACAAAGGAGCAACAGCGATGGAACGCGAACTTTGGTCTTGGATCATGCGGGCGA
>WGMA01000026.1 GCA_016125285.1 Phycisphaera sp.
CGCGTCGATCACCGACTACATCGACAACTACTACAACCCCCAACGACGTCACTCGGCCCTGGGCTACCTCAGCCCCGTCGAGTATGAACAATCCGCCGCCTAGCGATATACTCGCGCCCACCATTCGTGGGGAACCTCACACAGGCGCCCGGCGCCCAAGCCGAGGCACCCGGCATCGGATCGGGACAAGGTCTCGAGAGCCCCGACCCGCTCAACTTACTGCGGTCTCACTCACGTGGTCGATCACCAAGTCGATCTGCGAAACGGTCATATTCAAGGACGCCCCGATCTTGGCGAGCACGTCTCTCTCAGTCTCGTTGGCTGGCCCGTCGGCTGTTGCGACGATGAGCGAGGCCTTGATGAACAGCGTCTTGCCCTCATCGTCGAGATACGGCGAAAGGTCGCCAAGTTGCGCGTGGATCTGCGTGTGGCGTTGCGCGCCCCCGCCCACGAAGGCGTCCGCCTCGGTACGCAATACCGCGGGGTCCGGGCTGGACTCGGTGATCACTTTGACGAGCCTGGCGATACACTCGATCTCGACGTCGTCGACGACGCCATCCGCCGCAGCGGTCATCAGCATCACATTGCGCAGAGCGCGGTGCATGTCGGCGCGGACGCGATCTTCGGAGCGGTACTTGGCGTTGGAGGTTTCCTCGGCGTTGTCGCGGCGAGCCCCCTTCTCGCCATGACCACGGTTGGGGTTGTGCACGATGAACCAGACCACACCCATCACTAACCCGGCGACACCAGTAACGATCGCCGCGGTCCGGAACGGTGCCGAATGATGCCTCGAAAGGTTCATCGAGATGATGAAAAGGAACGTCGCCGCCAGCATCATCAAACCGAAGGTCCAACCAAACCGCCGCCACTTACTCTGCCGCACCATGTTCTTTTGGTAGTGGCCACAATAGGGGCAGGCGACGGGATCTAGGGCATTGTCCAGCTTTTTTTTCAACGCCCTCTCGGCAGCGCGTGACGCACGATCCGAGGCGCCCTTGTTGTCTATGAACGCGGGGCTGAATGCCCGCCCCGAGGCCGTTCGCTCGACCTTGTAGTGGTAGACCTGCGCACACGACTCACATTCGGCCTGCTTCATCGCCGACCCCGTCAGCTTTGCCGTGTAGATCAGTCCTATCGGTATAGCCACGTCGTTGACCCCCGTTCACTGAGACAGATGTGCGACTACCCAGTATTAGAGATTTTCTGGACGCGCCAACGCCACGTCAAGTTATGCCATATGCCTTAGCACATGCTGTTCCGCGAACCCGAAACCTGCTTGGTTCAACTCAGGCATGCTTGTCGTACTCGGTGGAGTATGTGCTCGAGCACATGGCACCCCGTTGGCGGTCACGGCCCCACCTTTCCGCTGCGCCGCTTCCCGGGTATCCTGTCGCACCCGCGGGCACGCGGTTTCCAGGACGTTTTCCCAAGGATTACAGCGATGAGTGATACGCAGTTCGTGATGCCGGTTGATGTACACAACAACCTTGTCGAGGCGGCGTACCGCAAGCGGGGTTACACCGACGACGAGGCGAAGCAGGCGTCGCGGTTCTGTGAACTGGCGGCGTGGCACGGCATCAAGACGCACAACGCGCTGAAGGCGTTGCACCTCGACGAGCTGTTCGGCTCGCAGGTCAAGCCGCAGGGCTGCGTGCCCGGCGCGACGATCGATAAGCGCGACACGAAGTTCGCCGCGTCGGAGCAGTGGAACGGCAACTTCAAGCTCGGCCAGGCGGTGGCGTTCGAGGCGATGGACACGTGTATGAAGCTCGCCGACAAGTACGGCGTGGGGCAGGTCAGCGTCGACAACGCGTTCCACTACCTGTGGGGCGGCGGCTACGTGATCGACGCGGCGAACAAGGGCTACATCGCCTACACCAACTGCACCTCGACGCTGGCGGAGGTCGTGCCGTTCGGCGGGAAGTTCCCGACGCTCGGCACGAACCCGCACTCGTGGGCGTTCCCGACGACCGACGCGATCGGCTTTCCGATCTGCATCGACTGGGCGACGAGCACCGTGGCGATGGGCCGGGTGCAGCAGTTCAAGCGCGAGGGCAAGACGCTGCCGCCCGGGTCCGCGGTCGACGCCAACGGCAAGGAGACGACCGACCCGAATCAGGTCAAGGCGCTGCTGCCGTTCGGCGCGCACAAGGGCTACGGCCTGTCGCTCATCAACGAACTCTACGGCGGCCTGATCGGCGGGTCGCTGCCGACGCTCCGCGGCAAGCCCGCCACGAAGCCCGCCGGTGAGAAGACGGTGTCGAACTTCTACTTCCAGGTCATCCACCCCGACGCGATGAACTGCGGCGGCTACGCGAAGGGCCGCACGCAGTCCGACAACCTCAAGGCGGTGATCGACGACATCCTCGGCCACGGCAACGAGTCGTGCCTGCTGCCGGGCCAGATCGAGGCCCGCTCCGCCGCGGCGTCGGCGCGTCACAACGGCCTGCTGTTCACCGCGAAGGAACTCGACGAGTTCAAGCACGTCGCCGACGAGGCGGGCATATCATTTGATACGTCCAGTTTTGCGGCCGTCTGATACGGAGTCTGCCCATGCGCTACGTCGCAGCCCTGTTTGTCGTGTTGTTCCTGTCCGCCGCGGCGATGGCCGGTGAGCCCTGGCCCGGCGCGGCGAAGGACTGGAAGGGATTCGAGCGGCACGACTTCAAGGTCGCTGATCGCGCGGCGTACGTCGTCGTGCCGAAGACACCGGCGGCGGGCAACCCGTGGTACTGGCGGACACGCTTCCCCGGCGTGGCGATCAACGACGATCTCGACCTGCTGAATCGCGGCTGGACCGTGGCGTACATCGACGTGTCCAACCTCTACGGCGCGCCCACGGCGGTCCAGGCGATGGACGCGTTCTACGACGAGATGACCGGTAAGTACGGCCTGTCGACCAAACCCGTGCTCAAAGGCCTCAGCCGCGGCGGGCTGTTCATCTTCAACTACGCCGCGGCGCACCCGGACCGCGTCGCGGCGATCTACGGCGACGCGCCGGTGTGTGATTTCAAGAGCTGGCCCGGCGGTAAGGGGACCGGCAAGGGCTCGACCGGCGACTGGAAGCGGCTGATCGGCGTCTACGGTTTCAAGGACGAAGCCGAGGCGATCGCGTACACGCACAACCCGATCGACAACCTCGAGCCGATCGCCAAGGCGCACGTCCCCGTGCTGATCGTGGCTGGGGACAGCGACCACGTCGTGCCGTTCGTCGAAAACGGCGGCGTCGTGCAGCAGCGTATCGAGAAGCTCGGCGGCCACATCAAGGTCATCCTCAAGCCCGGCTGCGACCATCACCCGCACGGCCTGACCGACGCGGCGCCGATCGTCGAGTTCATCCTTGAGCAGGCCGACTACCCCGGCAAGGCCGCGAAGTAACCTCGGGCAAGGCATCACGAAGTCGTCAGGTGATCAGACCGCGCGACTTCAGCTCCGACGCGATCGCGTCCATGAGTGCGCGGTCGCGGTCGGCGTCGAACGGTGGGGCGGCGGCCCAGTCGTACATCCACACGGGCTTGGTGCGCAGGTCCTTCGGCTCGTCGGCGTAGCGCGGGAACACGTGGGCGTGCAGCGCGGGCTCGACGTTGCCGAGCATCTCGTAGTTCAGGTGCTCGGCGCCGGTGACCGCGAGCACCGCGTCGCCGACGACGGTCATTTCGTAGAGAAACGTGCGGCGGACGTCGGCGGTCATGTCGTTGAGGCCGCGCACGACGGGGTCGGGCAGCAGCAGGCAGTACCCGCGCAGGAACTGCACGTCGCCGAGCACGACGAACCCGGACGACACGCTGGCGATGAGCTTCGGATACGTCCCGGCGCGGCACGCGCGCACGCGTTGGTGGATGAGTGTGGGCATGCGGGGATGATAGCAATTTGGTGCACTGGGCGGAGGTGAAGCGTGGCCGAGGGGTTATCCCTCACCCTCGCCCTTTCCCGGAGGGAGAGGGGAACGACGCGACGCGGCTGTCGACACGCCGCAGATCTGCCGCGCGACGTCACATCACCAAATCACCAAATCGCCACTTCACCAAATGTCTTCAGTGCACGTCGCGCCGCCCGACGGTCAGCGACACCGGCGTGTGCCCCGCCTTGGCCTTGGATTTGTCGGAGCCGCACGAGCAGTCGCCGCAGGTGATCCTGCCGCGGAAGCGCATCACGAGCTTGTACACGAGGTACGTGAACGCGGCGAGGCAGATCAGGGCGACGATGATGGACTCGGTGCTGGGCATGGCGTATCCACACAGATGCGTGCGGCGCGATTGTCGTTACATCATAGGCGTCACGCGGAGCCGAAGATCGCGGTGCCGACCTGGTACACGAAGACCGCGCCCACCCAGGCCAGCGCGGTCATGTACACGAAGCTGAACACGGCCCACCGCCAGTTCGATTCCTTCGCGATGGTCACCAGCGTCGCGGCGCACTGCGAGCAGAGGGCGAAGAACACCATGATGCCGACGGCGACGATCGGGTTGAACACGGCCCGGCCGTCGTCGTGCTTGGCGGACCGCATCGCGGAGACGAGGCTTGTGCTTTCTTCGTTGGTGTCTTCGCCGAGGTGATAGAGGATGCCGAGCGTGGAGATGATGACCTCGCGTGCGGGGAAGCTGGCGAGGACGCCGACGGTGATCTTCCAGTCGTACCCGGCGGGGGCGAACACGGGCTGGACGGTGCGGCCGAGGCGTCCCATGACGCTCTGCTCGAGGTACGCGCCCTCGATGTCGGCGTTGACGGAGGCCATCGCGTCGTCGTCGGCCTCGAGCGCGGCGCGGGCCTCGTCGACGGAGATCGACTGCGCCGCGGCGACCTGCTCGACGTGCTGCGTGATGACCTGCTCGCGCACGGCGTCGGGCCGGGGGAAGTAGCACATCGCCCAGATGACGATGGACATCGCGAAGATGACGGTGCCGGCGCGCACGACGAACTCGCGGGCGCGGGTGTAGACACGCCAGACCACGTCACGCCACTGCGGCACGCGGTAGGGCGGCATCTCCAGCACGAACGGCGTGCGGCGGCCCTTGAGCACGAGGCGGTTGAACACGAACGCGACGGGGATCGCGATCGCGAGGCCGACGAAGTGCATCGCGAACAGCGCGAAACCCGCCCAGGCCTTGCCGTACAGCGGTTCGATGAACGCGCCGATCAGCAGCACGTACACCGGCAGCCGGGCCGAGCAGCTCATCAGCGGGCAGACGAGGATCGTGGTGAGCCGGGCCTTGGGCTCCTGCACGGTGCGGGCGGCCATGATGCCGGGCACGGCGCACGCGAAGCTCGACAGCATCGGCACGAAGCTCTTGCCGCTCAGGCCGCACCAGCCGAACAGCCGGTCCATGAGGAACGCGGCGCGCGGCATGTACCCGGCGTCTTCGAGCAGCGAGATGAACAGGAACAGGATGATGATCTGCGGCAGGAACACCAGCACGCCGCCGACGCCCGCGATCATGCCGTCCACCACCATCGACTGCAGCATCGGCGTGCCCGCCAGCCACGCGCCGACCGTGTCGCCCAGCCAGCCGAAGCCCGCGTCGATGGCGTCCATGAACGGCCCGGCGAGCGTGTAGATCGACTGGAACACCACGTACATGATCGCCCCGAAGATCAGCACGCCGAACACGCGGTGCGTCAGCAGGTCGTCGATCGACTCGCTGAACGGCCGCTGCGACGTCTCGGGCGTCTCGATGAGGTTTGCCAGCACGCCGTCGATCCACTGGTAGCGGACCGTCGTCTCGACGTGCGCCGGGTCGTAACCGCCGTGGCGGATGATCTGACGCGCGGCCTCGATCGGCTCGGTCCATTGATCCGTATCGATCGCCAGCTCGTCGGCCAGTGACGACTCGACATCGAACAGCAGCCGGCGGCGCTCCACGTCCATCACCGAGCGATTGGCCAGCTGCTTGAGCGGCTCGCCGAGCGCGGCCGAGGCGTCCCGCACGGGGATCGGCCAGTCGATCTGACGCATGCGCGGATCGGTCGCGCCGGACAGCGCCGCGTCGATCGCCGCTTTCAGCTCGTCGACGCCGCGCCCCTTCGACGCGACCGTGCGGATCACCGGGATGCCGAGCCGGGCGCTGAGCGCCTCGACGTCGACGGTCAGGTGGGCGGCTTCCGCGGCGTCCCACATGTTCAGCACGAGGACCATGGGCAGGCCGACCTCTGCGATCTGCGTGGCGAGGAACAGGTTGCGGCGGAGGTTGCACACGTCGACGACGCAGACGATCAGGTCCGGCCGGGCGGTGCCTTCGACGTGGCCGGTCAGGGCGTCGAGCACGACACGCTCGTCGGGCGAGACCGCCGCGAGGCTGTACAGGCCGGGCAGGTCGATGACGTCGACATCGACGCGTTCGCCTTCGCGTTCGAGGCGCATCGTGCCGAGCCGTTTTTCGATGGTCAGGCCGGGGAAGTTGCCGACGCGCTGCCGGGCGCCGGTGAGCCGGTTGAAGAGTGCGGATTTGCCGGTGTTGGGGTTACCGACGAGGGCGACCTGCGGGCGTCGCTGGGCGGCGGAGTCGACGGATTGGGCGGCGAGTTGGGTCACGGACTTCGACCTGTGAGGTAAACGCCGACGGCCGTCGGTCGGTGTCAGACCAGCGGCTCGAGGAACATGCCGTCGGCTTCGTGTTTGCGGAGGCTCAGCTTGAAGCCGGGCGCTTCGAGGATGATCGGGTCGCCGAGCGGGGCGACGCGGACGACCTTGACCGGCGTGCCGGGCGTCAGGCCCATCGCCATCAGACGCTGCACGCAGGCGGTGCACTTGCCATCGACCACCAGGCGTCCTTCGTCGCCGACTCGGACGCATCGCAACGGCGTGTACTGCTTCTCGGCGGTAGCGATCATGGTACTGCTCCTCTGATCCACCAGTTGCCTCAGGCGCGGCGGGGGTTGAAACTGTGTTTCAATTACCGCGTCGTCGAGATCATTCTATGGTATTGCGACTCAGTTGCAACATAACGGCTAAAAATACTTTTATGTTGACGTAAGTCATTTTTTCATATGGTCTTGCGTATGGATCGCGCGGCCGGGAATCAGTGCGTCAGGGCGTAGCCGAGCAGGTTGACGTTGACCTGACGCGCGTTCAGCACCTCGTTGCCGCCGCAGCAGCAGCAGTTTCCGCCCGCGTTGGACGTGTCGTTCAGACCGTCCGGCGAGTACACGCAGACGATCCGCCCTTCGACGATCAGGCCCTCGAGGTGCGCCTTGACGCCCTTGTGCTTGGTCTTCAGTTCGTCGATGTCGTAAACCGTCCGAAAGATCGGGTGCGTCATCGGGATCTCCGTGAGCTTCACGTCGGGCAGCACCGCGGCGATCTCCCTGCGGAACGCACTCTGCCAGGGGTTCGAGCTGCAGCCCGGCGACGCGACGAGGAACCCGCCGTTGGTCAGGTACTGACGCAGGTTCTCCCGCTGCGGCTCGGTCAGCGTGAACGCGCCCTCGCCGCTCATCACCACGAACGGGAAGTTGAACAGCTCGCTGCTCGCCGCGTCGACCGCGGTGAACGCGTGCTCCGTGCGGATGTTCGTCATCTTCTCCGCGTCGGCGAGGAAGTGATGCGAGAAACACTTCGACGTCTGCCCGCGCCCGTAGACGAGGTTGCCACACCGGATCGCGCCCGGCGCGGCCGTCGCCTCGGACTTGCCCTCGTCACCCGTCGCCAGCGGCGCCAGTGCCGCGAGCGTCACGGCGAGTGCCGCCGCGAAGCTCCGGACATTTTTCATTTTGCATTTTTCATTTTGCATTTTTCATTTCCTCCTCATCAGCGGCTGTCCTCGGCCAATCGACGGAAATACTGCTCGGCGAGGTCGCGATACGGCGCGGGCACGCCGAACGCGTTGCCGGGCGCCGCCGCACGGCTGTCGCGCGTCGTCGGGTCGAGGTGCTGCGGACCCGTACCGTCGGGCGCGTCGCCGGTATTGGCGTCACCGGCGCGGCTGTACGAGCCGTGCGGCTTGCGGACCATCATGCGCGGGTCGGTCGGCAGGCCGTGCTTCGTCGGACCGAACAGCGTGGGGCTGTTGGCGTTGAGGCCGCCGTCGCCGGACCGGTTGGCGGTCTGACCGTCGCCGGTGCCCGAGCCCTGGCTCGCGCCGCGGCTGCCGCTCTTCTGCCCGCGTCCCTGTCGACCCTGCGACAGCTGATTGAGCATGCTCTGCATCTGCGAATCGGACAGCCCGAACATCCCGTCGAGGTCATCCGACGCGTTGTTGCACACGCCGTTGCACTTCTTGATCAGCGACTCGAGCTTCGTCGCCGCGGCGTCGGCCGACGCGTACGCCGGTCCGCCCTTGCCGTCGTCGGCCCGGTCCGCAGCGTCGGCCTGATCATCGAGCACGCCGATGTCGCGCACATGATTCGCCAGGTCGATCGCGCTCTCGGCCATCTGCGGCAGCGTGTCGCGCGCCGCGGTCGCCGCTTCGGTCAGCCGCTTCAGCGACGCGTCGAGCTGTTCCTTGAGTTCGCGCTGCTCCTCGGCGAGCCGGGCCGCACGCGCCTGCTGCGACGGCGTGAGCGACTCGGCCTCGCGGTACGTGCTCAGCCGCTCGGCCAGGTCACGCTGCTGCCTGGCGATCGCCTTGATCGTCTCGGCCTCCGCCATCATCCCGTCCGCCGCACGCAGCTGCTCGAGCTGCTTCTGCGTCAGTTCCGTCGCCTGCTGCGACTGCTCGGCCGCGTCGCGATCGCGTTTCATGTCCGCCAGCGTCTTGTCGATGTCCTGCTGTGACGGGTCGCCCGCCAAGGCCTTGCTCTGCGCCGCGGCCGCCGCGGCCTGCTTGTCCATCCGGTCGGCGAGCTGGTTGAGCGTGTCCTTGTACGCCTGCTCGAACTCGTACAGCTGCTCCTGCGATGCACGCTCACGCATCGACTCGGCGAGCTGCTTCGACGCCTTGGCCAGTTCGTCGAGCTTGCGCTGGATGTCGTTGAGCCGCTGGCGGTCCTCGTCGTCGAGCTTGCCGCCTTGCTCGGCCATCTTCTGCTTCAACGCCTCGAGCTCCTTGATCAGCTCGTCCCGCCGCTTGTCGAGCTCCGCGATCGCCGACGCCAGCGCCGCGATCTCCTGCGCGATCTGCTCGACGCCGTACTGCTGCCGGGCGAGCTCGTCGAACTTCTCCTTCGTGACGACCGCGATCTCGACCGTCGCCGAGTCGGCCGACTGCGGCGTGTCGGGCAGGTTGTCGAACGCTGTGGCGAACACCTTGACCGTGTCGTCCGCCTTCGCGCCCAGCGCCGCGAGGTCCAGCGTGTGTGACGCCGTGGCGTACGTCGGCTTGCGGCGATCGAGCGTCAGGTCGACGCCCTGTGACGCGCCGTCATTCACCCGGCTGTGCAGCTGCGCACTGGCCACCGCCACGTCGTCCTGCGCCGTGATCGCGAACGGCATCTTGAACCCCTCCGGCGCGATCACCCGCATGTCCGGCGACATGATCTGCACCTGCGGCGCCGCGTCGTCGAGCGCGACGACCGGGCCGGTGATCGTGCGGTCGGAGGGCGCGCCGTCGGCGGCGGTGAGCGACAGCTCGAACGTGCCGCCGCGTGTCAGGTCCCAAGTGTTCGACACGACGCGCGGCTCGGCCTGCGACGGCACGCCGTGGTTCGTCTGCTCGAAGTCGCCGTCGCGCAGCACGAGCGCCGAGCGGTCCAGCGGCAGGTTGCTTTGCGTGGTTACGGTGACGCGCGTGCCGTGGATCGCCCGGATGCCCGTTTCGTCGAGCGGGCGTTCAACCGGCGGCCAGCCGGTGTACGCCGGGAAGTCGTAACGCACGGTCACCTTCTCGAACGTCGGCGTCGGCAGCACCGCCAGCGTGTGGCGATGCGAGCGGCCCTCCGGTGTGTCGATATAGAACTCGCGCGACTCGGTGACGCGTTGCAGCGGCAGCGTGAACCCGCCGTCGGCGCGACGCAGCATCGGCACCGGCCGACGCACCTCGCGGCCCGTCTGCTCGTCACGCTCGATGAACACCACCGACGCCTCGGCGGGCACGACCGGCCCGTCCAGCTTCGCGCCGATCTCCGCGGGCTTGCCCGAGTACACCTTCTCCGGCGACACCGTCACGTCGAAGTCGAGCAGCGTGAACGGCGGCAGGTCGGCCGTCGGGCTGAGGTAGCGCGGCAGCACCATGTTGAACAGCTTCGGCGCGGCCAGGTACAGCAGGGCGATCACGAGCATCGCGACGCCCGCCTGCTTGAGCGCCGTGTGCAGCGGACGCCGGTCGATCACCGCGGTGGGATTGACGGTCGCGGCGACGCGGTCACCCTCCGCGACGGCGAGGCGTCGCAGCGCGTCGGAGCCGGTCGACGGCGTGGCGTGGGCGTCGTCGGCGAAGTCGACGGCGTTGATCAGCGACGAGTCGGTCACGCCCATGCCTTCCTCGACGAGTCGGGCGATGCGGCGCGGGTCGTACGCGTTGCGGCGATACGTGAAAGCAAGGTGTCCCGCGGCCGCGCCGAGCAGGCCGAGCAGCAGGATGTCGATGATGATCAGCCCCGCGGGGCCGAACGCGACCACCGCGTCGATCAGCACGACGCCCAGCGCGGCGGCGAGCAGCACCGCCAGCACACGCCCCGACTCGCGCAGTGTGTCGACCAGCAGCTTGACGCGGCCGGTGCGTCGCAGCGTGTCGTCGAGTTGGCGTGTCGGCATTGTGGTCATGCGTGATCTCCCGGCCTCACAGCCAGCCGCTCCATCGCCGGCCGATCCATTCTAGTCCCGCCCACGCCAGCATCACGAACAAAATCCACGCCCGGTCCCACACGTACTCGGTGCGTGGCGGGGCGAGCGACGCGATCCGCTCCCGCGACAGCAACGCCGCGAGATCGACGTCGTCGTCGACGCTAAAGCTCAACCCGCCGGTCTCCTCGGCGAGCATCTTCAGCTGCGCGGGGCGTGCGGCGGGGTCGAGGCGTTCGAGGTCGAGGTCGTACACGCTGAACCGCCGCGTGACCGGCTCGGCGTGCAGCGCGTCGGGCTCCAGCGTCACGGTCCACACGCCCACGGCGTCGGCGTCGAGCGTGCCGCGCTGACGGTTGGACTGCCCGCCGACCTGGTCGATCGGCACGGCGCGTGTTGTGCCGTCGGGCGCGGTCACGCGGACGACAGGCGCGTAGACCTGGTCCGGCGGGATCTTCGCCGCGACGTCGACGAGGATCGGGTCGCCGAGGCGGACCGACGTGCGGCTCAGCTTGATCGACACCTTCTGTCCCGGCGGCAGGTCGCCGCCGGCCACGAGCGAGCGGATCGTGTTCGACCAGAACGAGTCGAACACGCCGCGGTAACGCGCCATGTCCTGCGGCAGCAGCGACCACCGCCACAGCCCGTCACCGAGCACGGCGAACACGCGGCCGCGCCCCACGGGCATCGTCACGATCGCCGGCTGCGACGTCGACGCGTCGCCGCCACCACCGCCCGCGCCGTCCGCCACCGCGCGTCGCGACGCCCGCGCCAGCACCTGCGCCGCCGGCTTCACACGCGACACCTCGTACAGCGTCGACATCGCCGGCATCGCCCGCACCACGCGGTCCGACGCGTCCGGCACGCTGGCGAACGTGAAGCTCGGGCTCGACACGCCCGACGGCGCCAGCTCCAGCGGCACGTCACGCTGCACGCCGCCGCTGAACGCCACCGGCTCGACGATCGCCATCGCCTCCGCCGCCGCGCGCCCCGCGTCGGTCGACACGTCATACGCCCGACCGCGCGCCAGCACGAGCTTGCCCCCGCCGTTCACGTACGTGTCGAACAGCCCGATCGCGTCAGGCGGCATCAGATGCTCGATGCCCCTGCCGAGCACGATCACGTCGTACCGCCGCATCTGCTCGATCGTCACCGGCGGGGCGGGCTCCGTCGCCTCATCGACACGCGTGACCACGCCCTCGCGCTTCTTCGGCCCGAGCTGCGTGATGTGCGTCAGCTCGATCCGCGGGTCCGTCCGCAGCGACTGCGCGATGAACTTCGTGTCCCAGTACGGCTCGCCCTCCATCACCAGCACGCGCATCGATCGCTCGAACACGTCGACGAACAGCGTGTGCTCGTTGTTGGCCGTCACCTTCTCACCGGCCACCGGCGCGACCGACACGTCGTACTCGTACACGCCGGGCGCGTCGTGCCGGATCGGCAGCGTCAGCGACGCCGTGCTGCGCCCCGCGAACTTCACCGCGTGCTCCGACACGTCGTCGCCGCGCCGCACGCGCACGTTGACCGTCGCGTCGTCGAGCCCCGCCTGCAGCAGCTTCACAACGATCTGCCCCTCCTCGTTGACCAGCAGATACTCCTGCCGCGGCTGGGCGATCACCGCGATGTCCGGCGGCGAGGTCGCGGTGCCCACCGCCACCGTGTGGATCGGCACGTGACGCTCCTTCGCGAGCTTGATTACGGGGCCGAGCGGCTGGCGGTCGGTGTCGTGCCCGTCGCTGATCACCAGCAGGCGCGACTCGGCGTCGAGCGTGGGCAGGTCCAGCAGCACGTCGTTGAGCGACCCGGCCAGGTGCGTCACCCCGCCCGTCGCCACCTCCGCCGCCGGCCGACGCAGCGCGTCGAGCGTCACCGTCCGCCGCGTGTCGTCGAACGCGCGGTAGCTCAGCTGATACTGCTCACCCAGCGCCGCGACCTGCTTGTCGCTGAGCCACCGACGCACGGCGTGCTCGAGGCGCGGCTCGCCCGCGCCGGCGTCGGTCGCCTGCATCGACGTCGACGTGTCGACGCACACCACCATCTGCGTCTTGCGGTTGTCGACCTGCGGCGCCAGCTCGCGGCTCGGTCCGAGCATGACCACGGCGATCGCGGTGATCAGGCCGAGCCGCATCGACGCGAACCACACGGCGCGGCGCGGCTGCGCGGTGAACGTGCGCACGCACACCAGCAGCGTCAGCGCCGCCAGCGTCGCCGCGCCGCCGTACACCCACAGCTGCGGCAGCAGCGGTCGCCACACCAGGCTCGCCAGCGCGTGCGTCATCGGCGCCACCATCCGATCAGCGCCATCTCGACGCCCAGCAGCACGCACGCCGCGGCGATCAGCCAAGGCCACAGCGGCCGGCCCTCACGCTCGTCGCCGGTTGCCCGCCGTGTCGATCGGCCGTCGGCGCTGCCGGGGTCGATCGCGTTGCCCGCCACGTCCACCCGCACGCCGATGCCGGTGATGCGGTCGTTGATGCTGTCGGTCGGCATCGCGCGCAGGTCGCTCTCACGCGCGTCGACGTTCGCCGCGCCGATCGCGACCGGCGTGGCCCCGCCATTGACGTACACGCGGTACAGGCCCGCCGCGGTGGGGCGGGGCAGCGTGAGCGTCACGCCCGTGTCGTCGGTCGACACCAGCGGCTCGACGGGTTGGTCGTCGGGCCCGGTCGTGCGGAAGCGTCGCCCGGCCGACTCGTCGGGCAGCGCGGTGTACGGGATATCGATCCTCAGCGGGCGGCCCACCGCGGCGGTGCGACGCGTGTCGTTCGTCGTCCGCGCCGCGTCGACCAGCGCGTGCAGCAGCGCGACGAACACGCCGTGCTTGCCCAGGTCGCCGGTGCGCGGCGACGGGCTGAAGTTGCACATGTACACCCGCCCGTCGCGGTAGCCCATCGTCGACAGCGCCGGCGTGCGCGCGGCGTCGGCCAGCCGCAGCAGCGTGTGCGCGTCGTCGTTCACCTCGCCCACGTCGTACACACGCCCGAGTCGCACACGCAGCAGCGCGTCCTCGCTCAACGCGTCGAACGACGCCAGCGGGGCGGTCGCCCACGCGGCGTCGCCGTCGAACCCGACGCCCGTCGAATCGTTGCCCGCGCTGCTCACGCCCAGCGGTTGCCACGGCAGCAGCCCGCCGTCCGCCGCGCGTCGCAGCGCCCCGGCGTTGAGCCCG
Organism: Phycisphaera sp.; assembly: GCA_016125285.1. GTDB lineage: Bacteria > Planctomycetota > Phycisphaerae > Phycisphaerales > Zrk34 > RI-212. The sequence goes on from WGMA01000026.1 coordinate 13,824, forward strand.
ACCGGCCCGTCGCCGCACAGCCAGATCAGCCCGCCGCCCGACGCCACGTAGTCACGCAGCGCCGTCACCGCCGTGTCGCTCAGCAGGCCCACGTCGCCGACGATCACCGCCTCGACGCCGCTCAGCGCCGTCGCCGTCACCGCGTCGCCGCGCAGGTGACGCACCTCCAGGTCGTTGTCCGCGCCGCGCCGCGGCGCCAGCGCCCGCTCGAGGAAGTAGCTCGCGCCGGTCGGCGCGGCCGGGTCGTCGTCACCGATCACCACCACCGGCACGCGCTCGACCACGTCGACGCCCAGCGACACGCGGTCGTCGACCGGCATCGTGTCCGGCGTGATCGCGAACGTCACGCCGTGAGCGCCCGCCGTCGCCAGCGCCGTCTCGAACGTCACCGCCTCCTGCGACCACGCCTGCATCGTCACCGGCCGCGACGCGACCTCACGCCCGTCGACCGCCAGCGACACCGTCACCGTCGCCGCCTTGTCCGCGTAGTTCCACACGCTGCACGACAGGCGCGCCGCGCGACCCGCGATCGGGTGCGCCGGGCTCACCGCCGGACGCGACAGCGCCACGTTGCCGGTCGCGCCGCCGGTCGGCGTCACCGGCTGCACCTCGACACGCGTCGCGTTGCCCGACCCGCCGAGCGTCGATTGATCGATCAGAACCTCCGCCCAGTTCGTCTGCTGCATGTCGGACAGCACGACGATCCGCCGCGCTCCCTTCGCCGACTCCAGCACGGACGCCGCCAGCGTGATCGCGCCCTGCAGGTCCGCGCGCTGCTGCGTCGGCTTCAGCGTGTCCAGCTCGCCGCGCAGCACGTCGAGGTTCGGCACGGGCCGCGTGAACGGCGCCGAGGGATTGGCGTCGGCGTACACGATCGCCGCGCTGTCGACGCCGGGCCGCAGCGCGTCGAGCCGGGCCTCCGCCGCGGCGCGCAGATGATGCGCCACGGTCACGCCGCCGGACTGCTGCGCCGACGACGCGCTGACGTCCAGCACGAGCACCACCGCCTCGCCGCCCGACGTGTCGACGTCGCCGCGCGCCGCCGTCCACACCGGCCGCGCGAACGCCGCCGCGAGCAGCATCACCGCCGCGCACCGCAGCATCAGCAGCAGCCACTTCCGCAGCCGGAACAGCGTCGACTGCTGCGCCGTCGCCTCGCGCAGCAGCTGCAGCGACGGAAACATCACCCACCGCCGCGTCCGCCGATTCATCAGGTGCGCGATCACCGGCAACGACACGCCGAGCGCGCCGAGAATAAATGCGTCGAGGCCAGAAAGGGCAAGAATCATGAGGAGCGAGGGGGTTTTTGAATTGTGGTTTTTGATTTTTGATTTGCCGCGCGTGCCCCGGGGCGCATGGCGGCTGTCTTTCGTGACGCGGTAATGATTGCCGTCAGTTGATCCGCTTCGTCCAGCAATTCGGTGACACGGTTAGGCTTGACCAAGCCACGCGCACTGATCAACTCAAGCCAATATACGCTCTCGTCGGCTTCTTCGTCAGCGATCGCGAACTTCGCGATGAAGTCCTTGCGCGACCGTCCGCGACACGCCGCGCGATAATTGGCGCCGACAGAGCAACCCGACCGGATCAGCTGCTTGCCGAGTTCGCGGCCAGTCGTTGTGTTCGGCAGCGCATCGACAACCTTCATCACACGCAGCGCAAAGTCTTTCGTCCGTCGCTTCATTTCTGCTTCCGTCATTGCGGGCCCCCAGAAAGATCAAAAATCAAAACTCAAAATTCAAAAATCCTCTCTTATGCAGTAGATGCCCTAGTAAACAAATAGTGCTGCAGCGCGTCCGCGTAGTCGCGGTCGGTCGTCACCAGCTCGTAGTCGACGCCGCGGCCGCGGAACGCCGTGCGCCACGTGTCGAGGAAGTGGCGCACGCGGTCGTCGTAGCCGCGGCGGATGTCCGCGACATTCAGCGGCAGCTTCTCCAGCGACTCGCTGTCGATGAAGATCGCCTCGTCCATGTCCGGCAGCTTCATCTCCTGCTCGTGCATGACGTGGAACACCAGCGCGTCGCCGCCGCGGTGCGCGAACAGCGACAGCGCGTCGAGGATCGGGGCCGGGTCTTCGAACAGGTCGCTGATCACCACGAGCAGGCCCTTGCGGCCGACACGCGTGGCGACGCGGCGGATCGTCTCGGCGAGCTGCGCCCGGCCGCCGATCTTCGTCGACTCCATCGACTTGAGGATGCCCGGCAGGTGCGTCAGCGCGCCGCGCGGCGGGTGGAACGTGTCCGTGCCCTCACGCGCGACCGCGAAGCTCACCTTGTCCTGCTGACGCAGCGTCAGGAACGCGATCGCCGCCGCGATCCGGCACGCGTGGTCGTACTTCGACACCGGCAGCTTCGTCGATTGGCGACCGCGCGGCCGCGGGGCGCGCGGGTCCTCCGCGCCGCTGAACGCCATCGACGCCGACCCGTCGACCACCAGGTGCACCGCCATGTCCGACTGGTGCTCGAACAGCTTGATGAACAGCCGGTCGGTCCGGCCGAACACCTTCCAGTCGATGTCGCCCACCTCGTCGCCCGGCGTGTAGACGCGGTAGTCGTTGAACTCCACGCTGTGCCCGCGCTGCATCGACGCGTGCCGACCCGCGTAGAGACCCTCCACCGGACGCCGGCTCGAGAAGAACAGGTGACGCAGCCGACGCAGGTCGGCGGGTGAAAGGTATTTGTGCGAAAGTCCGTTCATAGTGCACACACTGTGTGTAAATGACCAATGCCCAAGCACCAATGACCAATGCCCATGTGCGTGCGACGTTGCGCTACATTGGTCATTGGGATTTGGTCATTGGTCATTCTCCACTAGTATCTCGGCTCTTTCGTCTCGTGCAGCACGCGCTCGATGATCTTCGCCGCGCTGATGCCCTCGCCCGTCGCCGTGTAGTTCGGCAGCACGCGGTGACGCAGCACCGGCAACGCGGCGGCACGCACGTGCTCGGCGCTCACCGCCGGCTTGCCGTCCAGCACCGCGAACGCCTTGCCCGCGAGGATCAGGTTCTGCCCGGCGCGCGGCCCGGCGCCCCACTCCACGTAACGCTTCACGAAGTCGCTCGCCTCCGCGTCGTCCGGACGCGTCGACCGCGCGATCGACACCGCGTACTTGATCACGTGCTTCGACACCGGCATCCGACGCACCAGCTGCTGGAACGCCACCATCTGCTCCTGCGTGTAGACCCGGTCGACGTGCGTGTCGCGCGGCGCCGTCGTCGCCTCGACGATCAGCTCCTCCTCGTCACGCGACGGGTAGTCCACCCACAGGCTGAACATGAAGCGGTCCAGCTGCGCCTCCGGCAGCGGGTACGTGCCTTCCTGCTCGATCGGGTTCTGCGTCGCGATCACCACGAACGGCTTGTCCAGCGGATAGCTGCGCCCCATCGACGTGACCGTGTACTCCTGCATGCCCTCCAGCAGCGCCGCCTGCGTCTTCGGAGGCGTGCGGTTGATCTCGTCGGCCAGGATCATGTTCGCGAAGATCGGTCCCTTCATGAATCGCCACGCGCGGCTGCCGCTGCCCGACTCGTCCTCCTGCAGCAGCTCCATGCCGATGATGTCCGCCGGCATCATGTCCGGCGTGAACTGGATCCGCTTGAACGACCAGCCCAGCGCGTCGCTGAGCGTCTTGACCAGCAGCGTCTTCGCCAGCCCCGGTACGCCGACCACCAGCACGTGGCCCTCGGAAAAGATCGCCGCGAGCAGCTGCCGCACGATCTGCTCCTGGCCGATGATCACGCGGCCGATCTGCGAACGGAGGTTCGCGTAGCCCTCCGACGCCTGCTGGAGCAGGGCCGCGTCGTCGGTCGTCAACGCTGAAGAATCGGTGATACTCACGGTCGCCTCGCTTGATGGGATGAAGTCACCCGGACCTTTTATACGCGTCATCCGCGCACGCTTCGCACCCAGATGATACCCCACCCGCGCACGATCTGTGCAATAACCGCACGCGGACGCACGACGCGGCGTGGTATCATCGATCGTGTGAGCAGGGACCCTGACACGCCGACCCGCGAGGACGATCACGCCGACGACGACACCGGTGCGCCGTCCGGCGAATTCACACGCCGGTCGAAGCGCGGCGTGCGGTTCTGGTGTGGCGTGATCGCGCTGGCGCTGGTCGGCGTGTACCTGCTGTGGCGCGGGGCGCTGTGGGTGCGGGTCAGCCAGGAGATCGCCGCGATCCGTGACGCCGGGCAGCCGGCCTCGGTGGCCGACGTCAACGCGTGGGTCGGCGAGGGTCCCGCGTCGGCGGACAACGCGGCGTACATCTTCAACGACGCTTACACGCGCTTTCACCCGGCGGACGTGTGGGTCTACGACGACTCGCTGTTCGGCGCCGTGCCGATCAGCCCGCCGGACGTGACGCTCGACGCGCTGGCCTCGCCGACCGACCCGGACGACCTGGCGCGGCACGTGCGGCTGCTGGCCGACAACGCCGACACGCTGCGCCTGCTGCGTGAGGCGGCGACGAAGCCGGACTGCCGGTTCCTCACGACGCTGACGGTCACGCCGAACATCGGCATCGAGCCGATGGGCCGCGTGCGCGAGATGGCGCGGCTGCTGCAGACCGAGGCGAAGGTGGCCGCGGAGCGCGGCGACGCGGCGGGCGCGGCCGACGCGCTGATCACCGCGTGGCGCATCGGCGTGCTCATCGCGGGCGACCCTCGGCCCGAGTCGACCATGATCGCCCACGCCACGCAGACCGAGGTCGCCGGCACCGCGATGCGCGTGCTCTCCCGCGTGCAGCTCACTGACGACCAGCTCGCAAAGCTGCTCGATGTGACGGCCGACGGCGTGTCGCTCGACGACCTGCGCCGTGCCGCGATGCGCGACCGCGCCCTGTGGCTCGACGGCGTGTGGGGCGACTTCACGTTCTTCCGCGCGGAGTTCGAGTCGGGCGCGACCGGCGAGCTGCAGTGGGTCGCCTACCGGGCCGCGGGCCTGCGCGACGTCGACCGCATGATCTACCTGCAGTACATGGCCGACGTGATCGACGAGATGTCGCGCCCCGGCCCGGACCTGGCCAAGCGCCTCGAAGACGCCGACCGCCGCGTCACCACGCTCCGCCCGGTGTGCGGCCTGACCGTGCAGAACATCTGGTCGCAGCTCGCCCTCGCCTGCCAGCAGCAGGTCGCCGCCGTGCGCGCCTTCCGTGCCGCCCTCGCCGTCGAACGCTATCGGCTCGCCGAGGGCCGCATCCCCGCTTCGCTTGCCGACGTCACGCCGCGCTACCTCGCCGCCGCACCCACCGACCCCTTCGCCGCCGGCCCGCTCCGCCTGACCCGCCAGCCCGACGCGCCCGGCTTCATCATCGTCAGCCAGGGCCTCGACCCCGCCGACCCCGACGACGACATCCGCTTCGTCGTCCGCCGCGGCAACGGTCCGCCCACACCGCTTGCGCCGCTTGCGCCTCCCGCGCCTCCCGCGTCATCGCTTCCGGTCAAGCCGTAAAAAATCTCAGCACGCAATCTGCGCACGCGGGTGGGGGGCTCGACGCGTGTGGGCGCGACGTGGAATAAGCACTTACGTCGCTCGCACGCGTGCGGCGCGTTGTAACCCGCGTATTTCCGTCGAAATCTGCCCGGCGGACGGGGCTTCGGTAGCTTTTTGACGGGGCGCGAATGGGGCAAAAAAGGGCGCTGATGGGGCGCCGCAGGGGCGCGACGGTCGCCAAAACGGCTCGCCAGCGGCGCGAAGAGCACACCCGAAATCGGCGCAAAATCACAAGGCGTTTGGCGCGTCGCGGTCGTCGTGATCGAGTCGCGCGGCGGCGGCGGAATGAATCTGTTACAACGAGAATCGATGCGAGTCTCGATCCTCATCTTCGTGACGTGCCTGTGCGTCAGCGTCGGCGTCGGTGCGGGCGCGCCGCGCGGGTCGCACGCCGCGGACAAGCCGAACATCCTGTTCATCCTCGCCGACGACCTGGCGTGGTCGGACCTGCGCTGCTACGGCCACCCGTGGCACGACACGCCGCACCTCGACGCGCTCGCGCGGCAGGGCGTGCGGTTCACCGACGGCTACGCCCCGGCGCCGATCTGCTCGGCGTCGCGCGCCGGCACGCTCACCGGACGAACCCCCGCACGCCTCCACTTCGAGTTCGTCACCAAGGACACCGCCGGCGACCAGCACCTCGATCAGGACACGCCGCTCAGGGCCCCGCCGTACACCATCGACCTGCCGCTCGAAGAAAAGACCATCCCCGAGTACCTCAACGCCCTGGGCTACGAGACCGGCTTCTTCGGCAAGTGGCACCTCAACAAACACTACCAGCGCTACCTCGGCTGGAGCCCGACGCACGGCCCGAAGCAGCAGGGCTTCACCGTCGCCGTCGAAGACTTCGGCAGCCATCCCTACGTGTGGGGCAAACGCGACCCCGAGCCGATCGACACGCCCGGCGTGTTCCCCGCCGACACGATGATCGACCGCTGCGTCGCGTTCGTTCAGCAGCAGCGCGGCACGCCGTTCTTCCTGATGGCGTCGCAGTTCTACGTGCACACGCCGGTGCGCACGCCGTGCCGCTGGCTGATCAAAAAGTACGAGGCCCGCATCCCGGCCGATTCGCCGAATCGTGACCAACGCGTGACTTACGCCGCGTTCGTCGAGCAACTGGATCACCACGTCGGCCGCATCCTCGACGCGTTGGACGAAGCCGGGCTGCGCGACAGGACGCTGGTGGTGTTCACGTCGGACAACGGCGGGCACCCGGAGTACACGGCGAACGGCCCGCTGCGCGGCTCGAAGTGGAACACGTACGAGGGCGGCATCCGCGTGCCGTTCATCGTGCGCTGGCCGGGCCACACCGCGGCGGGGTCGACGTGCGCCGAGCCGGTGGTGGGGTACGACCTGCTGCCGACGTTCGTGGACGTCGCCGGGGGCGCGGCGACCGACGTCGACGGCGTGAGCCTCGCGCCGCTGTTCGACGACCCCACGCGCCACTTCGACCGCGCCCTGGTCTGGCACTTTCCCTACTACCACCCCGAGTGCGGCTACCGCGACGCCCTCAAAGACGTCGGCGTCGACGACTTCGCCCTCAGCAAGACCACGCCTCAGTCCGCCATCCGCCGCGGCGACGACAAGCTGATCTACTTCTACGAAGACCACCACGTGGAGTTGTACCACCTGAGCGGCGACACGGCCGAACAACACGACCTGCGCGAGACGCAGCCGAAGCTCGCGCAGGAACTGACGGACGAGCTGCAGAGCCGATTGAAATTGATGGACGCACGGTTGCCGGTGCGGCGGTGAGATTCGTTGGCGGGATGGGCGGATCGATTCGAGCCACTCTACGCGTTGCGCGCGTGGATTTGAGGTTCCCCACGAATGGTGGGCGCTAGGGGCGGTAAGATGGCCCCGAACGGCGGTTGGCTGTGGCAAAGGATGGAACCGACGTGCCATAGTCGTTGTGCGCTTGGACGTGATGCGCTGTGGCATGCTTTGCTTTGCCACAGGCACACGCGAATGGGCGGCCACAGGCATACGGCGCGGACGTGTCGATGTATTCGAAGGATTCACCCTCACCCCGGCCCTCTCCCTCGAGGGAGAGGGAGTTGTGGGAAGCGGTACTACGCAAATGTGTACGTGGTGCGGGGTGTCAACACGGGGTGGTTCGGGCTCTAGGGTGAAGAACGTCACACCTGGCACACGGAGTTGGATTCATGGTCAAGCCGGACGAAGCAGCGGCGTCGGACACGGGCGGAGCGGAGTCGCGTGGGACGCGGCGGGAGTTTGTGCAGATGGCGGCGGCGGGGACGGCGGGTGCGGCGTTGACGTCGATGTCGTCGCTGGGTGGCGCGGCGGTGGCGGCGACGCCGGCGGGGAAGGCGTTGGCGCGGAAGACGATCGAGACGGACGTGCTGGTGTGCGGTGCGGGGTGCGCGGGGACGGCGGCGGCGCTGGCGGCGAGTCGGGCCGGGGCGCGGGTCGTGGTGGTGGAGAAGGCGCCGTTTGCGGGCGGGATCATCACGTGCGTGGGGCTGCCTTACTTCGACGGGATCGCGAACATCAAGGACCACCGCATCGTGACGCGCGGGATCCCGCTGGAGCTGCTGTCGAAGTCCGGCGTGTGCGCGCCGGACGCGACGCACACGCAGGTGCACAACCCGACGATCGGCAACTCGTTCGCGTTCAAGCTGCTGCTCGACCGCGAGCTGCACGCGCAGCGTGACCGGATGACGGTGCTGTTCAACTCGTTCGCGTGCGACGTGGCGACAGCGGGCGGGCGGGTGGAGACGGTGCGCGTGGCGAACAAGGATGGATTGGTGGATGTGAGGCCGGGCGTGGTGGTGGACTGCACGGGCGACGCGGATGTCGCGGCGTGGTCGGGCGCGGCGTTCGAGCAGAACGCCGAGGTTCAGCCGCTGACGCTGCACTTCCGCATCGGCAACGTGAAGCGGACGGCGGACCTGTCGCAGAACTGCCGCAAGGCGCTGGATGAGGCGCAGCGGGACGGGGCGTTGCCGATGTACTACGGGCCGGGCGTGATGTTTTTGTATCACGACAGCGAGGTGTACATCCACGGCGTGCGTGTGCCGGCGGACCCGACGGACGCGGCGGACCTGACGCGTGCGGAGATGCAGGGGCGTTCGGACGCGTGGGCGATGTTCGAGGCGTGGAAGCGCAGCGTGCCGGGCTTCGAGGCGTCGTACTTCATCGAGTCGTACCCGTGGATCGGCGTGCGCGAGTCGCGTCGGCTGCTGGGGCGGTACGTGCTGACGGAGGACGACCTGATGAAGGGCACGCGTTTCGACGACGCGATCGCGACGGGCTGCTGGTACCTGGACCTGCACCCGAACAAGACGACGGTGGGCAGCGCGAACGACTTCAAGCCGCAGAAGGTGCAGCCCGAGCCGTACGACATTCCGTATCGGTCGCTGCTGCCGCGGGAGGTAGCGAACCTATTGGTGGCGGGTCGATGTCACTCGGCGACGCGCGGGGCGCACGCGTCGACGCGTGTGACGGCGACGGCGATGGCGATGGGTGAGGCGGCGGGGCGCGCGGCGGCGATGGCGATCGCGGAGAAGAAGTCGCCGCAGGAGTTGAGCGGCGCGTCGGTGCGGCAGGCGCTGGCGGCGAGCGGTGGCGGGCCGTTCACGGCGGGGTGACGCGGGGCGGGCAGCGCGTGTAGAGTCAGGGGATGAGCACAACGAGACAGACCGTGGGGCTGGTGGTGGCGATCGTGATCTGCTTCGCGGCGGGCGGGATCGGGAACGCGGCGACGATGCCGGAGCTGGCGGGGTGGTACGCGGGGATCGCCAAGCCGACGTGGACGCCGCCGGGCTGGGTGTTCGGGCCGGTGTGGTCGCTGCTGTACGTGATGATGGCGTTGGCGGCGTGGCAGGTGTGGCGACGCGCGGGGGCGGACGGCGCGGTGAGCGCGACGAAGCCGCTGGCGATCTTCGTGGTTCAGCTGGTGCTCAACGCGCTGTGGTCGGTGATCTTCTTCGGGATGCACGAGCCGGGCTGGGCGGCGGTGGAGCTGGCGGTGTTGTGGATCGCGATCGCCGCGACGCTGATCCTGTTCTGGCGGCGCTCGACGCCGGCGGGCGTGCTGCTGGCGCCTTACCTGACGTGGGTGAGCTTCGCGCTGCTGCTGAACATCGCGATCTGGCGGATGAACGCGTGAGGGGTGTGGCGCGGTAGAGATCGCGCTTGACCCGGTTGCGATCACTTCTTCGGTTTCTTCGGCTTGTCGGGTCGCTCGCCGGGCAGGCCGTAGCGTTTGCCTTCGCCGCGGACGGGCGGGGCCATGTCGGCGAGCCAGGCGTCGTGCAGGGCGGTGAGCTGTTCGACCTTGTGCGGCATCTTCTTCGACAGGTTGCTGGCTTCGGACACGTCCTTGCCGAGGTCGAACAGGCCGATGGTGGCTTTGTCGCCGACGAGTTTCCAGTCGCCGCTGCGTACGGCCCACCAGCCCTCATCGCTGCCGGACGCCCAGAAGAGGTTGCGTGCGGGCGCGGGCGTGTCGCCGCGCAGGATCGGCAGGAGGTTGATCCCGTCGAGGGGTTTGTCGGTGGGTGGGGCGACGCCGGCGGCGGCGAGCGTGGTGGGCAGGAAGTCGAGCGTGCTGACCACGGCCTGCGATTCGCCGGGCTTGAGCTGCGCGGGCCAACAGACGAGGAAGGGCACGCGGATGCCGCCCTCGTAGTCCTGGTGCTTGCCGCCGCGGAGGGGGGTGTTGTCGGCGGTCTGCGCGAGGGGGCCGCCGTTGTCGCTGACGAAGAAGAGCAGCGTGTTGTCCCACGCGCCGGTGGCCTTGAGCTGGTCGACGACGCGGCCGATGGCGTCGTCGAGCCGCTTGCCCATGGCCAGCAGCGTGTTGCGGTCGTCGTTGCCGGTGTGGAACTTCGCGATCTCGTCGGCGGGGGCCTGCAGCGGCGCGTGCACGGCGTTGAACGCGAGGTAGAGGAAGAACGGCTTGCCCTTGCTGCGCCCGATGAACGCCGCGGCGTCGTCGCCCCAGATGTCGGTGAGGTAGCCGTCGAGGTGGACGGGCTCGAGGCCGCGGTAGATCGGGTCGTTGGGGTCGTTGAGCTTGTAGTAGTCGTGGGCGCCGCGTCCGAGGAAGCCGAACACCTCGTCGAAGCCGCGGTGGACCGGGCTCCACTGCGGGTCGGGCCCGAGGTGCCACTTGCCGATCTGCATCGACGTGTACCCGGCGGGCTTGAGGAACTGCGGGAAGATCGTCTCGGTCATCGGCAGGCCGGAGCCAGCCTCGCCGGCGGTGTAGAGTCCGCAGCGCTGCTGGTAGCGTCCGGTCATGATTCCCGCGCGCGACACCGAGCAGACGTGCCCCGTGACGTAGCCCTGCCGGCAGATCACGCTCTGCTTGGCCAGCGCGTCGAGGTGCGGCGTGGTGATCTCTTTGGGGTGCTGGGGGTTGAACAGCACGTCGGCGTAGCCGAGGTCGTCGGCGACGATGATGACGATGTTGGGTTTGGCGGGTGCGTCGGCGGCGCGGGCGTGCGCAGCGACGAGCAGGCAGGCGACGAGCGCGGCGAGGGTCACTGCGAGGCGCGGGGTGGCGTGCATGGCGTGGGTCCGTTTGGGGATTGAACGCTGCGGAAGGATTACGTCAGACCCAACGCCCGCGTAACGAGGAATATTGCGGAATCGGCGACGACAGGTGAAGCTATGTCACTCAAGTTCCGGGGGTTGCCCATGAATCAACGTTTGAAGCGTATCGGGCTGGCGGCGGCGATCGTCCTCGTGATCGCCATCGGCGTGACGGCGTTCCTTGTGATGCGAGATGTGCACGCCAAGTCCGGTTGGATGCGGACCCAACTGCACGAGTGCGCCGTCGCCGTTGAGGCCTACGCACTCGACCACGACGGCTCGTTCCCCGAGACCGTCGACCAACTGCAACCCTATCTCGGCGTGTCGGTGGACCAGATGCTCACGCACCCGTTTACGCACGAGTCGCCCGGTTTCGAGTACCTGCGACCTTCCGGCGCGTTTCACGACACGCCTAAAGACACGGTCATCTTTCGCGAGTTGTGGGGCGGCGAGCCGGCCGCGAATGGGCTGGCGGTGCGACTCGACGGCGAGGTTGTCGACACGCCCGCGGTGAAGTGAGGCGGACAGGTCGGCGGGCGGCTAAGCGCGTGTAACCGCGGCGGCGTGTCGAACAATCAAGTGTGTCGGCGGGGGAGCTTCAGGGACTCAACGCAGAAGGGGCACGGGATGCGCGAGGCACGTCGGGTCGGGTGGTCGTGGCGGGTCGTGGTGATGGTCGGTGCGGTGACGCTGGGCGGCGGCATGCGCGCGGCGCAAGCGGAGGATCCTTACCTGACGTACGTCCGCAACGCGCCGGAGTTCAGGTCCGTCGCGCAGGACCCGAGGGTGATGATCGGCCGGTGGGACACGTGGCTGTACATGCCGTGGCGGTACAAGTGGGGGATCGGCACCGCCGACGCGGGCGGGGAGTTCTGCAAGGCCAACGGCATCAACGGCGGGTTCACCGACCACGGCGGCGGGCCGTTCGACTGGCTCAACAAGTACGGCCTGCGTTTCTACAACGACCACACGGCGGGCAAGGGCGACCTGTACCTGCACAACGCCAACGACTGGAACTACTACAAGCCTTACCAGCGCGACCCGCGCGTGATCCGCGGCGGCAAGGAGCCCAAGCCGCTGGACGACGCGATGAGGCAGCGGCTCACGAAGCTGATCACCGAACGCGTCGGCAACATCCGCAAGCACGGCGAGAACTGCGTGGCGTACGCGCTGGACGACGAGGTCTCGTGGGGCGCGTTCGTCAAGCCGCTGCCGTGGCGGGTCAACGACGACGACGCGGCGTACGCGGCGTGGCTCAAGAGGTGCTACGGCGACGCGGGCGCGCCGCAGCCGCAGTACGTCACGCCGGACGTCACCTGGAAACAGCTCGACCGGCCGCTCGGCAAGCTCGACTTTTCGCCGCTGCTCGACCGCCTGACGTACAACGACTCGGTGTGGGCGAACATGCTCGGCGATCTGGTGACCGCGGCGAACAAGGCGGACCCCACGACGCCGTGCGGGTTCGTCGGCGGGCAGTCGCCGAACATCTGGGGCGGGTACGACTACGCGAAGCTGATGCACAAGATCCAGTACATCGAGGCGTACGACCTGGGTTCGTCGCAGGCGGTGATCCGCTCGCTGAACCCCGGCAACGCGCTGCCGCAGGTCACCAGCCACTTCCACAACGACGGCCGCGGCACGGCGAACGACGTGTGGCAGGCGTGGTACTACTTCGCGCACGGCAACCGCGGCATGATCGGGTGGATCGAAGGCTGGTTCGACGGCCAGACGCCCAAGCCGTGGATCGAGCAGTTCGCCCCGGCGCTGCGGGAGATCGGCGGCGTGCAGGGGCCGAAGCTCGTCGGCTCGACGTGGGTGCACGACGGCGTGGCGATCTACTATTCGCACCCGTCGATCCAGGTCTCGTGGTGCCTCGACGCCGAGGCGCACCGTAGCACGTGGGTCAACCGCGCCAACGACTTCAAGCTCGGCACGTCGCACAACGTCCGCAAGGCGTGGGAGCACCTGCTGACCGACTCGGGCATCCAGTACAGCTTCATCGCGTACGACCGCGTGATCACCGACGGCGTGCCCGACGAATACCGCGTGCTGATCCTCCCGGCGTGCTACGCGCTGTCGGACATCGAGGCGGAGCGCATCACCGCCTTCGCCGAGCGCGGCGGCACCGTCATCGCCGACTTCGCCTGCGGCCTGTTCGATCAGCACGGCAAGGGACGCCGCGGCGGCGCGCTCGACACGCTGTTCGGCGTCAAACACACCGGCGACGAAACCGCGAAAGACCTGTTCGGCGATCGCCTGTGGGTCGAGACCGATCAGGACCGCGCGTACAGCTACAAGAAGTACCGCGAACTGTTCGACACCATCAAGTGCACGGTGCGCGACGGGTTCGCGGTGGCCGAGCCGAAGCTGGGCGACGCGGTGGTGCGGAAGGTCGGCAAGGGCCGGGCGGTGTACATGAATCTGTCGCCGCAGCGGTACATGCAGTATCGCGAGGAGAACGCCACGACCGACGCGATGCGCGACGTGTTTGTCCAGCCCGTACGCGACGGCGGGGCGACGGCGTGGGTGACGATCACCGGGCCCGACGGCAAGCGGCCGCGCAACTGCGAGGCGACGTACTGGAGCAAGGGCGGGCGGACTTACGTGTTCGTCGTGCAGAGCGCCTCGGTCACCGGCAACGCCCTCGGCGGCGGCGCGGCGGTGGGGCTCAGCGACAAGACCGAGAAGATCGAGGTGCGTCTGGCCGGGGCGGCGAAGGACGTCCGCAACGAGCGCACGGGGGAGAAACTCGGGGATGGGGATCGGTTTGCGGTGGAGTTCAATCCGGTCGAGGCGGTGTTGTTCAGCTTTGAGGGTGGGCCGGCGCGCGGGCGGTGAATTGGGAAGTGCAAAATGGTCAATGGTCAATGTTCAATGCAAAATGACCGAAGGCGGCACGCTCCATGCTTTTGCATTTTGCACTGACCATTGACCATTTTGCATTTTCGCCGGTTACCGCTTCCCGGTCGGTGTATAGGTCTCAATCCGCGCCTTCTGCGTGAAGCGGTGGGGCACGCAGAGGAACAGCCGGTCGAGCGGCTCGGCGTAGTACATCGTGCGGGCGCCGGAGGCGGTCTTGACGGTGCCGGCGAGCGTGTAGTGGTCGGGGTCGGTCTGCGTGAAGACGTTGATGCAGCCCTCGCCGCCGGCGAGGTAGACCTGGCGGCGGGCCGCGTCGTAGAACAGGTCGTCGGTGTCGCCGCAGCAGGCGAACGACGCGACGACGTGACCGGAGTGGGTGTCGTAGACGAGCACGCGTGCCGGGGCGCGGCAGCCGATGAACAGGCGGGCGTGCTGCTCGTCGAGCTCCATCGGGAAGTTCGCGCGGGCCTGGTCGACGGGCCAGGTGGCGACGACGGCGGCCTTGTCGCGGTCGATCACGGCGATATGCCGCGCATCGGGGACGTTGACGAAGATCCGTCGGCCGGTGGCCTCGACCTCGAACGCCTCGGGGTGGCCCTTGAGCGGGATCGAGCGGACGAGCTTGCCGTGCTCGACGTCGATCTCCGCGAGCGCGCCCTCGCCGTAGCCGACGAACGCGTGCCCGGACGCCGCGTCGTAGCGCACGTTGTCGGCGTCGTCGAGCCGGTCGATCGTCGCCACGAGCGTCAGCTCCGGATCGTAGATGCGGCACATGCCGTCGTTGCCGCTGGCGACGGCGATGCGGTGCTGCGCCGCGGCGACGGCGATGCCGGTCGGCTTGCGCAGCCCCTTGATCTGCTTGAGCCGCACGTTCTTGTCGGTGTCGATCACCTCCAGCGTGTCGTTGCCGAGCGCCGCGATGAACAGCCGATGGCCCTCGGCGTCGTACGCCATGTGGTCGAACCGCCCGTCGACCCCGTCCAGCGCGATCGTCGGCCCGGCCGTCAGCCCCGCGTCGCCCTCCGCGGCGACCACGCGATCGGCGATGACGAAACACGTGGCGAGCGTGACGGTCCACAGAGCAGCACGTGTGATCCGCATGGCGTGATCCTTCTTCGAGGGGGATGAAACGCCATTGTAGCGTTGCAGCGGGGATATCGCGTGAATCGCGATGGCGGATTGAACAAAGCGGGGGGTTCGCGCGTTTATTAGGTGTGGCATGTATGAGACGCGGGGCCGGGATTCTGGCGGAAGTGCGCGTCGTGCGGCGTTTAGACTGGATGTCATGCTCGCGGCGAGCGATAATGTGCTGGGCGAGATGGCGTGAGCATGTCTGGGCTTCGGCCCGAAAGGTGTTCCTATGGGGATGCACGAGCAGGTGATCCGGCGATTCCGGGGCGACCTCCTACGCAAGCTGACGACGTTTTACGCGCTGATCCTGATCAGCGGGTGGGCGTTCGTGTGGGGCACGGTGGTGCTGATCTCGCGTGCGGCGATCGGCACGGAGCCTCTGCCGCTGCTGTGGGGGGCGCTGGGGATCGTGCCGGCGGCGATGCTGGCGATGGAGCTGGCGCGTCGGCGACTGCCCGAGCCGGCGGCGGTGCGGGCGATGCTCGACCGTTACAGCGCGGCCGGCGGGCTGCTGATGGCCGAGACCGAGGCGGAGGTCGGCGAGTGGGGCGGACGGCTGCCCCGGATCGTGGCGCCCCAGACGCGGTTCCGCACGCAGCGGCTGTGGGGCGTGCTGGCGGCGTCGGCGGTGTTCGTCGCGGTCGGCTTCGCGGTGCCCCAGCGTTACGTGTCGATCAACTCGTTCGCGAACCTCGACGTCACCGAGCAGACCAATCAGATCGAAGAGCAGATCGAGGCGTTGAAGGAAGAGAAGATCATCGACGCCGACCGCGCCGAGCAGCTCGAAGAGAAGCTCGAGCAGATCACCGCGGACGCCAAGGCGGAGGACCCGGCCAAGACGCTCGAGGCGATCGACCACATGAAGGACGTGCTGAGCCAGCTCGCGCAGGAGGCGGCGGAGAACGCGCTGGCGCAGACCGAGAAGCTCAGCGAGACGCAGTCGCTGGCGGAGGGCATCAAGGAGGACCAGCTCAAGCAGGACCCTTCGATGAGCCCGTCTCTGAACAGCGAGGCGATGAATCACCTCAGCGACCTGCTGAACCAGATGCAGAAGAACTCGCAGATGTTCAAAGAGGCGATGGCGATGAACAAGATCGACCCGTCGCAACTCGCGCCGAAGGAACAGAAGCAGATGAAGCAGCTGTTCCTCAGCGACAAGCTCGACCCGAAGCTGATCGAGCAGGTCAAGGACGCGATGGACAAGATGGGCATCAACCCCAAGCACGCCGGGCTGCTCAAGCCCGAGGAGCTCAAGGAACTGCAGGAGGCGCTGAAGGACAACAACCTGTCGGCGCCCGAGCGTGACGCGCTGCGGAAGAAGCTCGAGGCGCACGAGATGGCGAAGAACGAGCTGCCGGAGCTGAGCGATCAGCAGCTCAAGGACCTGGAAAAGAAGCTGCAGGAGCTGGGCCTGGACCCGAAGGATTACGCGCTGATCCCGAAGGACATGGCCGAGAATCTGACGAGCGAGAAGAACAAGCAGCTGGACAAGCTGGCGGACTCGGTCAAGCCGGGCATGCGTTTCAAGCAGATCTACCTCGACGAGGCGTTGCCGCTGAAGCGTCAGGTGCGGGCGCGGCTGGCGGTGCTGAAGATCGACTTCGATCGGCTCACGAAGGACATGGACGCGAAGGAACGCCTCGCGGCGGCGGCGGCGTGGACGCTGGCCGAGTCAAAGATCATGGAGGAGATCGACAAGCAACTGGCGGCGGGGGCCGACGAGGCGAAGCTCAAGGCGGAGATTCAGAAGATGGCGTCGGAGCTGCCGAGCGAGGGTCTGGCGAACAAGCACTTCGCGCTGATCGACGCGTGGTCGATCGACGCGCTGCGCCGCGCGACGAAGGACGAGTTCCTCGAAGAGTGGGAGATGAAGCAGATGGAGGAGCGGTTCGCGCCGCACCAGGTGCCGGACTCGGAGCTGCCGGCGGACCTGACGCGCGAGCAGCTCGACGACATCGAGGACGCGCTGCTGGACGCGGGATTCGTCGAGGAGGAGTTCGCGTTGATGCCTCCGCAGGACCGGCTCACCGACGAGCAGCTCAAGCAGATGGAGCAGCTGGCCGGGGCGTGCAAGGACTGCAAGGAGGGCCTGGCGGCGCGGCTGGCGAAGCTGTCGAAGATGAAGCTGATCGACCCGAAGAAGCTCGGCGACGCGCAGAAGGCGGGCGAGGCGAACGGCGAGGGGCTGTCGAAGTTCCTCGCGGAGAACGCCGGGTCGATGTCGATGCAGGGCATGATGCGTTCGTGGCAGGAGAGCGGCCGGCCGGGCAAGGGCGGGATCACCCGCGGGCGGGGCGATGCGCCGCTGACGTGGAAGGACCCGACCAACGAGCAGGGCGCTGGGTTCAAGGAAGAGGTGTTGCCGGCCAGCGCGTTCAACCAGGCGAAGGACAGCCAGCTGATCGGCGTGAGCAGCAGCGCGCCGAAGGTCGCCGAGGACAAGGGACCGGACGCCGCGTCGGCGTTGAACGGCGCGTCGGCGGGCGGCGGTTCGGCGAACAAGCAGGCCGTGCTCCCGCGGCACCGCCAGGCCGTCGAGCGGTATTTCAAGCGGGAGTAACCGATCACAGGGCGGCCCGTCCGGGGGACGGGACGTGTCACGCGGCGCACCGGGCGCGCCGCGTCGACACCGCGGCGGCGCGTGCGCGATGGCCACGCCGCGCCGCGAACCGCGCCACGCAACGCGGCCGGCGCGCCGCGCGTAACGGGATGTAGCGAACGCAGTGACCCTCAGCAAGATCCACACGGAGCGACCATGACCGTATCCAACGACACACACGAACAGGCGAAGGTGCTGCAACCCGCGGAGATCGCCCCGGCCGTCGAGGGCGCGACGAAGCTGCTCGAGCAGCTCGACCGCATCCTGCTCGGCCACGCGCAGCTGCACCGCATGGTGCTCGTCGGCATCCTGTCGCGCGGGCACATCCTGCTGGAGGGCCAGCCGGGCGTCGGCAAGACGCAGATGATCAAGGCGCTGGGGCAGCTGATGAACCTGCGGTTCAACCGCGTGCAGTTCACGCCGGACCTGATGCCCGGCGACATCCTCGGCACGCACATCCTGCAGGAGGTTGACGGCGGGCAGCGCGAGATGCTGTTCAAGGAGGGCCCGGTGTTCACGAACATCCTGCTGGCCGACGAGATCAACCGCGCGTCGCCCAAGACGCAGTCGGCGATGCTCGAGGCGATGCAGGAGCGGCAGGTGTCGCTGATGGGCGCCACGCGTCCGCTGCCCGACCCGTTCTTCGTGCTCGCCTCGCAGAACCCCATCGAGCTGGAAGGCACGTACCCGCTGCCCGAGGCGCAGCTCGACCGCTTCCTGTTCAAGCTGCGTGTCGACGCGCCGGACCCCGACGTGCTGGAGCAGATCATCGGCACGCGTCGTCACGGCGAGCCGCCGGCGCCGCAGTGGACGATGTCGCACGAGCAGCTGAACGTGATGTTCGGCGTGATGCAGCGGATGTACCTGCCGCGCGCGGTGTCGCGTTACATCGCCCGGCTCGTGGCCGCGACGCACCCCGGCGCCGCCGAGGCGACCGAGGGCGTGAGCCAGTACGTCACGTGGGGCGCGTCGCCCCGCGCGGCGATCGCGATGGCCGAGGCGGCGCGCGGATACGCGTTGATCCACGCCCGCCCGACCGTCGGCTTCGAGGACGTCCGCGCCGTCGCGCCCGCCGTCCTCAACCACCGCATGATCCTCAACTACAAGGCGAAGTTCGACCGCGTCGACACGTTCGACGTGATCCACGGTCTGCTCGACAAGCTCGACGAGACCGGCCTGAACCTGCCGGGTGACCTGGAGGTCGCCCCGGCCGCGCCGCGCGCGTGATCGAGTCGACGCGCGGACAGCGAGGTGTGAGACGATGACGACCATCGCACGACAACGGGTTGGACGGACGCGCGGCCTCGCGGCGGCGGTCGTCGCGACGCTGCTGACGCTCGGCGCCTCCGCCGGCGCCCGCGCCGCGACGTACCTCAAGGGCGAGATCGACATCCAGTCGATCACGGTGCCAGACGACAACACGCTGCACGGCTACGCGGAGTATCCGTTCGAGATCCGCAACCACTCCAAGACCGAGACCCACACCGTCACGATCTACCTGCCGGCGTCGGACACGGGCTTCGGCGGCGATCGGCTGTCGTCGGTCAGCGAGACCGTCACGCTGGCGCCCGGCGGCGAGGCGCGGCTGAGCCTGTTGCAGCCGCCGCTGCCGGTGGACGGCGCGGGGGTCGGCGTCCGCGTCGACGGCCGCGCGCAGAGCCCCCCGCTGGAGAACCGGCGATTCGCCCACGTGTCCGACACGTACGGCGTGACCTACGGCGGCTCGATCAACCCGCCCACCGTGCTGATCTGCAAGCCGCTGAACGACACGGAGATCGGCGACACGTACGACACGATCTTCGGCTCGACGACCACCGGCACGTGGGGGCACACCGTGTCCAACCGGCTGCTGCTGCGCACCGAGCGCGCCCCCGAGGTGTGGCCCGACCGCTGGCTGGCGTACACGCGCTACGACGGCGTGATGATCCGCCCCGACGAGTTCCGCAAGCTGTCGGACGGCGCGCGGGTCGCGCTGCGGAACTACATCGACGCCGGCGGCACGCTCGTCGTCATCGGCGCCGGGTGGGACCCGCCGGCCGATTGGCGCGTCGACCGCACGCAGTTGACCGTCGGCGTCGTGAGCTACGCGCCCGGCATGGGCAAGCTGCTCGTCGTGCAGCAGGACGACACGAAGAAGTGGGACCGCTCGATCTGGACCCCGCTGCGGCAGGCGCTGAGCAACTCGGGCAAGCCGTGGAACAAGTGGTACGACGTCCGCGAGGCGAACAACAAGTTCCGCGTCGTCGAAGAGCTCGGCGTGCCGGTGCGCGGGCTGTTCGTGCTGATGCTCGTGTTCGCGACGCTCATCGGCCCGGTCAACCTGTTCGTGCTCGGGCGGATGAAGCGGAAGATCTGGATGCTGTGGACGGTGCCGGCGATCTCGCTGGTCGCGTGCGGCGCGGTGTTCTCCTACAACCTGCTCGCCGAGGGATTCACCGGTCAGACGCGCACGCAGGTGATCACCATGCTCGACCAGACGCGGCACCACGCCTCGACGGTCGGGTGGACGGCGTTCTACAGCCCGCTGACGCCGGGCGGCGGCCTGCACTTCTCGGCCGACACGGAGGTCACGCCGCTCGTCGGCGCACGGCAGGGCGAGTCGGGCCGGGCGCGCACCGTCGACTGGACCAACGACCAGCACCTCGGCGACGGCTGGGTGACCGCACGCGTGCCGGCGCACTTCATGGTCCGCAAGGCCGCGACCGCACGCGAGCGGCTCGACTTCGCCGCGACCGCGTCGGGCGTCACCGTGACCAACGGCCTGGGCGTCGACATCAAGCGGCTGACGTACATGGACGCGTCGGGCAAGACGTATCAGGCCATCGACGTCCCCGCCGGGCAGAAGGTGACGCTCACCGACACGGCCCTGCCCGTCACGCGCACGCGGGTCGACCTGCGCGGCGTGTTCGCCAGCGAGTGGCTTAACACGTGCGAGCAGATGGTCGCCCGGCCCGAGGCGTACCTGCACCCGCGCGCCTACATCGCCGTCGTGCCACGCAGCCCCTTCCTCGAGGGCGCGCTGTCCGGCACCGACGAGTGGCAGACCGACAGCGTCGTCTACGGACTGGTGGAGTGACCGCGTCATGAAAGTGGAAGTGATCAACCTGAGGCGGCACTTCGGCCGGACCCGCGCGGTCGACGGCGTGACGTTCAGCTTCGAGTCCGGGCAGGTGTTCGGGTTCGTCGGGCCCAACGGCGCCGGCAAGACCACCACCATGCGCATCCTCGCCACGCTCGACGAGCCCACCGCCGGCAACGCCTACATCGACGGCTACTCCGTCGTCGAGAACCCCGAGCGCGCCCGCAAGCGCATCGGCTACATGCCCGACAACCTGCCGACGCACCGCGACATCTCCGTGCACGAGTACCTCGAATTCTTCGCCCGCGCCTACGGCATCCACAACCCGCACCGACGCAAGGTCGTCGAGAGCGTCGAGGAGTTCACCAACCTCATCGGCATCCGCGAGAAGATGCTCGTGGCGTTGTCGAAGGGCATGAAGCAACGCGTGTCGCTGGCGCGGGCGCTGATCCACGACCCGCCGCTGCTGATCATGGACGAGCCGGCGGCGGGCCTCGATCCGCGCGCCCGCATCGAGCTGCGCGAGCTGCTCAAGGTGCTGGCGCGCGAGCAGAAGAAGGCCGTGCTCATCTCGTCGCACATCCTCACGGAGCTGGCCGAGATCTGCGACGGCGCGGTGATCATCGAGAAGGGGCGCATCCTGCGCGCCGGCACGCTGGAGCACATCATGCACGGCGACGGCGGCGCCAAGCACCGCACGATGATCATCCGCCCGGCGCGCGACGTCGAGGTGCTGGCCAAGGCGATGCTCGAGATGCCCCACGTCGAGGACGCCCGTATCGTCGGCGAGCACGTCGAGGCCGACGTGTCCGGCGACGCCGAGACCTGTTGCGACCTGCTCGCCGAGCTGCTCAAACGCGAATTCCGCATCCTGGAGTTCAAGCAGCGGCAGGCCGACCTCGAGCAGGTGTTCATGAGCCTCACCACCGGGGAGGTGCAGTGACGTGACGGCCGTGCCGAACCGATTTACGCGTTTTGTCGAGCGGACGGACGACCGGATGAACCCGGTCGTCGTGCGCGACCTGCGCCAGGCCGTCACCGGCAGGCAGCTGTCGAGCGTACTGATCCTGTTCCTGCTTGTGCAGCTGATGCTGTTCGGGCTGATGGCGTTTTCGCAGAACGTGGACGAGCTGCGCGGCGGCCGCTCGGTGTTCGGCGGGCTGTGCATGGTGCTGGTGATCACGACGGTGCTGGTCATGCCGATCATCGCCGCCAGCCGCTTCAGCTTCGAGCGGTCGAAAGAAGACATGGACCTGCTGCTGGTCACGACGCTGTCGGCGCGGCGCGTGCTGTGGGGCAAGATCAACGCCGCGATGCTCGCGACGCTCATGATCTTCGGCGCCTTCACGCCGTTCCTCTCGCTGACCTACCTCATGCGCGGCATCGACCTGCCGACGATCTTCGCGACGCTCGTCGGCGTGGCGATCATGTCGTACGTCTGCACGATCTACGCGGTGTCCGTCGCGTGCTGCGGGCGCAACATCATCACGCGGTTCTTCGCCGGCGTGTTCATGCTCGGCGGCGTGATGATCGGCATGGGCATGACCATCGGGTTCTGCGGGGCGATGGCGATACGCGGCGTGAGCGTGCTCGTCGACGCGGGATTCTGGGCCGCGACGTTCATGATCGGCATGTTCACGTTCATGGTGGTCGTCGCGGCGTACGCGGTCGGCCTGGACAGCCTGCGTCCGTCGGGCGTGCGGCGCACGGCGTCGGAGCACATGGCGTACAAGCAGCGGCAGGCGTATCAGCGTCGCCGCGCCGCGAAGGCGTTGGTCAGCCCCGAGGCCGAGACCGCCATGCGGATGAGCGACCGGGTGGCGCTGGACATGGAGCTCGAGCCCGCCACCGTGCAGATGCTCCGCGAGCAGGGCGTCTCGCCCGACGACCAGCCGCCGCCCACGCCGGCCACGCCGGCCGACGAATCCGACGCCGCACCCAACGCCCCGCAACAGCGTTACGAAGGGACACCGCACCGCGCATGAACACGCTGATGGACAAGCTCGACAACCTCATGAACCCCGTCGTGGTCAAGGAACTGCGGCAGGCGGTCGGGGGCAAGTTCGTCACGGGCGTGCTGATGCTGTTCATCACCGTGCAGCTCGTGGCGATCGGCTTCGCGCTGTTCGCCTTCGACATCAACGACGACAGCTACGGCGGGTTCACCTTCTGGACGCTGCTGCTGATCATGATGATCACGTGCATGGTGTTCGTCCCGGCGTACGCGGCGATGCGCCTCGTCACCGAGCGGACGGGCACGCAGAGCGACCTGCTCTACATCACCACGATCCGCCCCGGGCAGATCGTCGCCGGCAAGTTCCTCTCGGCGATGATGGTCACCGTGCTCATCTTCGCCGCGTGCATGCCGTTCCTCTCACTGACCTACCTGCTGCGCGGCATCGACCTGCCGACGATCTTCCTGCTGCTGTTCATCAACTTCGTCGTGATCGCCATGAGCACGATGTTCGCCATCTTCCTGGCGTGCGTCCCGGCGTCGCGCGGGCTGCGGTCGATGCTCGGCCTGGCGGGCATCGCGACGCTGGTCGGCGTGCTGGTCCGCTGCATGGTGTACGCCGAGAACGTCGTGCGACGCGGCGGGTCCACGGGCGCCAACGAGTGGATCGCGCTCATGGTGACCGTGATCTCCATCGCGGCGGTGACCGGCCTGCTCTACGTGCTGTCCGTCGCGATGATCAGCCCCGTGTCGTCCAACCGCGCCATGCCCGTGCGCATCTACCTCACCGTCGTGTGGCTGATCACCGCCGTCTTCATGGCCGTGCTCAGCATCGCCGAGAACGAGTACTGGCCGATCTGGACGTGGATGATCATCATGGGGCTGATCCTGTTCACCGGCCTGCTGGTGGCGGTCAGCGAGCGCGACGAGATCGGCGGGCGACTGCGCCGCACGATCCCGCGCACCTTCGTGCTCCGCGCCCCGGCGTTCTTTCTGTTCAGCGGCTCGGCCGGCGGCGTCGCCTGGACGATCGGCCTGCTCGGCGCGACCGCCGCGTTCGGCTTCGTTTGGGAGTCGGTCTACCGCGGGTCGATGGACGGCCAGCGCGACATGATCGAATTCCTCAAGACCTCCATGCCGTTCGCGCTGTACTTCATCGGCTACAGCCTCACGGCCCTGTGGATCCGCCGCGTGCTGCTGAACTGGATCATCTACCCGGCCTATACCTGGGCGATGGCGCTGATCATGATGGCGGCGGGCATCATCCTGCCGTTCGTCATGGCGTTCATCCTCCACGGCTACAACTGGGACCGCGAGATGGCCGGCACGCACTGGTTCTTTGCGACCGTGCCGTTCATGGCGTTCGTCTGGGACGGGGCGGCGGACATGGTCGTGTGGTACGCCACGTCGGGAGTGTGGGCGGGCATCGGGCTCGCGCTGAACCTCGCGTGGTGGGCCGACCGCCTGCTCGCGTTCCGCCCGGACGTGATCGCGGGCGGGTCACGCGACTCGGCGCTCGCCGCCGAGGAGCTCGGCGACGACGGCGTCGAGCACCCCGCGTCCCTGCGCTACTGGGTGCATACCGACGGCGACGGCGCCCGCGTGTACGGGCACGCCGACGGACGCGTGTTCTGGGCGGGCGTGCCGCTGGAGGACTGGGCGCGCGTCGAGACCCACCTCGAGGCCGGACGTCTGCCGACGTACATGCTGCGCGACTTCGGCCGCGTGGTTCCCGTCGACGCGATCACCCGCATCAAGTCCGTCGTCAACGACACCGCCGTCGACATCGACTACCGCGACGGACACTCCGCGGCGTACACCCGCCTGCGCGCCGCCGACCTCGCCGACCGCGACGCGTTCGTCAACAGCGTCGGCGATCTGGCCGGCGCGCGGCCCGACACCCGCAGCGTCAACGCCGTGCTTATCGCCATCAAGCCCGGCGTCGTGCTCGCGCTGCTCGGCCTGTTCACCTGGGCGTGCTGGACCGTCGTCGCCGAGCTCCGCAACAACCCCGCGATGGAGTCGGTCATCCGCGCCAAGGCGCGCGGGTTCAAGTCGATGATCATCGCGATGTCCGACTGGTGCGGTCAGACCGGGCTGATCGTCGGCTGCGTGACGCTGCTGCTGCTGGCCGCGGGCTGGCTGATCATGTCGACCGCCCGCCGACCGAAGATGCTGGTGATCGAGAAACGCGACGACGCAACCGCCGCGACGTCGCCCTCCGCCGCGTGACCCAAGTGAGACCCCCGCATGGATGACGCCCAACGCAACGCGCTGCTCGCCGGACAACAGGCCGGGTCGCGCTACGCGCTGGTCATGCCGCGGCGCGTCCCGCTGGGCCTCGTCGGCGCGCAGGTCGGACGTCAGGCCGGCTCGAGCCTCGATTTCAAGGACCACCGCGAGTACCAGCCGGGCGACGACCTGCGCCGCATCGACTGGTCCGCGTACGCCCGCTCCGATCGGCTGACGATCAAGCTCTACCGCGAGGAGGTCAGCCCGCACGTCGATATCCTCATCGACGGCTCGGCGTCGATGGCGCTGCCGGGGTCGCGGAAGGCGGAGGGCGTGATAGGCGTCGCCGCCGCGATCGCCGCCGCCGCGTCCAACTCGCACTACACGCACAACACGTGGATCGCCCGCGACGGCTGCCACCCGGTGATGCACGGCTCCGACCCGCCGGCGCTGTGGCAGGGGGTCGACTTCACGTACAAGGACACGCTGCACAGCTCGCTGGTGCAGCTGCCGCCGCGCTGGCGCTCGCACTCCATCCGCGTGGTGATCAGCGACCTGCTCTACATGGGCGACCCGCTGGCGACGCTGCAGCTGCTGTCGAACAACGCGGCGGTGATCGCGGTCGTGCAGGTGCTCGCGTCGTCGGACACCGAGCCGCCGCAGCGGGGCAGCATCCGCCTCGTCGACTCCGAGACCGGCCAGCTGCAGGAGGTGTTCGTCGACGCCTCGACGCAGAAGCGCTACCGCGCCGCGCTGGCGCGTCACCAGGAAAACTGGTCGCGCGCCGCCACGCAGGTCGGCGCGGTGATGACGACGCTCGTCGCTGAAAACGTATTGGATCAGTGGGACCTGTCGCCGCTGGTCGAAGCCGAAGTGTTTCAACCCGCGTAAGCCCCGCTGCGCGGAATGACCAATGACCAAGAACCAATGACCAATGTAGAACCACAATCCGATCACCACGCCATGCCCGTTGATCTCGGGCATTGGACATTGGTGCTTGGTCATTGGTCATTGTCGAACAGTGCTGACTGAGGAAGACACGTGCCCCTACTTACCATGCCACTGGCTCTGCTCGCGCTCGCGTCGCTCCCGGCGCTCGCGGCGATCTACTGGCTGCGCAACCGATACCGGCGTCACACCGTGTCAAGCCTGATGCTGTGGCAGGACACGCTGCAGTCCAAGGAGGGCGGCACGCGGATCAATCGGCTGCAGACGCCGCTGTTGTTCCTCATCGAGCTTGCGGTGCTGGCGATCCTCGCGTTCGCCGCGACGGGGCCGAGGTTCCTTTCCGCCACGACGCATCTGCCGCTGAAGGTGGTGCTCGACGACTCGTACTCGATGCGTGCGACCGTCGGCGGCGCGGCGGCCGCGGCGGGCGACGTCTCGGCGAAGCTGACGGCGCGCGACCGCGCGATCAAGGCGATCGACGCGGAGCTGCGCGGCGGGACCTACGCGGTGCAGTTCGTTCTGGCCGGTCGCGAGCCGCGCGTGCTCGGCGAGCCGGTGCGCGACGTCGCCGAAGCGATGCGGCAGCTCGACGGCTGGCGGTGCGGGTCGAGCGAGTCGGACCTCGAACGCGCGATCGCCGTCGCGTCGGAGCTCGGCGGAGCGCGCTCGCGCGTGCTCGTCATCACCGACCGCAAGCCCGACACCGAACCCAAGGCCGGCCTCGTCGAGTGGCGGGCGTTCGGCGTGCCGACGGCCAACGTCGCGTTCGTCGGCGCGACCCGCTCGCGTCAGCCCGACCGCCAGCGCTGCCTCTTCGAGATCGCCAACCTGTCCGCGACGGCGACGAAGGCGGAGCTCGTCATCGAGAAGGTCGCCGACGGCGCGGCCGAGTCGTCCGGCGCCGGTGTCATCGAGCGCAAGACCGTCGAGCTCGACGCCAATGCGACACGCAACGTGTTCATCGACCTCAAGCCCGACGCGCCCGCCGTCCGCGCGCGCCTCACCGGCGACGCGCTGCCGGTCGACAACGACGTGCTGCTGCTGCGGCCGATCGACCGCCCGGTGCGCGTGCACGTCAACATCGCCGACCAGGCCCTGGCCGCGCAAGTCAACCGCGCGCTCGACGCCGTCGACAACGTCACGCGTTCCGAGACGTCGGCGGAACTGCTGCTGACCGACGGCTCGTCGATCCGCGCCACCGACCCGCGGCTCTGGGCCGTGCGCTTCACCGTCGAGCCCGACGCCGTGCCGTACCTCGGGCCGTTCGTCATCGACTACAACCACCCGCTGACCGACGGCTTGGCGCTGCGCGGGGCGATCTGGGGCGCGGGCAAGACGCAGGACCTGCCCGGCCGACCGCTCGTCACCGCGGGCAACGTCACGCTGATCAGCGACGTCGAGCAGGCGGAGGGGCGACACGACCTGCGTATCCGCTTCACGCCGGGCAGCTCGACCGTGCAGGACACGCCGAACTGGCCGGTGTTGATGTGGAACCTGGTGCAGTGGCGTGCGTCGCACACGCCGGGCCCGCGCGACGCGAACGTAAAGCTCGGCGACGACGCGGCGATCGCGCTCGACCCGCGCACCGAGTCGGTGACCGTCACCCGGCCCGACGGCGCGGTCGAGAAGATGCCCGCCGGCGCCGAACGCCTGCTGATCCCCGCCGACCAGCCCGGCGTGTGGCGCGTCGTGACGAACAAGGGCGACTACGCTTACGCGGTCAACACGATGCACCGCAACGAGTCGGACCTGCGCGACCTGGCGTCGGGCGACTGGGGCAGCTGGGCCGAGTCCGACAAGTTCCGCTGGGAGTACCGCAACATCGCGTGGGTGCTCGCCCTGATCGCGGTGACGCTGCTGGTCACGCACATGGCGTTGATCTCGCGCAGCACCGGGAAGGGAGTGACGAACCTGTGACGCTGCTGACGCCCATCTGGCTGCTGCTGATCATCCCGCTCGGGGTGGCGCTGTGGATCTGGCCGCTGCCGTCGAGGATCCTCAACGCGCTGCGCATCGTGGTGCTGACGCTGCTGGTCGCGGCGATGGCGGGTCTGGCGCTGAAGCTGCCGAGCCGGACGGGCACGGTGGTGGTCGTCGCCGACCGCAGCCGGTCGATGCCGGTAGAGGTCACGAGCCAGCACCGCGAGGCGATCGACCTGCTGCACGACGGCAAGCGCGCCGACGACCGGCTCGCGGTGATCGGCTTCGGCGAGACCGCCGCGGTGGAGCAGCCCGCGGCGACCGAGAAGTTCAAGGGATTCAATCACGACGTGGGCCTCGACGCGTCGAACCTGCACGAC
Source organism: Phycisphaera sp. (assembly GCA_016125285.1). GTDB lineage: Bacteria > Planctomycetota > Phycisphaerae > Phycisphaerales > Zrk34 > RI-212. The sequence continues at coordinate 41,986 of WGMA01000026.1, forward strand.
GCGATCGAGCGCGCCGTGTCGCTGATCCCGCCGGACACGCCCGGCCGCGTCGTCGTGCTCAGCGACGGCCGCTGGACCGGCAAGGACCCGTCGTCGGCCGCGGCGCGCGCCGCGGCGCGCGGCATCGCCGTCGACTACCGCACCGTGCAGCGTCCCACGACCGGTGACGTCGCGATCGCGTCGCTCGACGTGCCGCCGACCGTGTCGCCGCACGAGGCGTTCATGATCACCGCGTGGGTGCAGTCGCCGACCGCGCAGGACGTCAACTACACGCTCAAGCGCGGCGCCAAGATCCTCGCGTCGGGCAAACGGCCGGTCCCCGCGGGCCTCAGCCGCCTGACCTTCCGCGACAGCGTCGACGAGCCGACCACCGCCGCGTACACGCTCACCGTCGACCGCGCCGACGACACCAGCCTCGACCCTCTGCCGCAGAACAACGCGGCGCGCATGCTCGTCGGCGTCACCGGGCCCAAGCCCGTCATGCTGCTCACACGCAAGCCCGACCTCGCCTTCGCCAACCTGCTCAAGCGAGGCGGGCTCGACGTGCAGGTCCGTCGCCCGCACGAGATGAACTGGACGCTCGACGAGCTGTCCGGCTACTCCGCCGCGGTGATCGAAGACGTGCCCGCCTCCGAGATCGGCGAGACCGCGATGAGCAACATCGTCGCGTGGGTCCGCGAGACCGGCGCCGGCATGATGATGACCGGCGGGCAGACGTCGTTCGGGCCGGGCGGCTATCACAAGTCCGTGCTCGATCCGATCCTGCCCGTGTCGATGGAGCTCCGCCGCGAGCACCGCAAGCACTCGCTGGCGATCGTCATCGCGATGGACCGCTCCGGGTCGATGACCATGCCGGTGCCCGGCGGGCGGACCAAGATGGACCTGGCGAACATGGCGTCGGTCCGCGTGCTCGACACGCTGACCGACATGGACGAGCTCGGCGTGATCGCGATCGACAGCACGGCGCACACGATGGCGCCGCTCACACGTCTCGACGACGCCGGCAAACGCGCCCGTATGCGCAGCGACATCCTCCGCATCGAGTCGATGGGCGGCGGCATCTTCGTCTACGAGGCGCTCGACGCGGCGGTGCGCATGCTCGCGAAGTCACAGGCCGGGGCGCGCCACATCATCCTGTTCTCCGACGCGGCCGACTCCGAGGAGCCCGGCAAGTACAAGGAGCTGCTCAAGCACGCCACCGCGGCGGGCATCACGTGCTCGGTCATCGGCCTGGGCACGAAGGCCGACAGCGACGCGCGGCTGCTCGAGGACGTCGCGAAGTCGGGCGGCGGGCGCATCTTCTTTACGGAGGACGCCAAGGCGCTGCCGCTGCTGTTCGCGCAGGACGTGTTCATCGTGGCGCGCAGCACGTTCGTCGATGAGGAGACCGCCATCAACACCACGCCGCACCTCACGGCGTTGTCGGGCAAGGCGTACGCGAAGACGCCGCCGCATGTGGGCGGCTACAACCTCACGTATCTGCGTCCCGGCGCGGACCTCGACGTCGTGACGACCGACGAGTACACCGCGCCGGTCACCGCGTCGTGGCAGGCGGGGGTCGGTCGCGTGCTGGCGTACACGGGGCAGGCGGATGGCAAGTTCACGGGGCCGATCGCGAAGTGGGATCAGGTCGGCGACTTCATGACGGGCCTGGTGCGTTGGACGGCGGGCGAGGGCCGCGCGCTGCCCGACGGCATGATGCTTACGCAGGAGGTGCGCGAGGGCATCGCCTACGTGCAGCTGCACCTCGACCCGGACCGCACGGTCAAAGACGTCGCGTCGCTGCCGGAGGTGACGGTGCTGCGCGGTCAGCCCGGCTCGACGCCGCAGATCGCCAGGACGAAGCTGGACTGGGTGTCGCCCGACACGCTGGGCCTCGAGCTGCCGCTGACGGGGACGGACACGGTGCTGGCGACGGTGCAGGTGGCGGGTCAGCCGCCGATCGCGCTGCCGCCGGTCACGCTGGCGTACTCGCCGGAGTTCAAGCCGCAGGGGGCCGACCGCGGCGAGGCGACGCTCAAGCGGCTGGCGAAGGCGACGGGCGGCTCGGAGCGGATCGACCTGGCGAGCGTCTGGGCCGACCTGCCGAACCTGCCGCGCTTCATCGACCTGTCGCCGTGGCTGCTGCTCGCGGCCGTGGTGATGTTCCTCGTCGAGGTGCTCGAACGCCGCACCGGCGTGTTGTCTACCGGCAACTTCAAGCTGCAGCGCGACCGCGTCGAAGGCACGGTCGTCAAACCCGCGAAGGCCAAAGCCGTCAAGGCGCAGCCCGGCAAGGCGAAGCCGACCGGCATCCCCGAGCCTGCCGCATCGACGTCACCGTCGACACCCGCCGGCGCGCCCGCCGCGTCGACACCGCCACCGCCGCCCACGGCCAAGCCGAAACCCGCCGACGACCAGCAGGGCAGCATGCTCGACGCCCTCGGCGCCGCGCGCAAACGCGCGTCACGGCGCACCGATCGCAACAAGTGATACACCGCGTCTGTGACGCGATGAATGGCGGATTGATAACCAAGCTCCAAGGCTCGAATTGAACATTCGAACATTGGAGCTTGATTCGTCATTCGGACTTCGTCATTCGGATTTCGCCATCACGCCTCGGCGTGCTCTTCGGCTTCCTCGTCCTCGGCGTAGTAGTCGACGACCTTGATCTCCGCCTTGTCCTGAAGCTCGGCGATCTTCGCCTGCACCGCGTCGTTGTGGCGGTCGAGCAGGAACGCCTCGACGACCTCGTCGCGGACCTCGTCCAGCGGGACGGGCGTCGGCTCGTCGCGTTCGGTGACCTTGACCAGGTGGTAGCCGAACCCGGTGGCGAATACGGGGCTGACCTCGTCGATGTTCATCGAGAACGCGACGTACTCGAACTCCGGCATCAGCTCGCCGCGTGCGAAGAATCCGAGGTCGACACCGTCGCCGCGCGCGCCGTGCTGCGCCGCGGCCTGCGCCGCCTCGGCGCCGCCGTCCTGCTCCGCCTGCTCGCGCGCCTCCTTGGCCTTGTCGGAGAACTCCAGCGCGATCGCGTCGAAGTCCTCACCGTTCAGCGCCCGCCGACGCAGCTCGCGCATCTGCTCGAACACCTCTTCGCGGTTCTGGCCCTGGTCCGGCGTCATCAGCACGTGCGACGCACGCACGCGCTCGGCCGTGGTCCACTCCTCGATGTTCTCTTCGTAGTAAGACCGCAGCTCCGCGTCCGTCGGCGGCGTCTCGTCGCGCAGCTGCTCGACGAGCTTGCGCACCTGCAGGTTCATCGCCAGGTCGCGACGCACATCCGCCTCCTGGTCGGGCGTCAGCCCCATGTTCGCGTAGAACTGCTCGGCGCCGCCGTGCTCCTCGATCAGCTCAGCCAGCGCCGCGTCGATCTCATCGGGCGCGATCGGCTCGACCACGCGCTTCGCCTCCTGCGCCAGCAGCACCCGCGCCGTGAGGTTTTCGCGAGCCTGCTCGCGGAACTCGTCGTCCATGCTGCAGCACGACGCGTGCGGGTTGTGATGCTCCTCCGCGGCCTTGATCCGCTGCATCTCGTTGTCGACCACGTCGTCTTCGATCGTCTCGCCGTTGATATGAATGGGCATGGGGTACCTCGGTCGGAGTTCGTGTGTGTTTCGTGATTATAGCGGTTGACGTGGACGGGCGTTTTCGTGAGGCTGATTTCGGGCCCTGGGCCTCAGTCCTCGCTGCGCACCCGGCTCAGCGCGGTTCGGTCGACCTGCCACGCGGTCGTGAAGAACCGCCGGTGCAGCACGGTCGTCATCGTCACGGCCGCGGCGGTGTCGCAGAACACGATCGCCACGAGGATCAGCAGCTGATACAGCGCCGCCTGCATCGGGTCGGACCCGCCGAGCATCTGGCCGGTCATCATGCCCGGCAGCTTGACGATGCCGACGACCATCATCGTGTTGATCGTCGGCGTCATCGCGGCGCGGACCGCGGCGCGGCGCAGCGGGGCGGTCGCCTGCGTGGGGCTCGCGCTCATCGCGAGCATCGCCTCGACGTCCGCCGTGCGCTGCTTGAGGTCCGTGACGAGCCGCTCGGTCGACAGGCTCGCCGCCGTCATCGCGTTGCCGAGGATCATGCCGCCCAGCGGGATCAGGTAGCGCGGGTCCCACGTGTCCAGCTGCAGCACCGGCACGGCGATGTATACCAGCGTCACGCCGGTCAGCACGCTCAGCGCGCCGGTGAACAGCCACGACAACCCGACGAGGCGCAGCTTCGTGCGACCCGCCGCGGTGAAACCCGCCACCGCCGACATCACCAGCAGCATGCCGAGCACCGCGTACCACGTCCGCTGGTCGAACACCCAGCCGATGATCAGCCCGATCGCCAGCAGCTGCACGATGCTCCGCGCGGTGGCGATCGTCACGTCCCTGCCGACGCCGAGGTGCATCACCGCGCTGACGATCACGACGACGGCGACGAGGCCCAGCAGCATCGCCGTGTGCCACGGGCCCATCGCGCGCACGGGCTCGATCGCGGCCAGCGCCTGCGTCGTGATGTGGATCGCGCCCGGCGTCATGGCGTGTCTCCGCTGGTTTTTCGCGTGTGCTGACCGCGCAGGAAGTCGCGCACGGGACCGGTCGGCGGGTCGTTCAGCAGCGTCGCCGCGTCGCCCCGCGCCGCGACGCGCCCGTCGATCAGCACGACGACCGCGCCGCCGAGCCGCGCCGCTTCGTCGTGGTGATGCGTGACCATCACGATGGTCAGGTCGCGCTTGTCGCGCAGGGCCGAGAGGCTGTCGAGCATCGCCTCGGCGGTGCGCGGGTCGAGCCCGGCGGTCGGCTCGTCGAGCAGCAGCACGTCGGGCTCGGTGACCAGCGCCCGCGCGAGCGTCGCACGCTGCTTCTGCCCGACGCTCAGCCGGTCGGCCGTGCGGTCGAGCAGCGCCGTGTCGAGCTCCGCGAGTTTCATCGCTTCGTCGATGCGCCGCTCGGCGTCGTCGACGCGCCCGCTCAGCGACAGCGCCGCTTCCAGATTGCCGCGCACCGTCATGCCGATGAGCGTCGGTTCCTGAAACACCATCGCCACGCGGCGGCGCAGGTCGCGCGGCGCCCACTGCGTCACAGGCCTGCCGAGCACGTCGATCGTGCCGGCGGTCGGTTCGTCGAGGCGGTTGATGAGGCGGATGAGCGTGGTCTTGCCGGACCCGCTTGGCCCGACGATGTGCGTCAGCCCGCCGGCCGTGACGGTCAGATCGACGCCGTCGAGCAGGCGCACGCGGTTCGGCTGGTCGGGGTCGGTGGTGAGATCGTCGACGTCGCGCTGCACGCCGCGCATGACGATGGCGGGGGCGTGGGATGTGGACGAAGGCTCGGCCATGCGCGGCATTGTATCAGGCCGCAACGCGTCGCCCGTCGCGAAACCGTGGCGTGCGCCGCGCTTACTCGGTGATGACGCGCAGCGTCGGCGGGGCGACCGTGGGGTGGGTGGACGACGCGAAGCCGTGCACGAGGTTGCCGCCGCGGGTCTCGCGCGTGTCGCGGCAGATGACGAGCGTGACGATGCCGTTGGTGTCGTGGCTGAGGAAGTCGACCAGCGCCTGGCCGCGCACGCGCCGCGCGCCGGACTGGATGCCCTGCTCGACGGTGAAGGTGCCCAGCGGCACGGCCTTGTCCATGTCGACCTCGGACGGGCCGGGCGCGTAGGCGGGCGCGGTGTCCCACAGGACCGACTCCGGCGTCCACACGTCCTGCGACTCGTCGGTCACGCCGTATACCGTGAAGGTGCAGTCGGGCAGGTTCGCCCCGAAGCCGCGCCCTGACGGCGTGACGTTGATGATGAACTCGGCGTCGGTGATCGGCCGGCCGCGCAGGGCCGCGAGGTCGAACGCGAGATACACCTTGCGGTTGTAGCCGGTGTTGGTGCTGCTCTTGCACATCAGCACGCCGGGCGCGGTGTGGTAGTCCTCGGGCTTCTTGTAGTCCTGCACGAACGTGTCGCGTCCGCGGTCGGTGGCGGTCGTGAGGCTGACCCACGCGCCGGGCGCGACGGGACGCACGCCGCTCACGACGCGCGCCGCCTCGGTGATCAGGTCGTCGTCGATCATGTCGTCCTTGCGCACACGCAGGTTCACGCCGGTCTCGGCGTGCCGGCTCTCGCCGGTCTTCGCGTGCTGGACCTCCACGTCGCCCTTGAACACCTGCAGCACCGAGTCGCCGGTCGAATCGACGGTGACGCCGAACTCCGTGCCGTGGTCGATGAGCTTGCCGTGGGGGGTATCGACGACGAAGCCGTGCGCCGGCTCGGGCACGTCGGCGACGAGCACGCCGGCGTGCAGCACGCATCGCATCGGATCGACGAGCTCCAAATCCGCCGGGCCCTCGAGCACGACCTTCGCGCCGCTGCGGAAGCGGATCGTCGCCAGGCCCTCGGTCAGACGCAGGCGACCGGCGTTGAGTTCGGCGCCGGACTCGGTCGGCAGCGTGCCGGAATCCCAGCGGCACCGCTTCGTGTCGGTCAGCGTCGCGATCGCCTCGGGCGTGCGCTCGGCGGTGAGCGCGGCCATCATGCCGAACCCCGCCCACGCGCCCACGACCAGCAGCGCCGCGGCCGCCATCGCGAACATCGCCACGCGTCGCCAGCCCGCGCGGCGCATCGACGCCCGAGCCGTGTGGGCGCGCGGCCCGTCCGTGCCCTCGTCCGTCGCCAGACGCATCAGCATCGATTCGTCCGACGCGTCGGCCGGCTGGCCGCGGTGCCAGCGCAGCGCCGCGTGCTGGCTCATGTACGTTACGTACCGGCGGCGCGCCGCGGCGTCGCTGCAGACGATCTGCTCCAGGCGCGCCGACTCGTCCTCGGTGATCACGCCCTCGATGAACCGCTCGGCGAGCGTCAGTTCCTCGCGCAGCGGGGCGTCGTGCGTGTCGTTCTCGGTGGCGTCGTTGTTCATCGCGTTGTCTTTCTCGTCAGCCATGTCCCTGCTCCGTGGCGAGGGTTTGTGTGACACAGTCGTGCAGCGTCGAGCGGATGCGGCTCAGCACGCGGTAGATCGCGCCAACCGTCCGGCCCGTGCGATCGGCGATCCGCTCGACGTCGAGCTCCTCGAAGTAACGCATGCGGAGGATCGCGCGGTGCTCGGCGTTGAGCTTGCCGATGCAGCCCGACAGGGCGTCGCAGCGATCCTCCAAATGCTCAGCGTCGTCGATCGCGTCGCCGCTGACCGCCTCGTAGAACGCGTCGGTAAACCGCAGGCGGTCCCGCTGGCGACGCTTGCGGTGCGCCAGCACGCGGTAGAACACGATGCGGCACGCCCACGCGCCGAAGTTCGTGCCGAGCTCAAAGTTGTTGAACTCCCGCCACATCGCCACCTTCGCCTCCTGCAGGATGTCCTCCGCGTCGTTCCAGTCCGGCACGAGCGTCACGAGATAACCGGCGATCCGTCGCTCGTTCTCGGCGAGCAGGCGGATGAAGTGCTCGGCGCGGTCGTCGTCGATCTCGTGCGGATTGTCGGGCATCTGGCTCGGCGGGCCCGCTTCGTCGGGCGCGTTTGGGTCGGACGCGTCGGTCATGGCGGAAAACCCTTTCCCGCCGTCGCTTATCACAGTGCTTCAGAACGTGCGATTGGACGGCGTTTCACGCATATTTTTTTGGAGGATACGGTCTTTTGCGGGACAATCGTCTGTCCAAAGTCTAGGCGTCCCGCTCTTTGCGGAGTGAGCCGGCGCGGGGCGGCGGGACGAGTCCTCTTGAGGGTAGCCATGATGCGCAGCTTTGGCACGTGGGCGATGTTGATCGTGGGAGTCGCGGCGGCGGGGGCCTGGGCCGCGGACCGACCGGCGGACGACGCCGGACCGGCGGTCAAGGTTGACGCCGAGCAGCTGGAGTTCTTCGAGAAGAAGGTCCGCCCGATCCTCGTCAACCGCTGCTACGGGTGCCACAGCGCTACCGCGGAGAAGCTGCGTGCCCACCTCTACCTCGACTCACGCAACGGCTGGATGGTCGGCGGCGACACCGGCGCGGCGATCGTGCCGGGCGACCCCGACAAGTCGCTGCTGATCAAGGCGGTCCGCTACAAAGACGAGAACACGGCGATGCCGCCGAAGCGCAAGCTGCCGCCCGCCGAGATCGCCGTGCTGGAGCTGTGGGTCGCCAACGGCGCCGCCGATCCGCGCGAGGGCGGGCCGACGCCGAAGAAGGCTCGCGTCATCGACATCGACGCCGAGCGCGGCCACTGGCCCTACACGCCGGCCACGCACCACGACGCGCCCGCCGTGAAGCACGCCGACTGGCCCGCCGGCGACATCGACCGCTTCGTCCTCGCGGCGCTGGAGGCGAAGAACCTCACGCCCGCGCCCGACGCCGAGCCCCACACGCTCGTGCGTCGCCTCTACTACGACCTGATCGGCCTGCCGCCGACGCCCGACCAGGTCGACGCGTTCGTCAAGGAATACGCCAGCGGCGCCCAGGCCGCGGTCGAGCAGACGGTCGATCGCCTGCTCGCCTCGCCCCGGTTCGGCGAGCACTGGGGCCGCAAGTGGCTCGACCTGGCGCGCTACGCCGACACGAACGGCTCGGACTTCAACGCCACGTTCTTCAACGCGTGGAAGTACCGCGATTACGTGATCGCCGCGTTCAACGACGACAAGCCGTACGACGAGTTCGTCCGCGAGCAGATCGCCGGGGACCTGCTGCCGCGCGCCAACAACGACGACAAGGCCGACGCGATGATCGCCACGGCGTTCCTCATGCTCGGCGCGAAGATGCTGTCGGAGCGCGACAAGGAAAAGCTCCGCATGGACATCGTCGACGAGCAGATCGACATGATCGGCAAGTCGATCATGGGCCTGTCGCTCGGCTGCGCACGGTGTCACGATCACAAGTTCGACCCGGTGCCGCAGACCGACTACTACGCGCTGGCGGGGATCTTCCGCAGCACCGACACGATCGAGGGCGAGATCCAGCAGTACGTCAGCGACTGGGTCCGCCGCGACCTGCCCGTGCCCGGCGAGCAGCAGGCGGCGCTCGAGGCGTACGAGAAGGAGTCGAAGCGGATCAACGGCCAGATCAACGACCTGAAGAAGAAGATCGCCGCGATCAAGAAGCAGATGGGGCAGGAGAAGAAGGTCGAGTACCTCGGCGTCGTGGTCGACGACGCGGACGCGAAGCTGGTGGGCAAGTGGAAGAACTCGACGTACGTGCCGCGGTACGTGGGCGTCGGCTACATCCACGACAACAAGGAAGACAAGGGCGAAAAGTCCGCGACGTTCGCGCCGGACCTGCCCGAGGCGGGCGAGTACGAGGTGCGGATCAGCTACGCCGCGTCGCCGGGCCGCGAGCAGAAGGTGCCGGTGAAGGTCGTGCACGCCGGCGGCGAGACGAAGCTGACGATCGACGAATCGAAGACGCCCGAGCACGCGGGGCTGTTCGACACGGTGGGACGGTTCAGGTTCGAGAAGGGCCGCAAGGGCTCGGTGACGGTCTCGACGGAGGGCACGGTCGACTACGTGCTGGCCGACGCGGTGCAGTTCATCCCGGTGGCGCTGCTCGACGGCGACAAGCCCGCGGTGGCGAAGGCTGACTCGGACGCGCCGAGCGACGCGAAGATGCAGGCGTCGGAGCTGTACAAGGTGCAGGTGGAGTACGAGAAGCAGCTCGAGGCGCTGGAGAAGGACGCGCCGCGGCCGGTGCCCAAGGCGATGGCGGTCAAGGAGTCCGACGAGATCGAGGACTGCCGCGTGCGGATCCGCGGCGAGGCGCACAACCGTGGCGATGTGGCGCCGCGCGGGTTCCTCCGCGTGTGCAGCCCGAGCGACGCGGCGGCGCGGCTCACGCTCTCCGACGGTTCGTCGACGTCCGGCCGGGCGGAGTTCGCACGCTGGCTGACACGCCCCGACCATCCGCTCACGGCCCGCGTCATGGTCAACCGCCTCTGGTATCACCTGTTCGGCGAGGGCATCGTGCGCACCGTCGACAACTTCGGTGCGCTGGCCGAGCGCCCGTCGCACCCCGAGCTGCTCGACACGCTCGCGGCGGACTTCGTGGCCGACGGCTGGTCGATCAAGCACGTGGTGCGACGCATGATCACGAGCCGGGCGTACCGCATGTCGACGCGGCACGACGACAGGTCGTACGCGGTCGACCCGGAGAACCGCCTGCTGTGGCGCGCCAACCGCCGCCGCCTGCCCGCCGAGGCGATCCGCGACACGCTGCTGGTCGTCAGCGGCCAGCTCGACTCGACGCCGAGCACCGAGCCGGTCAAGACGTTCAAGAAGCTCGCTGTCGACAACGGCAACGGCGGCTGGACGGGCAAGCTCGACGAGTCGCTGGAGATCAAACGCAGCGTGTACCAGCCGGTCGTGCGCGGCGCGGTGCCGGAGATGATGAGCGTGTTCGACTTCGCCGACCCGGACATGGTGGTCGGGCGTCGGCCGGTGACGAACGTGCCGGCGCAGGCGCTGCTGATGATGAACAACCCGTTCGTGCTGAGCTGCGCGGCGAAGACGGCCGACACGCTGCCGCCCGGCGCGTCCGGCGTCGACCGCGCGTTCATGCTGATCCTCAACCGCACGCCCAGCGCCGCCGAACGACAGCGCGTGCTGGAGTACATCGACAGCGAAGAGGCGAACGGCGTCGCGGAGGGCGGCAAGGACTCGACGCGCCGCGCCGCCGCGTGGGCGCGCTTCGTGCAGGCGCTGTTCGCGTCGACCGATTTCCGGATGCTGGACTGATCAGGCGAGGCGAACGGACAACCCCCTCTCCCTTGAGGGAGAGGGCCGGGGTGAGGGTGAAGTCATCGAACACGTTGCGTGCGACGCGAAGGCAACGCCGTGTTCGAAGAACCGACCCCCTCACCCAGCCTCTCCCCCACCCGGGGGAGAGGAGCCAGAAGGAGATACGATGAACAGACACTGCGGCAACTACGACGTGACCACCACCCGGCGCGACTGGCTCAAGCACAGCGCGTGCGGGTTCGGCTACATGGCCCTCGCGCACATGCTCGCGTCGGGCTCACCGGCGCGCGCGGCGCAGGCGGCCGAATCGTCGGCGGTTTCCGCCCAGTCGCCGCATATGACGCCGCGCGCCAAACGCGTCATCTTCCTCTTCATGCACGGCGGGCCGAGCCATGTCGACACCTTCGACTACAAGCCGAAGCTGCAGACCGACGACGGCAAGTCGCTGCCGTTCGACGCGCCGAAGAACATCTCCGCGAAGCCGACGCTGCTCGCCTCGCCGTGGAAGTTCGCCCAGCACGGCGAGTCCGGCCAGTGGGTCAGCGAGCTGCTGCCGCACACCGCCGCGATGGTCGACGACCTGTGCGTCATACGCTCGATGCACAGCCGCGGCCAGTCGCACGGCCAGGCCGTCAGCATGATCCACACCGGCTCCGACAACCTCGTGCGCCCGAGCATGGGCGCGTGGGTCAGCTACGGGCTGGGCACGGAGAACGCCGACCTGCCCGCGTTCATGGTGCTCGGGCCGAGCACCGCGCACGGCGGGCCGCGCAACTACGGCAGCGCGTTCCTTCCCGCGTCGCACCAGGCCACGGCCATCGGCGCCAACGGCAGCCTCGGCGACGGGCGCATCAGCAACCTGCTCGGCAAGCTGCCCCGCACCGAGCAGCGCCGGCAGCTCGACCTGATCCAGTCGTTCAACCGCGACCACCTCGCGCAGGCCGGCCACGACGACCAGATTGAAGGCGCCATCGCGTCGTATGAATTGGCGTACCGCATGCAGGGCGTCGCCCCGCACGTGCTCGACATGTCCGCCGAGTCCGACCACGTCAAAGACATGTACGGCATCGGCGACAAGGAGACCGACACCTTCGGCAAGCTCTGCCTCCAGGCGCGGCGGCTCGCCGAGGCCGGCGTGCGCTTCATCGAGCTCGCCACCGGCAACATCTGGGACCAGCACTCCAACCTGCTCAAGGGCCACGAGGCCAACGCACGCAAGACCGACAAGCCGATCGCCGGCCTCCTCGCCGACCTCAAGCAACGCGGCATGCTCGAAGACACGCTCGTCATCTGGGGCGGTGAGTTCGGCCGCACGCCCATCGTCCAGGGCAAGAACGGCCGCGATCACAACCCGCAGGGCTTCACCGTCTGGATGGCCGGCGGCGGCGTCAAGGGCGGCCTGTCCTACGGCGAAACCGACGAGTACGGCTACTACGCCATGCGTAACAAGGTCCACATGCACGACCTGCACGCGACCATGCTCTACCTGCTCGGCATGGATCACGAACGCCTGACCTACCGCTACGCCGGCCGCGATTTCCGCCTGACCGACGTGTACGGGCACGTGGTTAAAGACATCGTCGCATAACGTAAGTCAATTAAAATAAGCATTTAACGACCATATCGACCCGGCGCGCCTGGCGAGCCGCGGAGATATTTGCGTAATATTATCGTACGTCAAAATTATTAGATATTAAATTGGAATTATTGATCCTCCGTGGGCTATGATGCAGCGTTGGCGCGGTCGCCCGACGCGGTGGGGCGGCGTCGCTTCCTCCGTAAGAGGTCACCGGATGCACGCATCGGCACGGCGAGTGATGGCGACGGTGATGGTCCTCGCGGCCGCGTCCGTCGGCGTCGCACGGGGCGCGTCGGCCAGCGACGACGACCTGCACTTCTTCGAGCGCGAGGTCCGGCCGCTGCTCGCCGAGCGCTGCTACGAGTGCCACTCCACGCAATCCAAGAAGGTCAAGGGCGGCCTTTACCTCGACTCGCGCGACGGCTGGGTCGCCGGCGGCGACAGCGGACCGGCCATCGTGCCCGGCGACGTCAAGCAGTCGCTCGTCCTCTGCGTCGTGCGTCACGAGGTGCCGGACACCGAGATGCCGCCGAAGCAGAAGCTCACGCCCGAGCAGATCGACGTGCTCGAACAGTGGGTCAAGCGCGGCGCGCCCGACCCGCGCAAGGGCGTCGTGCCGACCAGGGCCAAGCGGGTGATCGACATCGAGGCGGGCCGCGCGTTCTGGTCGTTCCGCCCGCTGCGGTCGCACGACACGCCCGCCGTGCGCGACGCCGCCTGGCCGCGCACCGACATCGACCGCTTCATCCTCGCGCGCCTCGAGGCCGCGGGCCTCCGCCCGGTCGCCGACGCCGACGCCCACACGCTGATCCGCCGCCTGCGTTACGACCTGACGGGCCTGCCGCCGGCGCCCGACGAGGCCGAGGCGTTCGTCGCCGCCGCGCGGTCCGACACGCAGGCCGCCGTCGAAGCCGCGGTCGATCGCCTGCTCGCCACGCCGGAGTTCGGCGAGCGATGGGGCCGGTACTGGCTCGACGTGGCGCGCTACGCCGACTCCAACGGCGGCGGCGTCAACTACACCTACGACAACGCCTGGCGGTACCGCGACTACGTCATCGCCGCGTTCAACGACGACAAGCCCTACGACGCGTTCGTCCGCGAGCAGATCGCCGGCGACCTCATGCCGTCCGACACGCCGCGGCAGCGCGCCGACCGCGTCATCGCCACCGGCTTCCTGCTCGTCGGGCCCAAGCCGCTGGCCAAGTACGACAAGCAGGCGCTGAAGCTCGACGTCGTCGACGAACAGATCGACACGCTCGGGCGCACCTTCCTCGGCCTCACCCTCGGCTGCGCCCGCTGCCACGATCACAAGTTCGACCCCGTGTCGCAGGCCGACTACTACGCGATGGCCGGCGTGTTCATGAGCACCGTGTCCGTGCGACCGCCGAAGGGCGGGCCGATCAGCACGTGGAACAAGGTGTCGATCCCCGTCGACGAGAAGCACGAGCCGTGGTACGCCGCGCGACAGAAGCAGCTCGGCAAGGGCGAGGCGCTGGCCGTGCAGGACGCCGACAAGCCGCACGACGAGCACGTGCGCATCCGCGGCCAGAGCGCGACGCTCGGCGACGAGGTCCCGCGCGGGTTCCTGCGTGTGGCCACCCGCGGCGACGCGCCGACGATCCCCGCCGACACGTCCGGCCGCGCGCAGCTCGCCGTGTGGCTCACCGACGTCGACACCGGCGCCGGCGCGCTGTCCGCACGCGTGATGGTCAACCGCGTCTGGCACCACCTGCTCGGCAGCGGCATCGTGCCCACCGTCGACAACTTCGGCGAACGCGGCGAGCGCCCGTCGCACCCGCAGCTGCTCGACACCCTCGCCGCGCAGTTCGTCGACGACGGCTGGTCCGTCAAACACCTCGTCCGCCGCATCGCCACCAGCCGCGTCTACCGACTCGCCGCCGTCCCCGACGAGCCCGACGTCACCACGTCGGCCGATCCGCAATCCACAACCCGAAACCCGCAATCGGTCGACCCCGACAACCGCCTCCGCTGGCGCGCCGAGGGCCGACGCCTCGACGTCGAGGCCATACGCGACACGATCCTCACGATCTCCGGCAGGCTCGACGAGCAACGCGGCGGCCCGACGCTGACCTACGCCGGTCGCCTCAACGCCGAGGGCAACTACAAAAAACTCGACGTGCCCAACCCCATCTACCGCCGCGGCGTCTACCTGCCGATCCTCCGCGACGGCATGTCGATGATGGACTCGATGGACATGCTCGAAACCTTCGACTTCGCCGACCCGTCGATGGTCACCGGCGACCGCGCCTCGACCACCGTGCCGACGCAGGCGCTGTACCTGATGAACAGCCCGTTCGTGATGAAGCACGCCGAGCTCGCCGCGACGCAGCTGCTGAAGCGCGACGGCGACGACGCGCCACGCGTGCGCTGGTTCTTCGAGCGCGCCATGGGCCGACCCGCCACCGACCACGAGATCGCGCAGTCGCTGAAGCTGATCAATCACTTCACGACCGTCGACCTCACGCGCGCCGCCGCCGCGACGCACAAGGCCGACAAGCCGGGCAACGACGACAAGCCCGCCGACGCCCGCACGCTCGCGTGGGCCGTGTTCTGCCAGTCGATCTTTTCGTGCAACGAGTTCCTGTTCCTCAACTGAGCAACCGCCATGAACCGCATGCCCCTGACACGACGTCATCTGCTCCGCCACAGCGCGTGCGGCTTCGGCTCGCTGGCGCTGGCCGGCCTGCTCGGCGAGCAGCAGGCGCACGGCGCGTCGTCGCAGCTCGCGCCGAACCCGCTCGCGCCCAGGCCGCCGCACTTCGCGCCGAAGGCGAAGCGCGTGATCTTCCTGTACATGTCGGGCGGGCCGTCGCAGATGGACACGTTCGATTACAAGCCGCTGCTGCAGCGCGACCACGGCAAGCCGCTGCCCGGCGGCGTGCCCGAGCTGCAGAAGGCCGCCGGCCGACGACTCGGCACGCTGCTCGGCTCGCCGTTCAAGTGGGCGCAGCACGGGCAGTCCGGCCTGCACATCAGCGAGCTGTTCCCCAACGTCGCTCACCACGCCGACGACCTGTGCGTCATCAAGTCGATGCACACCGAAGGCTTCGACCACGCCAACGCCACGCTCAAGTTCAACACCGGCGCGATCACCTCCGCACGCCCGTCGATGGGCTCGTGGATCACCTACGGCCTGGGCACCGACAACGCCTCGCTGCCCGGGTTCCTGACGATCTGCCCCGACCGCACGCGCGGCACGCGCAACTACTCCAACGCGTTCCTGCCCGCGATCTACCAGGGCACCGCGATCGGGCACGACGGCACGCCCACACGCGAGGCCGACATCCGCCACCTGACCAACGCCGAGCTGTCGCCCGACCTGCAGCGCGAGCAGCTCGCGTTCATCCAGTCGCTCAACCGCGATCATCAGCAGCGCGCCTCCGCGGGCGGGCAGCTCGAGGGGCTGATCCAGTCGTTCGAGCTGGCGTTCCGCATGCAGGCCGAGGCGCCGAAGTGGATGGGCCTGGAGTCGGAGCCGACGCACGTGCTCGACAGCTACGGCATCGGCGACGACGAGACCGACGACTTCGGCCGGCAGTGCCTGATGGCGCGGCGCTTCGCGGAGGCGGGCGTGCGGTTCATCCAGCTCACGCACACCATCCGCCGCCGCCACAACAAGATCGCGCAGTGGGATCAGCACCAGTACCTCGAGGAAGGCCTGCGCCTCAACAGCAACGCGGTCGACAAGCCGATCGCCGCGCTGCTCGCCGACCTCAAGCAGCGCGGGCTGTTCGACGACACGCTCGTGCTGTGGGGTGGTGAGTTCGGGCGGACCAGCGTGCTGGAGATGCGCGGCAAGGACTCGACGCAGTGGGGCCGCGACCACAACCCACTCGGCTTCACCGTGTGGATGGCCGGCGGCGGCGTGAAGGGCGGCTACTCGCACGGCGCGACCGACGACTACGGCTACAGGGCCGTCGACAACAAGGTCCACATCCACGACCTGCACGCGACCATCCTCCACCTGCTCGGCCTCGACCACGAACGCCTGACGTACCGCTACGCCGGTCGCGACTTCCGCCTGACCGACGTGTACGGCAACGTCGTCCACGACATCATCGCATGAACACGAAAGACCTATATATGAAGCGGAATGCGGTGTGCGGCGTGG
Organism: Phycisphaera sp.; assembly: GCA_016125285.1. GTDB lineage: Bacteria > Planctomycetota > Phycisphaerae > Phycisphaerales > Zrk34 > RI-212. The sequence continues at coordinate 58,361 of WGMA01000026.1, forward strand.
CCCTGATGATCGGCGCGTCAGTGATCGGCGCGGCGTGTCTGCCGTCGGTCGCTCGTGCCGCCGAGCCCGCGCTCGAGCAGGTCGCGGTGTTCAACGCCGGCGACGACGGCTACGCGCAGCACCGCATCCCCGGCCTGGTCGTCACCGACAAGGGCACGCTGCTGGCCTACTGTGAGGCGCGACGCAGCATGAAGAGCGACTGGTGCGCGATCGACGTCTACCTCCGCCGCAGCACCGACGGCGGACGCACGTGGTCCACCGCCGCGAAGATCGTCACGCCGCCCGCCGACGTGCAGCAGAACGCCGTCGCACTCGCCCAGCACCTCGCACGCCCCGGCGAGGTCACCGTCAACAACCCCGTCGCGATCGTCGACCACGACGCCGGCGTCGTCCATTTCCTCTACTGCATCGAGTACGCACGCTGCTATTACATGCGCTCCACCGACGACGGCGTCACCTGGTCCGACCCCGTCGACATCACCGACAGCGCCTTCGGCCCGTTCCGCGGCGACTACGACTGGAAGGTGATCGCCACCGGACCCGCGCACGGGATTCAGCTGACGCACGGCGATCACAAGGGCCGACTCGTCGTGCCGATCTGGATGAGCACCGGCACCGGCGGCCACGCGCATCGTCCGTCGGCGGTGTCCGTCATCTACAGCGACGATCACGGCGGCACCTGGCGGCGGGGCGACATCGTCGTCGCACACCCGCAGCCGATCAATCCGTCGGAGACCGTCGTCGTGCAGCTCGCCGACGGGCGCGTCATGCTCAACATCCGCCACGAGGGTTCCGGGGACACGGGCGCGAAGGACGCGCCGCGCTACCGTGCCGTGTCGATCAGCGACGACGGCGCAACGAACTGGTCGGCCATCCGTTACGACCCCGCGCTGCCCGAGCCGATCTGCATGGGCAGCATCGCCCGCGTGACCCGCGCCGGCGTCAACGGCGCCGACCGCAACGCCATCGTCTTCGTCCAGCCGCACAACCCCACCGGCCGCGAACGCCGCAACGTCAGCGTCAAAGTGAGTTATGACGAGGGCGCGACGTGGCCGGTCATGCGGACCCTCGAGCCGGGCATCAGCGGCTACAGCGACGTCGCCGCCGCACCCGACGGCACGATCTACGTGCTCTACGAACGCGGCGCCGTCGCCGGCAGCCACTACAACCCCGCCACGCTCACCCTGGCGCGATTCAACCTCGCGTGGCTCAACGAAAAACAGTAAAGTCAATCACCCCCCACGGGCGCCTCACCACTGCCCGGGCACGTTCAGGAAACCCCACCATGCACGCACGCCAACGCCTCTCGCACACCCAACTCCTCCAGCTCAAGCGGTGGAACACGCCCACGGTGTTCAACGGCTGGGAGCAGATCACGTCGCACGACTCGGCGCAGGTCGGCATCAACTTCGAACCCACCACCGACTTCATGCCGCAGATGGGCCCGATGGTCGGCTACGCGGTGACCGTTGTCGTCGAGCCGTCCAACCCCCAGCACCCCAAGGACTTCCCCGACAACTGGATGGAGTTCTACCGGCACGTGGCCAGTCAGCCGGACGTCCCGCTGATCATCGTGATGCAGGACCTCGACAAGCCCAACTTCCGCGGGTCGTGCTGGGGCGAGGTCAACGCGAACATCCAGCGGGCGCTGGGCGCGGTCGGCTGCATCGTCGACGGCTGCGTGCGCGATCTCGACGAGATGACCAACGCGGGCTTCAAGGCGCTGGCCAGCCGCATGGCCGTCGGCCACGCCCACGCCGTGCCGCTGCGGTGGGGCGAGCCCGTGGAGGTGTTCGGCCAGACCATCCACCCCGGCCAGCTCATCCACGCCGACAAGCACGGATTCCTCGCCGTGCCGACCGAAGACGAGCCCGGCCTGCTCGACGCCGCGGTGTTCATGGACCGCAACGAGTGCGACACGCTGATCGCCTCCGCCCGCAGCGCCGCCGGCAAGACCAAGCAGCAGATCGCCGACGACCTGGCCAAGGCCGCCGCGGCGTTCGGCCGCAACGCGCAGCAGAAGTTCGGCAAGTCCGGCGAGTTTGGAAACGAATAGCGTCGATTTCGGATTTCGGATTTCGGAACGCGGAGCGCGCACGGAATCGCGCACGGTTTTGCGCGACGGAAAATCGGTCGTGTCGCGCGCACGCGGATGGGAGTCGCGAGCGGGTCCGGCGTGGCGCGAAACACAAGGACTTACGGCGCGCCACCGGGATAATTCGTCGAAATCCCCGTGATATTCGCGAATTGAATGGGGCGCGCGACGTGCAAAATCGGGTCCGATTTCCGTCAAAAAGGGGCGCGCATGGGGCGCGAAAGGGCGCAAAACGAGCGCGAAACGGGTCGAAAACGGTCGAAAAGGGCGACGCAAAACCGGTATCGCGCCGACCCGTGCGCACGGCGCGACACCCCGTGTGACGCGCCCGTGTGCCACGCACGTGTGCCACTGGCGGCTTGCCCGCCAGTGCACTCCATCCGGCTGATCCAAACCAGGTGAAGCCCCGACCGGCGGACTATCGCGAGCACTGGCGGGCAAGCCGCCAGTGGCACCCGGCGTGTCCGCCAGTGGCGGACGGCCGCAACGGAACTGAGCAACCATGAAATCGATTGACGCCAAACACTACGTGCTGCAGGTCGGCATCGATCGCGACAAGGTCTCCGCCTTTGACGACTATCCCTATTCGCTGCCCGTGTGCAGAAACCTGACTCAGATCGATCTTCACCCGGCGGTCACGTTCCTGATCGGCGAAAACGGCGCAGGCAAGTCGACGCTGCTCGAGGCCATCGCGGTGGCTTCGGGATTCAACGCCGAGGGCGGCTCGCGCAACTTCCAATTCTCGACACGCGCGACGCATTCCTCCCTGCACGAAGTGATGACGATCCGGCGCGGCCTGACACGCCCCAAGGACGGCTTCTTCCTCCGTGCGGAAAGCTTCTACAACGTGGCCACCGAGGTCGACAATCTTGGCGCCGCGGCGTGGTACGGCGGCAAGTCACTGCACCATCAATCGCACGGCGAATCGTTCATGGCGCTCGCCATGGACCGATTTCACGGAAGCGGGATCTACCTGCTCGACGAGCCCGAGGCCGCGCTGTCGCCCACGCGCCAGCTCGCGCTGCTCATCCGCATTCATCAACTGGTGAACTCGGCTTCGCAGTTCATCATCGCGACGCATTCGCCGATCCTGATGGCGTACCCGAACGCGGTCATCTATCAGATCACCGACGAGGCGATTCAAGAGATCGCGTACACGGATACCGAGCATTACGCCGTCACTAGGCAGTTCCTGAACAATCACGAGGGGATGCTGAGTAGCATTCTTGAGGAATGATCTGAGTGTTGTGACATTCGATAGATTCAGACGTCAATCTGACACGCGATATGATGGTTGAATGGCGAACGAGATACGGCCATTCCCGCTAGGGGTAGGATTGCAATGTCAAACCAAGCTCCACAAACGCTACGGATACCATTGTATAAACTGAACTATGTCGATGAAATACTCGATGTACCCTTAACCAAGGATGAGCTTGATAACTTCTATGAGGTATACGATCAAAATGAAGTTCAGGCGATTAAGGACGCTTTGGATTGGGCGGCCGAGCATCCAGATTTTGCTTTTACTGGGCTCATTTCGGGAACAACGAAGTTTTCAGACCGTGACGCTTATCAATACCTCGCTAATCTTCGACGGCAATTGCATTGAAGTAGTGACGTAGGCCCGAGCCAGCGCGGTTATGACTGGTAGCAAGATGTCCGGGCAGAGTCAGGCTTGAGACTCGCAGGAGAGATTCACGTATGAAGCGAGCTTGCATTCGCATCGTTGTGTACGTCGTGTGGTGCGTGGTGTTGACATCATCGACATCGCACGCCCAGGACGCCGCGCCCGCGCGGGATCGTTACCTGCTGCTCGACAGTCGGATCATCGCGAGAGTCGAGAACGCGACGCTCGCCGTCGGCACGGTCACCAAGCACCCGGCCAACCCGTTGTTCGGCGAGGACAGGCCGTGGGAGAAGCGGTTCGACAACCTGTACGGCAATGTGATCTATGACCGCGACGAGCACCTCTACAAGCTGTGGTACAACCCGATCGTCGTCGACTACTCGGCCAAGGGCATGACGCGCGAGGAGCGTGACGCCAAGAAGTACGTGCCGCCGCCTGGGCGTCAGACGGCGATCTGTTACGCCACGTCGAAAGACGGCCTCCACTGGGACAAGCCCGAGCTCGGCATGGCGGAGTACGACGGGAGCACCGCGAACAACATCATCGAGCGCGGCCCGCACGGCAACGGCGTGTTCAAAGACGAACACGAAACCGATCCCGCCCGCCGGTACAAGATGATCTCGCAGGGCATCCGCACGCGCTACTCCGCCGACGGCATCCACTGGAGCCCCGCCGCGCGGATCAACGACATCGGCAAGATCCCCGGCGACACGCACAACAACTGCTTCTGGGACCCGCGCAGCGGCAAGTACATCGGCATCACACGCACGCGCGGCCCGCTCGGCCGCGAGGTCACACGCATCGAGAGCAACGACTTCGTCACGTGGACCAACACCGGCGTGATCATGCGAGGCGAAACCAAGGAGCTCCAGCCGTACGCCATGCCCGTGTTCATGCACGCCGGGGTTTACATCGGGCTGGTCGCGATCCACGAGCAGCCGCCGGTCGACCTGGTGTGGACCGAGCTGGCGTGGAGCCCGGACACGATCACGTGGCACCGCATCCAGCCGGGCACGCCGCTGATCCCGCGCTCGCAGAAGGTGCTCGACTACGACTACGGCTGCGTCTACGCGTGCGCGAACCCGGTGTTCCTCGACGACGAGATCCGCCTGTACTACGGCGCCAGCGACTACCTGCACTTCGGCTGGCGCGTCGGCTCCCTGTGCCTGGCCACCCTCCGCCCCGATGGCTTCGCCGGGTACACGCCGACCGACCCCGCCAACCCCGCCGTCATCACCACCACGCCGATCCCCAACCCCGGCCAGTCGCTCCGCCTCACCGCCGACGTTTCGAAGGGCGGCTCGATCAACGTCACCGTCCTCGACGCGGACAACAAGGTGATCGCCACCGCCGCGCCGGTGGATCACACGGTCACCGATGGCGTGCTGCAGTTCGACAAGCCGGTCACGTCGGCGACGATCCGGCTGCGGTTTGAGGTGACGAAGGGGAAGGTGTATTCGTTTGGGTGGAAGGGTGAGTGAAGTGTGGGTCGGGGCCCGCCCCGACATGAACACGACTCGCCGCCCGAGATGTCAGGGGAGATCCGGGCAAACGGGAAACATGGAGGACGCCAAGAAACGGCTACGGAAAGGTGTTTGCCGATAAAGTGTTCTTGCAGCAAGCCTAGTTCTTCACAAGGTCGACCCGTTCGCTGAACCCTCCCTTGCATTTCAGGCGGACGTGCGTTTGGCCCTTGCCCGAAAAGATACTCGGCGAATCCGGCCCGTTGTGTTCCCCGACCTTCCAAGCCCCCCTCAGGCAGACGTCGACCTCGTACTCCCGGGGCCAAGATCCCTTCAACTCCCCGGGGCCATCCGCATCATCCTCGCCTGCATCGTCCTTCTTTCCCTTCTCCGCCGTCGCCTGCCCGGCTTTTTCAAAGCCGAGATCGGGAACGCAAACCGCCAAGGCGACCCGGCCCGCCCCTTCGTCCCTTGCCATGACCACTGCGTTCGTCGACACGGTCTTCACCAGTTCGCGGTCCGGGGTCTCCACCAATTCGTAGAAGGCGTATCCGGTTGTCTTCTCCCTCGGGAACTCGACCACGTGGACCCCCTTGGATTGGACGACCCTGCAATACGAATCCACATCGCCCGCCAGCGCCTTCAGCCTTTCCGCGCCCGGATCATGGGGGATGACGACGTATTGGTAGGAATCGTCCACCGGCTTGATCCCGTGGTTCAGGAAGGCGGAGGCATACTCGCCCTGGGTCGCCTGGTAATCCTCGTCCATGGAATGCTGCATGGACCGGGTCACGACCAGGGGGGACGTGCTTCGCAGCACCAGGTAGCTGTTTTCGGCCGAATCGGTCAGCCGGACTTGCGCGCCGGGGCCGAACCGCCGGTCGTCCATCAATCCCGTCAGGCGTTCCCCATCGATCTGGGTGGGTGAATCGGGGGAGGAAAGCTTCGTCTGGAAGAGCGTCGTCTGGGTTTCGTCCGCCTGGGTTCCGCCCTTGATGTCGGTTCCCACCGCCACGATCAGGCCGCCCGCGCAAAACCACGTTTTGCGCGCGGCCAGGTCCGTGGGGCTTGTAAACGGCACGGCCTCCAGGTCGAGCGCGAAAACCCCCGCATCCCCAAGGGAGCATCCCCCGACAAAGGTTCTGGAGTTGTAGGTATGCTGCACGGAATCAGGATCGAAATCCAGATCGCCGGAACCGTCCCCCTCGCGATCTCCCATCTTTTTTCTCTTTTCCTGGGCTTCAACGAGGGTCCGCTTGACGATCGGATAGTGCGAGGCGGTCGTTCCGGGGGCGTGGTACCAGTCCCACCCGTGGCCGAGGTCGTAGCCGGAATCGATGTCGTTCACCGGATTCCCGTGCGAAAAAATCTGCAGCAGGCCATACGACACGTTTTGCCCGAACACATTCTGATGTTTATTCAGGGGGCCCTCGTAATCCCAGAAATAGCGGCTGAAGCCCTTGATGCTCGCCAGCCACCGGTCCTGCCGGTAGAAGGCGGATGCGGCGAACGGCTTTGCAAAAAAGCCTTGGGGAGGTTCCGCCGGTTTAGCACCGGAATGGAGAATGGCGTTGACGGAATTGAAGATACCCAGGCTTTGGATCTTATTCCCACGTTTCCCCACATAGAGCGCATCCATGCGGTTCGGATCGGAGAACTCCAGGAACCGGGCCGCGACCTGTTGGTCGAACTCCCCCACATACGCCATCGCGCGAACGACCCCTTGGGTCGCATTCCCGTGGATCAGCCTTCCCCGAAGACCGAGGGGAACCGAGTATTTTTGAGACACGATCCGGTAGGTCTCGATCGCGTTCTTCACGACCTCCAACGAACGTTCCGGGCAAAAGCGGGTTCCCCGAAACAAATTCAACAAGGCGGCGCACGTCTCCATCGCGTAGGGCGCGTAGGAGGAATAGTAGGCGCTTGCATGATGGAAGACTGTTCCGTCGAGTTTGAAGACATCCTCCACGCCGGGGGCGACCGCGATGCTTTTGCGTACGGTTTTGTCTAGGATGTCGGATAGCTTCCGGAGCCGCGCCTGGTCGGTTTCCATCAGGAAATACGGCATGAACAGATCGTAGAAATTGCGGATCTGGTCGGAATTGAGCCGGTATCGGTCGCTTTCGGAAGGAAGACCTCCCGCCGCGGCCACAACCTCCTTGGGGCATAACTCAAAGGTCGCGCTAAACAGACCTCCAAACCCGGCGGATTCACTCGCGAAGTTTCGGATGACGCCAAGATACTTTGGGGCAAGCCCCAGGGATTCGAGTTCGTTCCGCATCAGGAAAGCGGATTTGACGTAGCCCCCCATCCGCTGGCTCAGGATCGAAAAGTCGCCCGCGCCCTTGGGGAGTTTCCATCCCGTTTTTTCGGCAAGCCTTGTCCCACCTCCGAACGACATGCCGGAAAACCACGCATGCTCGGTAAGCCCTCGACCATAGAGATAATCCAGCTCCTTTACATACAGGTCCAGGATCTCCTTGGAATGGTAGAACGGATTGGGGGAGGCCGGCGTTCCGGGGATTTGATACGCCGCTGCCAAGATGTACATTTGGGAAAAGAGAGGGGCAACCTTGTTGGAATCCATCAATTCCACATCCTCCTGGGAAAGGGCGGTCTCCTTAAACACTTTGTGGTCGGAAACGATGATTTTACCCGCGTCCGGATAGTCGAATTTTCGCGCCTGTTGGACGCTTTTCTCAAGGAAGCGCTTCAACTCCTGCTCGTAAACCTTTTGAAGAAGGGGGTTGTTCCTGTAGTCGTCCGGCGAGGCGATCAGCTGGGCCTGGTACCGGTCCCGGATGGTCTGGATTTCCGGAGAGATTTGGTTCTCGGCCAACCCCGCTGAAACCCCTAGGCCGAGCACGCAGGCGGAGAACAGAATCGTGAATTTCAAGCAATGTTTCATATGTTTCTAACTCCTCAATTCTTTGCGTTTTTGCCAGATTGATATGTTCGGCGGGTGGCTGTGGCAAAGGAACGATAGAGACGTGCCACAGTCGTTGTGCATTTCGACGCATGATGCTGTGAGGTTCCCCACGAACGGTGGGCGCGAGGGGCGGTAAGATGGCCCCGAACGGAAAGGACCTCGATATGAGCGGAGTACGCAGACGATTCAGCAAGGCGTTCAAGGTCGGCGCGGTGGCGCTGGTCACGGAGCAGGGA
>WGMA01000069.1 GCA_016125285.1 Phycisphaera sp.
CGCGTCGATCACCGACTACATCGACAACTACTACAACCCCCAACGACGTCACTCGGCCCTGGGCTACCTCAGCCCCGTCGAGTATGAACAATCCGCCGCCTAGCGATATACTCGCGCCCACCATTCGTGGGGAACCTCACAAGCTCACTTTGCTCCCTTGTCAGTGCCACCCCAACCCCAGCGCCCGACACGTCGGCTTGACGCCCACGGCTAAAAGTCGTTCAATCTTCCGACTATGGCCGAGAACGATGACCAGTCCGACCATCCCGCCCCGAAGTACAAGCGGGTGCTGCTGAAGATCAGCGGCGAGGGGTTCTGCAAGCCGAAATCAAAGGGTATCGACGGCGACGAGTTGGAGACGATCGCACGGGAGATCCTCGAAGCGACGAAGGGTGGCGCGGAGGTGGCCGTGGTGTGCGGCGGCGGAAATATCATCCGCGGCGCGGCGCTGGCGAAGGAGGGCCACATCCCGCAGGCGACGGCCGATTACATGGGCATGCTGGGCACGGTGATCAACGGGCTGGCGCTGAAGGAGATGCTCGAGAAGCTCGGGCAGCAGGCGCGGCTGATGACGGCGATCAACCTGACGTCGGTCGCCGAGCCGTTCATCCGCGGGCGGGCGTTGCGGCATCTGGAGAAGGGCCGCGTAGTGATCTTCGCCGCGGGCACGGGCAACCCGTTCTTCACGACGGACACGGCGGCGGCGCTGCGTGCGGTGGAGATCGGCGCCGACGCCGTGCTGAAGGCGACGAAGGTGGACGGCGTGTACGACAAGGACCCGATGAAGCACGAGGACGCGGTGCGTTACGACACGCTGACGTTCGACGAGGCGATCGCGAAGGGTCTGAAGATCATGGACATCTCGGCGTTCGACAAGTGCCAGGAGCACGGGATCCCGATCGTGGTGTTTAACATGAAGAAGCCGGGGCACATCGCGGCGGTGGTCGCGGGCGAGCCTTACGGCACGGTGATCGCCGGATGACCGGCGTGTCTCAGGTCGCAAGTTTCAGGTTTCAAGTTGACGCGCCGCTGCTTGAAACCTGAAACTTGAAACCTGGAACCAAGCTCGGAGAGTGCGATGGATATCGACGAAATCCTTTTGGAATGCGAAGACAAGATGGACAAGGCGGTCGAGCACCTTCACAGCGAGCTGAAGGGCCTGCGGACGGGCCGCGCGACGCCGGCGTTGGTGGAGTTCGTGAAGATCGACTACTACGGGTCGATGACGGACCTGCGTGCGATGGCGAACATCACGGTGCCGGAGCCGACGCAGCTGCTGATCAAGCCGTTCGACAAGGGCTCGGTGCAGGACATCGTCAAGGGGTTGCAGGCGGCGGGCCTGGGTCTGAACCCGATGGCCGAGGGCGGCGCGATCCGCCTGAACCTGCCGCCGCTGAGCGGTGAGCGTCGCCAGCAGTTGGCCAACGCCGCGAAGCAGGAAGGCGAGACGGCGAAGGTGGCGATCCGCAACATCCGCCGCGACGCCAACAAGCACATCGACCAGCTCGAGAAGGATAAGAACGCCGCGGTGACCGAGGACCAGGCGAAGGCCGCGAAGGACGAGGTGCAGAACCTGCTCAAGCGTCACGAGAACAAGACCGAGGAGATGGTCGCGGCGAAGCAGAAGGAAATCCTGGAGGTGTAAGACAGGGGACAGGGGACAGGGGACAGGCAGACGATAGCCTCGGTCAGACGGCCGAGGCTTTTTGTTGCGCCGGGCGAAAGTGAGCAGAAGAGCCGACAGCGTCGAGACCGCCGCCTCCTGTTCCCTGTCTCCTGTCCCCTGTCCCCTGACTAAAACATCGTCAGCCGCACGTACATCACCAGCGTGATGACGACGACGCCGATGAAGTTGAGCACGAGGCCCTCGCGCGCCATGTCCTTGATGGTGATGCGTTCGTCGCTGAAGACGATGGCGTTGGGCGGCGTGGCGACGGGGAGCATGAACGCCATCGAGCAGCTGACCGCGGCGGGGATCATCAGGAGGCGCGGATCGATGCCCGCGGTGATCGCGGCGGCGGCGAGGATCGGCATCAGCACCGCCGCGGTGGCCGTGTTGCTCGTGACCTCCGTCAGGAACGTGACGACGAGGCAGAGACCGGCCATCATCACGATCACGTGCATCGATGTCAGCGAGCTGAGCGCGTGGCCTAGTTCTGTGCTCAGGCCGGACGACTTGAACGCGGTGGCGATCGCGATGCCGCCGCCGAACAGGATGAGGATGCCCCACGGGATCTTCACCGCGGTGGGCCAGTCGAGCAGCCTGCCGCCCTTGCCGTCGGGCACGAGGAACATCACCAGCACCATCGCCAGCGCGACGGTCGAGTCGTAGACGTCAAGCTTGCCATCGGGCACGATCGCGTAATCCACCAGACCGGACCAGCCGCCGAATGGCTCGGAACGTGTGATCCACAGCAAGGCGGTCATCGCAAAGACAATCAAGACGCGAACCTCCTCGGCCCGCCACGGGCCGGTGTCCGGCAGCTTGATGTCGTGCCGCCCCTTGATGCGTCGGCACAGCCACAGCCACGCCAGCGGCAGCATGATCACGACGACCGGCAGGCCGATCGTCATCCACTCGAGAAAGCTGATCGGGTCGATGTGCGTGTGCTTGTCGGCCAGGCCGGAGTACACGCTGAGGAACACGCCGTTGGGCGGCGTGCCGATCGGCGTCGCCACGCCGCCGATGCTCGACGCGTACGCCACGCCCAGCAGCAGCGGGATCGGCAGCGACTCGTCCTCGGTCTGCTGGAGCACGGCGATGATGATCGGCAGCAGCATCAGCACCGTCGCGGTGTTGCTGATCCACATGCTCAGGCCCGCGGTGGCGATCATGAACGCGAGCACCATCAGCTTGCCGCCGCCCCGGCCGATGCCGCGCACCATCATCAGCGCCAGCCGCCGGTGCGCGCCGCTCTTTTCCATCGCCTTTGAAAGGATGAACCCGCCGAGGAACAGCAGCACGAGCTTGTCGCCGTACGCCTCGGCGACCTGCTTCTGGTTCAGCACGCCGACCAGCGGGAACATCACGAAAGGGATCATCGACGTGATGGCGATCGGCACCGCCTCGAAGATCCACCACACGGCGCACCACGTGGTGATCGCCGCGGTCCACGCCAGAGCGAAGTTGTGGCCCATCACCTGGTATGCAGCCAGCCAGACCACCTCCGCCAGAATCACCCCGCCAAAGAGCGCGATCCTGCTCAATACGTTAGTCGTGTGCCCATTCGACATGGCCGAGATGGTAACGCAAGACACGCCGCGTCGCGAAGCGGCCTCACTTGAAACTTACGCCCCGAAACCAGACACTACCGCCCATGCCCGACGTGACCCTACTCGAATGTTTCGACAACCCCGGCGACGCCGACTACGTCATCGAACACGTCGCCGAGGAGTTCACCAGCGTCTGCCCGAAGACCGGCCACCCGGACTTCGCCGTCGTGACCGTCCGCTTCTGCCCCGGCAAGCTGTGCGTTGAGCTCAAGGCGCTGAAGCTGTACCTTCAGTCGTTCCGCAACGAGGGCATCTTCTACGAGGCCGTGACCAACCGCCTCCGCGACGACCTGGCCGCGGCGATGTCGCCGAAGTGGATGGTCATACGCACCGACTGGCGCGGCCGCGGGGGCATCCGGTCGACGATCACGGCGTGCCACGGGGATGTGCCCGTCGAGCACCTGAAGTAAAGCCCGACGCTGGATGCTGGATGCTGGATGCTGGATGCTGGATGCTGGATGCTGGATGCTGGATGCTGGATGCAACCAGCGTATACCAGGCCGTCATCCAGCATCGCGAGCGCGAGCGAGCCATCCAGCATCAAGCATCGTGAGCGCCAGCGCGCCCTACGGCATCGCGAGCCCCGCTCGCCCTTCCGCTATCATGCTGATATGCCCGACCTGCCTGTCATGCTGAAGGTCAAGGGCCGCCGCGTAGTGATCGTGGGCGGCGGCGGTGTCGCGAAGCGGCGCGCCGCGGCGCTGGTCGAGGCGGGCGCGGCGGTGACGGTGATCGCGCCTGAGGTCGTCGACGGGATCGAACAGCCCGGCGTAACCATCGAGCGGCGCGGCTACGAGCCCGGCGACCTCAACGGTGCGATGCTCGTGGTCGTCGCCACCGACGACCCGGCGTTGAACGACGAGGTGTCGCGCTACGCCGAGGCGGCGGGCGTGCTCGTCAACCGGGCCGACGACCCGGACGCGGGCGACGTGGTCGTGCCCGCGCACAGGCACGTCGGACCGCTGACCGTGGCGGTGAGCACCGGCGGCGTCAGCGCCCGCGCGGGCGCGACCATCCGCGACGCCATGCTCGCGTCGCTCGACCCGGCGTGGGTGACGCTGCTGGAGACCGTCGCGCCGTTTCGTGCGGCGATGCAGGCACGCGTGAGCGACCCTGCTAAGCGGCAAGCCGCGCTCGTGCGTCTAACGGACGACGAAGCGATGAGCGTGCTGAAGACCAACGGCGTCGAGGCGCTACAATCGCACTGCGAACGGATCATTGAGAAGGCGAGCGATCAGAACTAACGCTCCTCGTGCGACCGAACCTCGAACCCTGAAGCTACTATGAACGCTCCCACCGACATCCTGACGACCATCGGCATGACCGCGGCGACCGCGCTGTCGCTCGGCGCGTGCGGCGTCGCGGTCAAACGCGTGTGCTGCTCGGCGGGGTGGGAGCGCACCGTCGAACGCGTGCTCGTGATCCTCGTGACCCTGATGACTGCCGGCGTGTTCGTGTATCGCATGGCCGCCGTGCACCAGCAGTGGGCGCCGCTGCAGAGTCACGTTGATGGGCTGGCGTTACTCGGCGCGATGCTCGGCGTGGTGATGGTGTACGTGCAATGGACGAAGCGACTGCCCGGCCTCGACCTGTTCGCGCTGCCCGCGCTGGCGCTGGTGACGCTGTGGGGCGTGTGCGCGAGCTGGTGGACGCTGCGATGGTTCGAGGTCGACAGCATCTGGCAGACCGCTCACCTGCTGAGCGTGTTCACCGGCACGCTGTGCGTGACGGTCGCCGCGGCGGCGGGCGCGTTGTGGCTCTACGTCGACCGACAGCTTCGGGCGAAAGACCACGCGCCCGAACGGCTGGCGCGGCTCGGCCGGCTCGCCGACCTCGAGTCCGTCGAGCAGGCGATCACGTGGTCGGCCTCCGCGGGGTTCGTGCTGCTGACGCTCGCGCTGGCGACCGGCACGATCGTCGTCACCGGCGGCGACAACGCGCTGGGGTCCGGCTGGTGGTACAGCCCGAAGGTCGTGCTGGCGGGCGTGGTGTGGGCGATCTTCGCGCTGGTGATGCACGTGCGATTCGTGCCGACATTCCGCGGCCGCCGCGCCGCGGTGCTGGCGATCGTCGGGTTCGTACTGTTGATCGCCGTGCTGGGCATCGCGCAGGCGCTGCCGGACGCGAAGGCGGCGACCGGGAAGTTAGAAGTCGTACCCGATCCTGGTAGGCCGCAAGCGGCTGAGTTGATATGCACCTGATCTGTGTAGGCATCTCGCACAAGACCGCGCCCGTGGAGCTCCGCGAGCGGGTCGCGCTCAACGCCGACGGCGTCGCGGACGCCCTGCGCGAGCTGCACACGCGTCACCCCGCCGCCGAGATCGCGCTGGTCTCGACGTGCAACCGCACGGAGTTCTACACCGCGCGCCCGCTGCACGGACACCCGCGCGTCGACGAGCTCGTCGAGTTCCTCGCCGCGAAACGCGACGTCGATATCGACCGACTCACCGAGGCGCTGTACCACCACGACAACGACCGCGCGATCCGACACCTCATGCGCGTCTCCGCCGGGCTCGAGTCGATGGTCATCGGCGAGGGGCAGATCATCGGCCAGGTCCGCGAGGCGTACGACGTGGCGCAGCAGGTCGGCTCGGTCGGCGGCGTGCTGCACAAGGTGTTCCAGAACGCGCTGGCGATCGGCAAACGCGTGCGGACCGAGACGGAGATCGGCTCCGGGCGGACGAGTGTCGCGAGCGTCGCGGTCGACTTCGCCCGGCACGTGTTCCGCAAGTTCGACGACAAGACGCTGCTGGTGATCGGCGCCGGGAAGATGACGGAGCTGACGCTGCGGCACTTCCGCGAGCTGAACCCGCAGCGCGTGCTGGTGTGCAACCGCTCGGCCGACAAGGCCGAGGCGATCGTCGCGGAGCACGGCGGCGAGGTCGCGCCGTTCGAGAAGCTCGACGACCACCTCGTCGAGGCGGACATCGTGATCAGCTCGACGGGTTCGCGCGACGCGATCGTCACGGCGGATCGGTTCAAGCCGCTGCTCAAGCGTCGACGGTTTCGCAACCTGTACATCATCGACATCGCGGTGCCGCGAGACTTCGAGCCGGCCGTCGGCGAGCTGGCCAACGTCTGGCTGCACGACCTGGACGACCTGCAGCGCGCGATCGCGGGCGACGCCGCGGCGCGCAACGGCCAGGTCGGCGCGGCCGAGTCGATCATCGAGCCCGCCGTCGCGCAGACCTACGAGTCGGTGCAGACCGGCGACCTCAACGACCTGATCCGCCGGCTCCGCCAGCGCCTGCACGACATCGGCGCGTCGGAGACGCAGCGCACGCTCGGCAAGCTGCGCGACGCCGACCCCGACACGCAGGCGAAGCTGCTCGACGAGCTGTCGCACCGGCTGGTCAACAAGATCCTGCACCGCCCGCTCAGCGAGCTGAACCGCACGAGCGCGATGCAGTCGGCGATGTACGCCACGGCCCTCCGCCGCCTGTTCGAACTCGACGCCCTCGACGCCGAGGACCTCGACACGCCGGAAACCAACCGCGTCGAGGACGACGACGCTGGCGCGGAGTGACGAACAACGAATTTCGAATGACGAAGCAACTTCCAACGACAAATGCTCGAATTGGAACTTCGAGCATTGAGATTTGATTCGTCAGCCGGATTTCGTCATTCGTCACTTCTCCGTTAGATTGCAGGCATCTCATTGGTCGGGGCAACTGGATGGGTGACACAGCAACAACCCGCGGACCCGTTCCCGGCGCGATCCTCGCGGCGGTGGTGACGTTTGTCCTCGGCCTCGCCATCGTCGCACAGACACAGTTCGTCGTGCTGCTGCGCGTGCTGCTGGTCTCTGGGGCGCTGACCGCGGCGTGGCTCGCGGCGGCGGCGGGGCTCGGCTACGGCGTGCGCCGCGCGCTGACCCGGTGCGGTGATCTGACGCTCTCGGACCAGGCCGCGGTCGGCGTCGGCGTGCTGATGCTGGCGGACTGGTGCGTCGGCTGGGCGGGGCAGCTGAACTTCGGCGTGCTGACCGGCGTGAGCGCGGTCGGGTGGGCGCTGCTGGTGTGGCACGCGTGGAGCGCGCGGGCGGAGATCGCGGCGTTGTTCGGCAGCGACGACGACGACGACGACGATGAGGCCGCGACGGACGCGAAAGCCGGCAGCGACACCGCGCCGCGACCGGCGCTGTGGCCGTTGGCGACCGGCGGGCCGATCACCGGCATGCTCGTCGCCGCGGCGTGCGTCGCGCCGGGGTTCCTGTGGGCCAGCGAGTTCGGCGGGTACGACGTGCTGGAGTACCACCTGCAACTGCCGAAGGAGTGGATCGCCGGCGGCGCGATTCAGGGCTACCACCACAACGCCTACGCGTACCTGCCCAACATGGTCGAGGCGGCGTACGCGCACCTCGGCGTGTGGCGTGGGTCGATGCTGGACGCGGCGATCGCGGCGCAGCTGCTGCACGCGGCGTGCGCGATCATCGCGGCGTGCGCGATCGGTCGCATCATCATCGACGTCACCGGCGATCGGCACGCGGGCCTGTTCGGCGGCGCGGTCTACCTCGCCACGCCGTGGACGCTGGTGACCGGGTCGATGGCGTACGACGAGCAGGCGATGATGGCGATGGGCGCGGCGGCGATGGCGATCGCGGTGCGCATCGTCCCGGTCCGCTTCGCCGCGGACGCCGACACGCCGCCGCACCCCGATCACCCGCATCACGAGCACCACGGCCCGGCGTGCTCCGAGCCGGGCATCCACGAACACACGCGGGCGCACGTCGGCGCGGCGACCGTCGCGGGTCTGCTGATCGGCATGGCGACGCTCGCGAAGCTCGGCGGCGGCGTCATGGTCGGCGCGGCGGTGATCGTGATGCTCGCGGGAAATCTCCGTCGCGGATGGGTCGGCTGGACCGGGCGCGTCTTCGGCTTCGGCGTCGCGGCAGGCGCGGTTGTGACGCTGTGGCTGGTGCGCAACTACAACGCGACAGGCAACCCGGTGTTCCCGATGTTGACCGACCTGTTCGGCACGGGGCACTGGACCGACGAGCAGGCCGCACGCTGGACCGCGGCGCACTCGCCCGGCGTCGACGCGCCGTTCGCGCGGCTGTGGACGCAGGGCGTGGCGCACCTGCAGTTCGGCTACGTGGTGCTGCCGGCGGCGATCCTCGCGTCCGTCGCGCGCATCGCCACCACGAAGACCCGCCGACGCGTCGCCCCGCTGCTGCTGGCCGGGCTCGCGCTGATCATCGGCATCTGGGTCGCGCTGACACACCACCAGTCGCGGTTCCTCATCCCGATGCTGCTGCCCGCCGCGGCGTTGATCGGCCTGGGCCTCGCGACGCTGCCGCACGCCGCGCGCAACGCCGCGGGCGTCGTCCTCGTCGCCGTGCTCACGCTCACCAGCGCGTACCTCTACTACGGCACGAACCCCAACCAGCCCGTCATCGCGCCGCTGCTCATCGGCAACACCGCGGCGTTCACCGACACGATGCCCGACCAGCCGCCGGCGTCGATCGACACGGCGATCAACGCCCTGCCGCCCGACGCGAAGGTCTACAGCGAAGGCTACGCCCGGCCGTTCTACATCCGTCGCCCCATCACGTATCACACCGTGTGGGACGCCAGCCCGCTCGGCCCGACGCTCGGCACCGGCGACATCGACGGCGCGTACGCCTGGCTTAAGCGGCAGGGCTACACGCACGTGATCATCGACTGGAACATGATCGGCCTGTGGACGCAGCCGGGGAACTACGGCTACGACCCGCGCGTCCGCACCGACGCCCTGTTCGCCCTCACGCAGCGCCACCTGCGGCAGGTCTACGGCTGGCCCGACCCGCAGCGCCCGGCGCAGGTCCTGTACGAAATCCAGTAAATCTATGATCGCCGCAACCCCGGCCGCCCATGCGCGTATGGAGGGGCAGGCAACGGTATGCGATCACTCCCCAGACATCCCGGAATCCGGCTCGTGTCGCGGTTTGCGTTGATCACGCTGCTGGCGATGGTTGCGCCGCTCGGCGGCTGCGCCGAGGAGTACGGCGACGCCGCTCCGACCGCCACCACCAACAAGCCCGCCACGACAGCCACGACAGCCGCGGCGACGACGGCGACCGACAGCGACAAGGCCGCCGCAACGCCCGACGACGAACCCGCCGACGCCGAGCTCACCCTCGCCGACATCCACGGCGGTGAGCACCACCCGCTCGACCTCGCCGACGGCAAGCCCAACGTGTTCATCTTCATCACGACCGACTGCCCCGTGTCGAACGCGTACGCGCCGGAGTACAACCGGCTGCAGGCGGACCTGTCGGCGGAGGGCGTCGACCTCTACCTCGTCCAGGCCGACAGATACATGACCGCCGAGCGCGCGACGAAGCACGCCGCGGATTACCAGCTCACGGCGACCGTGCTGCTCGATCCGAAGCAGCGGCTGGTGCGCTACACCGGGGCGCGGACCACGCCGGAGTGCGCGGTGGTCGCGCCCGACGGGAAGGTCGCGTACCTCGGCCGCGTCAACAACCTCTACGAAGACTTCGGCGTCAAGCGTCGCACGGTCACGAAGAACGACCTGCGCGACGCGGTGGACGCGGTGCTGGCCGGCAAGCCCGTCGCCGAGCCGCGCATCGAAGTGATCGGCTGCGCGATCCCCGGCACGTGATCGCCGTGACAACACAACCCACGCATTAAACCAACGCCTCGCAACGTTGGATGACCAGGAACCGAGGGCACCCATGACCAGCAACCTCACCCGTATCGCCTTCATCGTCTGCCTCACCGCCGGCGCCTCGTTCGCCGCGGTGGACAACCCGACCTTCAACCGCGACGTGGCGCCGATCATTTTCGACAAGTGCACCGGCTGCCACCGCCCGGACCAGGCCGCGCCGTTCTCGCTGATCACCTACGACGACGTGTCGCGCCGCTCACGGACGATCAGCCGCGTGCTCGACCGCGGCTACATGCCGCCGTGGAAGCCGGTGCCGGGGCACGGTGATTTCGTCGGCGATCGTCGGCTCAGCGAGCAGCAGGCCGCGACGCTCAAGGCGTGGATCGCCAACGGCAAGCCCGAGGGCAACCCGGCCGACAAGCCCACGCCGCCGACGTTCAAGTCAGGCTGGGCGCTGGGCGAACCCGACCTCGTGCTGAAGATGGACAAGGGATTCAACGTGCCGGCGGACGGGCCGGACATCTACCGCTGGTTTGTGCTGCCGCTGAAGCTACCGGAGGACAAGTGGGTCAAGGCGATCGAGTTTCGCCCGTCGGCGCGGTCGGTCGTGCACCACTCGCTGTTCTTCCTCGACAGCTCGGGCCAGGCGCGCAAGCTCGACGCGCAGGACCCCGTGGCCGGTTTTTCCGGCATGCGCGCCAACATCTCCGGTCGCCTCGGTGGGTACGTGCCGGGCATGACCGCGTCGTACCTGCCCGAAGACCTCGCCCGCGCGCTGCCCGCCGGTTCCGACATCGTGCTCCAGACGCACTTCCACCCGACCGGCAAGGCGGAGGTCGAGCAGTCCGAGCTGGCGTTGTACTTCGCGGACAAGGCGCCGTCGCGTCCGCTGGTGACGGTGCAGATCCCGCCGGTGTTCGGCCGCATGGCCGGCATCGACATCCCCGCCGGTGACAAGGCGTGGGAACTGAAGGACGAGTTCACCGTGCCCTGCGACGTCGTCGCGTGGGAGGTGACGGGCCACGCGCACTACCTGTGCAAGTCGATGAAGCTCGACGCGAAGCTGCCCGACGGGTCGATCACGCCGCTGCTCTACATCGACAACTGGAGCCTCGACTGGCAGGACACCTACCAGTTCAAGACGCCGGTGAAGCTGCCGAAGGGCACGGTCATCACGACGCATCTGATCTACGACAACTCCGCGGACAACCCGCAGAACCCCAACAGCCCGCCAAAGCGCGTCAAGTGGGGCATCGAGTCGACCGACGAGATGGGCAGCATGTCCGTGATCGTCACACCCGCCCACCCGGCGGACGCCGACCTGCTCGAAACGGCCTACCGGATGAAGATCGCCACCACCGTGCGCGGCGGCGCCAAGCAGTTGGCGATGCGCGTCCTGGAGCGTCTCGACCGCAACGGCGACGGTCAGATCACCCGGGACGAGCTGCCCCAACGCTACAGCAGCGCCTTCGACCGATTTGACGCAAACCATGACGGCGTCATCGACAAGCAGGAGTTCGAGTCCAACCTGACCCTGCTGGGCCGCGGACGCCAGCGTTGATGCTGGATGCTGGATGCTGGATGCTGGATGCTGGATGCTGGATGCTGGATGCTGGATGCTGGATGCTGGATGCTGGATGCTGGATGCGCCAAGCGTATCCGCGTGTCTATCCAGCAACGCGAGCGAAGCGAGCCATCCGGCATCGCGCGTCGCGAGCGTAGCGAGCCACCCCCTCACTCGTTAGAATGCCCGCCGAAAGGCAGCGTTTTCCTATGAGTGACCAGTACAACACGATGAAGCACGTGATCGCGGCGTTGGTGCACAACGAGGCTGGCGTCCTGGCGCGCGTCGCCGGCATGTTCGCCGCACGCGGGTTCAACATCGACTCCCTCGTCGTCGGCCGCACCGAAGACCCCAAGCTCAGCCGCATGACCATCGTCGTGTCCGGCGACATGGCCGCGCTTGACCAGGTCCGCAAGCAGCTCGCCAAGGTCGTCGAGGTCGTCAAGGTCGTCGACTACGTCGGCACCGACTACGTCGAGCGCGACCTGATGCTCGTCCGCATCGCCACGCCCCCGGAGACCCGCCGCGAGGTCATCGAGGTCGCCGACCTGTTCCGCGCCCGCGTCGTCGACGTCGGTCACCAGGAGCTGACCATCGAGATGTCCGGCACCGAGGAGAAGATCGAGGCGTTCATCGACCTCATCCAGCCCTACGGCATCGTCGAGCTCGCCCGCACGGGCGTGATCGCCATGGCCCGCTCCGAAAAGGCCCCCGGCAAGACCCCCCGCCGCCGCGCCACCTCCGCCGCGAACATCCCCTCGGGCGCCAGCGAAGACAACGGGATCGACCCGACGCAACTGCCGCCGGGATGATGTCGATTGCGGATTTCGGATTGCGGATTTCGGATGTTCCACACCGGGGGGTGACACTTGGAGCACACGCTAGATCAGCAGGCGATGAAGCGGCGGACGAAGGCGTTCGCGCTGCGTGTGATGCATATGGTGGAATCGCTGCCCAAGGCGATGGTCACCGCGGAATTGGGACGACAACTGTTGCGGTCTGGCACGTCGGTTGCGGCGAACTACCGGGCCGCCTGCAGGGCCAGATCCCGCGCCGAGTTTGTCGCGAAACTAGGCATCGTGGAAGAGGAAGCCGACGAAAGCGCCTTCTGGATCGAGTTGCTCGTCGAAGGCGGACACGTGAAACAGGCCCGTGCCGCCGACTTGGCGAACGAGGCGAATGAACTACTGGCGATTGTCGTCGCGACAATACGCACGGCGAGGAGAAACAAGAAGTGACGCCGCATAAGAGCAATCCGAAATCCGAAATTCGAAATCCGAAATACACGCTGGCCCACGTCACCCACGAAGCCGTCGAGAAGATCGGCGGCATCGGCACCGTCCTCGAAGGGCTCATCACGTCGCCCGTTTACCAGAAGGCGGTCGGGCGGACGATCCTTGTCGGGCCGTGCGCCACGGGTGTGCACGCGGACCCGCAGTCGCGGCTCGGTGAGCACGGCAAGGTGCTCTACAGCGGCGTCGACGGGATCGACGAGCTCGGCCTCGGGCCGCGGCTGCACCCGATCGAGTGGGCGTTCGACGTGTCGATCGTCTACGGCACGCGCACCTACGACATCCCGGGCGACAATCGCACCGGTGAGGCCGAGGTGCTGCTGATCGACGTGTTCAAGATCAACCGCGACCGCCTCGGCGTCTTCAAGCACCGCCTGTTCGAGACGCTGGGCGTCGACTCGATGCGGTACGAGTCCGGCTGGGACTTCGAGGAGTACGTCCGTATCGCCGAGCCGGCGTTCTACGCGCTGTCCGCGCTGGTCCGCCGGACCGAGTTGCCGTGCATCCTCTTCGCCCATGAGTTCATGGGGCTGCCCACGGCGTTCAAGGCGCACCTCGATGGCGGCGGGCAGTTCCGCACGATCTTCCACGCCCACGAGTGCGCCACCGCGCGGGCGCTGGTCGAGAACCACCCCGGCCACGACACCGCGTTCTACAACATCATGAAGCAGGCCCGCGAGCGGGGCCTCTACGCCGAGCAGGTCTTCGGCGATCTGTCGCACATGTTCCGACACGCGCTGGTCCGCCAGGCCCACACGTGCGACGCGATCGTGGCCGTCGGCGACGACACCGCACGCGAGATCCACTTCCTCGATCAGCACTTCGACCACCACCACATCGACCTGGTCTACAACGGCGTGCCGGCGATGAAGGTCACCGAGACGCAGAAGAAGAAGAGCCGCAAGCTGCTGGGCGACTACGCCGAGACGCTGCTGGGCCATCGCCCCGACGTGCTGATGACGCACGTGATGCGGCCGGTGATCAGCAAGGCGTTGTGGCGCGACATGCAGGTGTGCCACGAGCTGGACGCGAAGTTCGGCGAGACGGGTCAGACGGGCGTGCTGATCATCCTTACGTCGGCGGGCGGCACGCGTCGGCCGCGCGACGTGCAGTCGATGGAGAAGGAGTACGGCTGGCCGCGCGATCACCGCTACGGCTACCCGGACCTGGTCGGCCCGGAGGTCGACTTCCACCACATGGCCGAGGCGTTCAACGCCGGGCACGAGCGCATCCAGGTCGTGCTGGTCAACCAGTTCGGCTGGTCGGCGGACTGCATCGGCGACCGGCTGCCGAAGAAGATGAACATCGCGGACCTGCGGATCGGCGCCGACGTGGAGTTCGGCGCGGCGTGCTACGAGCCGTTCGGCATCAGCCCGCTCGAGCCGCTGTGCGCCGGCGCGGTGTGCGTGATCTCCAACGTCTGCGGCTGCGCGGGGTTCGTCGCGGAGGCGACCGAGGGCCGGGACACGGACAACGTGATCATCGCCGACTACACGCAGCTCGATGTCCCGCGCGATCTCGACGCGCTGATGGCGATGACCGGCGAGGAGCGAAGCGCCATCGAGGCGCCGGTCAGCGCGTGGGTCGCCGACGAGCTGATGCGCCGCCTGCCGACCAATGACAAGCAGCGCGGCGAGCTGGTGAAGTCCGGCCAGAAGCTCGTCAAAAAGATGGGCTGGGACGCGGTGATGCGCGACAAGCTGCTGCCGGTGCTCGAGCGCGTGAGCAACGGCAAGTCGCACTGACTGACGCGCCGTTATCACACCGCATCGGCGCGACGCCCAGTTCCGCTATCGGACCGCCGAGTCGCTACGAAAGCGCCGCGGCGCGGCGCGCACGCGGCGACCAACCCGCCTGGCGCTGCGCCAGCACGGGGCGTCGTCGCAGGATCAAATCACGCCTGCGGAAGTTCGCCCAATTCGCGGCGGAATACCCCATATTTCCGCCCGGGGCGGATACCCCTATTTTTGTTGTAGTACTGGCGTTTATGACGATTCCTGTTCTATCATGCCTTGCCCTTCCATGAGGGAAGGCACCCGCCGCTGCTCGCAAAGTCAGCCGGGCACGACCGGTCGCTGCGGCGACCACCAAGGGACACGAACCACAGGGGACTGGAAGGCGATGCAGTACAAGGCCTTTGCGATGACCGATGTCGGTCGCGTGCGCGATCACAACGAAGACGCGTTCATGATGGACCCGTCGATCGGGGTGTACGTGGTGTGCGACGGCGTGCGCCGATGCGCGGTGGGCGACGAGGCCAGCCGCGCCGCGGTGGATACGGTCTACAGCTACCTCCACGACAACTACCGCACGCTGCGCAAGTATCGCAAGGAGCCCACGGCGGAGCACCGCCGCGCGGCGCTCGGCGTGATCGCCCAGGCGGCGCGCGAAGCGAACGCTCGGCTCCGTGAGCTGGCGCGTCATCACCGCGCGCTGACCGGCGTGTGCAGCACGATGACCGCCCTGGTCGTCATGGGCAACTCCGCGGTGGTCGCGCACGTCGGCGACTCGCGGGCGTACCTCTGCCGACGCGGACGCGTCTTCCAGCTCACCGACGATCACGCCGTGCCCAAGGCGCCCGGCCCGATGATCTCCAACACGCAGCAGGGCTCGCCCGACGAGACGCCCTCCAAGCGCGTCACCGGCAGCCTCATCACCCGTGCGCTCGGCCAGATGGCCGACGTGCACGTCGACCTGATCCACACCCGCATGATGCCCGGCGACCGCTTCCTGCTGTGCACCGACGGGCTGAGCGATTACTTCTCCAACTCCGAGCTGGCCAAGGCGTGTGCGCACTTCCCCGACGGCAAGCTCGTCGAGAGCCTCGTGCAGATCGCCAACGATCGCGGCGGCAAGGACAACATCACCGCCGTGACCGTCGAGGCCGTCGCCGAGAACGAAGAGGAATTGAAGACCGACCTGTCGGGCAGCGCGCTATACCGCGGCGTGTCGGGCCTGCGGTCGAGCCCGGTGACCGACGCGATGGCGACGCTCGACCTGCTGGACATGCTGCACCGGACCGTAACGGTGACCGCCGGCGACGGTATGCCGTACACGCTCAAGGCGCTGCTCGTGGACGTGGTCGACCGCGACGAAACCGCGCAGCCCACGCCGCAGCCCGAGCCGCTGCACGAGCCGAAGGTCGTCGACGACACGCCGTTCACCCGCACCGGCCGATTCCGCCGCGCCGCCGCGAGCCTCGAAGAGCTCACCGGCGGGTGATCCCTGAAATCTGAATGATGAAATCCGAATGACAAAACAATCTCCAATGATCGAATGACCGAATTCGAGCAGTGAAGATTCGGTCATTGTTTCGTCATTCGGATTTCGTCCTTCGTCATTCGGCGCAGCCCGTTATGATGTACACATGACCGGGCCGCAGCCTCAACAACCCACGCCGCCGCTGAATCCCAGCGCCTCGGGATCGTTCCCGCCGCTGCAGTTGTCGCCGCAGTCGGGCCAGGCGCCGCAGTCCGCGCCCGCCCCGCCGCCGTCGACCGACGTCGACCGGCTGCGTCAGATCTTCGCCGGGCGGCGCAGCTGCGTGCTCATCCCCACGTACGAAGAAGACCACGTGATGGCGATGCTCGGCGAGGCCGCGGTGAACCTCGGCACGTCGATGCGCGTGTGGAGCTACAGCCACGGCGTGCGCGACGGGCTGATCGCGAATTCCGGCCGCATCAAGGACACCGAGCCGCCCGCCGCGGGACTCTACTACCTGCTGTGCGAGGCCAACGGCGGGATCACCGTGCTGCAGGACATCGTCCAGCACCTCGAAGACGCCCGCGTGCTGCGTCTGCTGCGTGACCTGATCGACCGCGTGCAGGCGCTCAACGGCCACCTCGTCCTGCTCGACCACTCCGACGCGATCCCCGAGGTCATCGCGCAGCAGGTCACGCGGTTCGACGTGTCGCTGCCGAGCGAGCGCGAGCTCGTCGAGCTGATCTTCGCGACGGTGCAGAAGGAGAACGCGGTCAAGACGGTCGACGCGAAGATCACGCCCGAGTCGCTGGCGACGATGGTCCGCAACCTGCGTGGGCTCACGCGGCGTCAGGCCGAGCAGGTGATCCTCGACCTGATCACCGTCGAGCGCCGCCTCACCGACGCCGACATCAACAAGATGCTCGCCCGCAAGCGGCAGATGCTGCACCGCGGGGGATTGCTCGAGTACGTCGAGTCGCCCGTGTCGCTCGACGAGATCGCGGGCCTCACGCAGCTCAAGCGCTGGCTCAAGCAGCGCGAGCACACGCTGACCGGCGAGGCGCGCAGCCTCGGCCTGTCCCTCCAGCCGCCCAAGGGCGTGCTGATGCTCGGCGTGCCGGGCGCGGGCAAGAGCCTGTGCGCCAAGGCGGTCGCGACGGCGTGGCGGCGCCCGCTGCTGCGGCTCGACCCGTCGGTGCTGTACGACCGCTACATCGGCGAGTCGGAGCGCCGCCTGCGCGAGGCGCTGCGCCAGGCCGCGGCGATGAGCCCGATCATCCTGTGGGTCGACGAGATCGAGAAGGGATTCGCGTCCGCCGCGAGCCGCAGCGTCGACGGCGGGCTGAGTCAGCGTATGTTCGGCACGCTGCTGAACTGGATGCAGGAGCACACCGAGCCGGTGTTCCTGTTCGCCACCGCCAACAACATCGAGGCCCTGCCGCCGGAGCTGCTGCGTAAGGGGCGTTTCGACGAGATCTTCTTCGTCGACCTGCCCGCGCGCAACGTCCGCCGCGACATCTTCCGCATCCACCTGCTCAAGCGTGGGCTGAACCCCGGCACGTTCGACGTCGAACAGCTCGCCGACGCTTCCGAAGGCTACACCGGCTCGGAGATCGAGCAGGCGATCATCGCCGCGAGCCACGACGCCGCGTCACGCAAGGCGCGCCCCGAGACCGACACCGTCGTCCACGCGCTGAAGACGAGCCCCCCGCTGTCGGTCACGATGGCCGAGCACGTGCAGCGTCTGCGCGACTGGGCGACAGGCCGGTGCGTCCCGGCGGACTGATCTGACGCCGGGCGTCGGTCAGTCCTTCATCCGCCCCGTGTACAGGCACTTGGCCACCATCCGCACCACATCGGCGCAGATCAGCACGGCGCGCACAATCACATTGTCTTCGTAAAGCATGGCGTTCGCCCCTCTCTCCAGAACTGCGGCGACGCCGAGGGGTCCTCACCACCACGGCGCTACGCAACGATTGATTTGTAGATCGACGGAACTGCTGACGTGTCTGCAGGACTAACGCCTCGCGCCGGGATGTATTGCAGCAGGGTCCGGCGTCGAGTCAGATATCGCTGAGGAGTTTCTCGAAGATCACGAGGTTCGCGCCGCGGTCGGAGTCCCAGCGGAGGCCGACCACGTCGTAACGCTGCTCGATGCACATGTGCATCAGGGCGCGGTGGCCGTTCTGGCATTCGAGGCGTGTGGTGATGTACTCGTGGTCCGCGGCCCAGGCGTGGACGCCGTCCATGAGCTGTCGGCCGACGCCGGCGCGGCGGAAGTCGGGCATCACGCCGTAGAGCCACTCGAAGAAGACGCCGGGCTTGAGCTCGAAGCCGAGCGCGAAGCCGACGGGGTGTCCCTCGGATGAGGCGATCATGATCAGCGGGTTGTATCGGCCGAGGAATCGGCGATCGAAGAACTCCGCGTTGCGCGCGGGCTTGAACATCTGGTTGTACAGGGACGCGACCAGCTCCGTCTCACCGAGCCCGACCGGGTCCACCTTCACGTTCGCCATGCGTTGATTCCTCCGTTGGCGAACATGATAGGGGAAGGAATGACGAATGACGAAACTCGAATGACGAAACAATGCCCGAATGCCCCAATGTTCAACCGTTTCGTTGCAACGCTCGCCGAGCCGGGGTCATTGGGATTTGAACATTTGGGATTTGATTCGTCATTCGAGTTTCGTCATTCGTCATTGCAAGGCGCCCCGCCGCGCGATGGTGGTGATGACGGGTCGGTGGTCGGAGCCGGCGCCGTAGCCGGTGCGGTGCGACGTGGCGGTGAGGTGGTCGGAGAGGAAGACGTGATCGATGCGGAGGCCGGGCACGGGCCAGTAGCGCATCGAGCCCTTGACGGGCCAGGTGGCGTCGACGCCGACGCCGGCCAGGTCGTGCGTGTCGGCGTAGCCGCGGATGTCGAGGTCGCGCGCCATCGGGCTGGAGCCGGTGAAGTTGAAGTCGCCGGCGAGGACGACGGGGCGCGGCTCGTCGCGGAGGCGTTCGAGCAGGTCGGCGAACTGCCGGTGCTGGTAACGCGTGTAGCTGAGGCTGCGCGGCGGCAGCAGGTGCACGTTGTAGAGCGCGACGGGCAGGCCGTCGATCTCGATCACCGCCCGCACCTGCGGCATCTTCATCTCGCCGAGCTTCATCTCCGTGACCGGCCGCTCGGTGAACGGCACGCGGGAGTAGATGGCCGAGCCGAACGAGTCTTCCTGGTGGATGCCGGCGAAGTAGGGATAGTCCTCGCCGAGCCGCGTGTGAAACGCCGTGTGCCAGTGCGCGGTGTACTCCTGGAGCATGATCACGTCGGGGTTCTCGCGGGCGACCTCGTCGAGGATGCCGTCGACGTCGTGGTTGATCATCAGCAGGTTGATGGACATGACCTTGACGCCGGGGCCGGTGGTCGGCTGCGGCGTCTTGGGCATGGCGGACCACCAGACGGGCGCAACGGTGAGGACCGCCAGCGGCATCGCGAGGGTGAACAGGCAGTGCTTGCCGCGCCACAGCGCGACCGCGGCGATCACGCCGACGACCAGCCCGGCGTGATAGAGAAACGTCTGAGCCATGAACGCGGCCCACGCGAACAGCAGGTGCGCCTCGCTGTCGCTGCGGTAGTCGTGCGGGAAGAAGTACCCGAAGAACAGCTGCGCGTAGACGAGCACGACGACGGCCCACGCCTGCTTGTGCAGCGTGCGTTTGCGCTGGGCCCAGGTCGGGAAGCGGAAAAACGCCCAGCGACGCACCGGCGGAGTCGGGCCGGTGTCGTCGCTCGGCGCGGGCACTTCGGTGGGGGCTGCGGAGATGTCTTCGGTGGTGGTGCGTGTGGTCATGTCGATCAGCGTGGGCGCGGACAGCGACGTGGGGCCGGGCGGCGGCGGGGTCTCGTCGACGTCGCCGACCGGTTCCCGGATGAGGTCGTGGGTCAGGACGGGCTCGTCGTCGAGATCGTCGAACACGGGTCCGTCGAGCGGCTCGCGGGCCTTGGCGGACGTGGGACGGCCATCGCGAACACGGGCCTTGCGTGGGGCCGAGAACGAAGAGATTTTCATGGCTTCTTCACTCACGAGAGCTGATATGTCATCGCCCCGGAATGCGCACAACGAGAATTGAAACGACAGAGGATTTTAGGCAGGGTTGGCGCGGGATTCTGCGCGGAGGTGGGTGCGACGCAAAGTTTTACGCGTCTTCGGGCGACGTGTTATCGGCGTCGGCGTCGTCCTTGGGGGCGGGCGCGGCGGGCTTGGCGGGCTCGACCTTGTCGCGGACGGGCACGGCGATCGTAGCGTTTTCGAGGAACACCTCGGCGCAGTCGGTGCCGTCCGTCCAACGACGCAGCAGCAGGTAGACCTGCGTGTAGGCGGCGAAGTAGAAGCTGATCGCGTAGGCGCCGAGCACGCCGATGAGGATGCGGAGCCACACGGCGATCAGCACGCCGGTGGCCTTGTACGGGCCGGCCGCGGTGTCGGTCATCTCCGGACGCATCTCCGCGAAGCGCGGCTGGGGGAACAGGTCATTGAAGCCGTCGCCGGCCCAGAGGCCCATCGCCAGGTGCGCGACGGTGATCATGATGAAGATGAACAGCCCGACGAACAGGTAGGTGATCGTGCCGTAGATCAGCGCGACGACGGTGTAGCCCAGCAGACGCCACGGCCGGGCCAGCACGTAGCTGAACGCGCGGGCCAGGACCTCCAGCGCGTCGGTGCCCTCGGTGCTGAGGCCGGGGTACAGCAGGTGCACGCCCGCGAACCACACCACCAGCAGCAGCGCCATGACGAACGCGATGCCGAGCACGAGGAAGAACAGCACGCCGACGATCACGTTCAGGCCCCACACACGCAGCAGCAGCCCCGCGATCGCCAGCATCAGGCCGAGCGCCACCACGAAGATCATCGGCAGGACCGGCGCGAAGATGTAACGCAGCCACCGCCGCCAGACGAACGCGATCGACTCGCCGGCGGAGATCGTCTGGCCGATGGTCGCCTCGGTAGCCATCTGTCGGCTGATCGCGCCGCCCAGCAGCGACCACAGCAACAACAGCACCAGCGCGTACACCGACGTATACGCCGGATGCGACGAGATCAGCCACATCGGCATCGTGATGAACAGCGTGCGGCAGGCGCCGATGATGCTCGAGTCGTTGGGCGCGGCGCCGGGGGCGAGTTGGTCGAAGCCGAAGTTCAGCCCGGCGACAGCGCGGACACCCTTCTCAAAGGTGGCGATGGTGACCTCGAGCGTCGCGTCAAACACGCCGCGCGACGCCTCGGTGTCGGTGGTGTTGATCGTCGTGGCGCCGGTGGAGTAGACCTGAAACTCGTTGTCGTAGACCTGCTTGCCCCACATCACGTCGAGCGTGCGGCCGCCGGCGTACGACGCGATGATCAGCAGCAGCGCCAGCCCCAGCCGCGATGGCGCCATCGCCATGCGGAAGCAGTTGAACAGCCGGGTGAACCCCGCGGAACGGACGAGGTCGACGTAATCGAGGTTGTCGCGTTTGGGTGTGTCCATCGCGTCCCATCGGTCGGTCGGAACCCGCGCCGACGCCGCGGCGCCCGCGCCCCGGGCCGACAGTCGGCCGGGAGCGCCTATCCTATCGGCTCCGGGGCAAACAACAACGCCGCCGCGTCGGAATTTCGCGCCGCGTGCGCGCCGCTTGCGGGCCGCCCCCACGCCGCGCAAACTACCTTCCGTACCGCCGCTACGGCATGTCCACCCTATAGCGAGCCCGCACATGGCCGATCTCGACGCACACAAGCTCACGTGGGCCGCCCTGCTGGGACGCTGGGTCGAGTTCGCCCGCTCGGCCGTCGCCCTGCCGCCCGACGCCGAGAGCCAGGCGTGGCGGACGATCGTGCCCGACATCATCGGTCTCCAGGCCGTGACCATGGCCCTGCGCGACCGCGACAAGCTTCAGCCGGCGGACCTGACGCTGGCGATCGACCGCTCGCGTGTGCTGGCCGAGCGTCACGCCGCGACGATCCGCGCCACGATGCCCGAGCCGCTGCATCCGATGCTCGCCGAGTTGATCGCCGACACCGACGCCGCAATCGCCGACGCGGAGGCCGAGGCGTAACCCCACGCAGCCGGTAAGCATCCCAACACAAAAGAATTATCGGTACGCGTCCGCCCGGTCGAACGGCGGCGAAAGTTGCAACGTAGATACGAGCAATCTATCCTACGTTCCCGATCACGCCGAGTCTCGGCCGACAGTGCCTCAGCACGCAGGGAAGTCACGTATGGCCGCCATCAGTTACGACGGGCAAAGCTTCATCATCGAGGGTCGCCGCGTCTGGCTGGTCAGCGGAACCGTGCACTACGCGCGCCTGCCCCGTGAGCTGTGGCGGGCCCGCCTCGTCGCCGCGAAGCACGCCGGGCTGAACTGCATCGAGACCGCGGTGGTGTGGAACCTTCACGAGCCGCACCCCGGCGAGTTCCGCTTCGAAGGCAACAGCGACCTGCGTCACTTCGTCGAGCTCGTCAACGAGCTGGACATGTGGTGCATCCTCCGCGTCGGTCCGTTCGTCGGCGACGGCTGGGACATGGGCGGCCTGCCCGCGTGGCTCATGGACCTCATCGACGAGGCTCGCAACCGCCGCGAGGAAGACGCCAGCGCCCGCCTCCGCGAGAACAGCCCGTCGTACCTCCAGGCCGCGGCCCGTTACATCGACGCCGTGATGAAGCAGGTCAAGGACCTGCAGGCGTCGGCGCAGCAGCCCGGCCCGATCCTGCTGGTGCAGAACGAGCACGAATGGGTCTGCCAGAACGACGAGCAGGCCGAAGGGTATCTTCAACAGATCAACCGCTTCCTGCGCGAGTCCGGCTGCGACGTGCCGCTGATCAATCGCAACAATCTCTGGCAGCAGGTGCAGGGCACGATCAGCACGTGGGCCGGTGAACGCCACCTGTTTACCGCGTCGCGTCAGCTCCGCCTGCTTCAGCCGCTGGCTCCGTCGATGGCGATGAACGTCGCGACGTCGGAGCAGCCGGTGTGGGGCGAGGAGCACGCGCCGGAGGACACGCCGCGCGACGTGCTGAAGCGCATCGTCGGCGCGTCGGCCGCCGGATCGATGATCAACCTCAACCCCGCCGTCGCCGGGGCGCACCCCGCGTTCTTCGGCGGCCGGCTCGACGACGACCTCGGCGGGTTCGTCACGCAGGCCTACGCGCCCGACGCGCCGATCGACCAGACCGGTCGCCCCGGCCCGTCGCACGGACGCGTCCGACGCATCTGCACGTTCCTCGCGCAGTTCGAAACGCTCATGGCGCACCTGCGGCCGGACGATCACCACACCGTCGCCGCGACCGACCTGTCCGTCGTCCAGCGCTCCGGCACGCAGGGACACGCCGTGTTCATGACACGCGACCCCGGCACGGAGCCGCGCGAGATCGAGCTCATCACGCCCGACGGACAGACGCTGCCCGTCGACCTCGGCGAAGATCGGCTCGCGTGGATCGTGCTCGACGCGAACCTCGACGGCGTCGCCCAGCTCGAGCTGACCAACCTCCGCCCGTGGGCGTTCCACCAGAAGAAGCTGCTCGTGCTGTTCGGCCCGGCCGGGTCCACGGGCATCACCGTCATCGACGGCACGCACCTCGAGTGCGTCGTGCCCGCCGACGACGCCGACGAGCCGGTCGTGATGCCGTACGACGACCTGACCGTCGTCGTGCTATCCGAGGGTCAGGTCGATCACGCGTACCTGCACGACGACGGGCTGTACCTGAACGTCGACGGCATCGACGCGGCGAATCAGCCGATCACGAGGGCCGACGGCTCGGGCCACACGCTGATCGCGCTCGACGGCGAGGCCAGCAAGTCGCGCAAGACGAAGGTGACCCGCCCGACCGCCCCGCGCCTCGGCGCGTGGGAGTACGCCGGGATCGCCAGCTACGTCGACGGCACCGCCCCGCGCTACGCCACGCTCGAAGGGCCGCGCAGCCTCGAGCAGTGCGCCGCCGACCTCGGCTACGGCTGGTACCGCATCCGCCTCAACCGCTCACGCGGCAAGAAGGCCAACCTGCTCATCCCGCGGGGCGCCGACCGCCTGCACCTCTACCACGACGGCAAGCTGCTCAAGACCGTCGGCACGGGCCCCGGCGCGTCGGCCGACGCCTCCACGGTCAGCATCCCCGGCGGCGAGTCCGACATCATCGTCCTCGCCGACAACCTCGGCCGGTTCTCCGGCGGGCTCGGCTTCACGATGCCCAAGGGCCTCGCCGGTCACCTGCTCGACGTCAAGGCGATCCGCCTGACCAAGCCCGACATCGAAGACGCGCCGCGCATCAACCCCTTCGACCTCGCCGGCTTCGTGCCCGGGTGCACCGTCGACGACCGCGGGCTCTACCCGCAGTACACCTGGAAGATCAACCTCACGACCAACAAGCCCGAGCCGCTGGTGCTGCACTTCCACGGCCCGCGCCCGCGCAGCGTCATCACCATCAACAACCGCGCCGTCGGCATCGACGTCGGTTGCGGCGCCGATCACTACGTCGTCCTCGACGAGTTCATCAAGAAGGGCGCCAACCGCCTGACGCTCGGCCTCATCGACCACCCCGAAGAGGGCGACGTCGACCTCGCCGACTGCCTCAACGTCTACCAGATCGCCGAGGTCCTCACCGCCGACGCCGAGTGGTACTACGCCAAGTGGCAGCTGCCCAACGACAACGAATACGGCGAGTGCCCGAAGACCACGCCCGCGTCGCCGGCGTTCTACCGCAGCACGTTCAAGGTCAAGGACACCAGCGCCCCGCTCATGCTGCACATCGCCACCGCGACCAAGGGCCAGGTCTACCTCAACGGCCACAACCTCGGCCGCTACTTCGTCGCCACCTCCACCGGCCGCAAGGTGCCTCCGCAGTCCGACTACTACCTGCCGGAGCCGTACCTCAACGCCGACGGCGACAACGACCTGATCCTCTTCGACGAGCACGGCCGCATCCCCAAGTGCAAGCTCAGCTACGTGTGATCTCCACCATCCACGAAAAAGGCCCGGCGCAGGCATGCCCCGGGGTCGCGCCATGCGCCGCGCATTTGATTCACGCCGCACCCCTGCGATAATCATCCGCCCCTTCAAATCCTCGATTACCCGGAGCCGCTGACATGATCACGCACCCGCGCCGCACGCCGTCCACGCTCGCCTGGAAGATCGCCCTGCTGCTCGCCGGCGTCGCCGCCGGCCTCGCGCTGAGCGCGTCGAGCGCCCCCGCGCCCGTTCGCGCCGCCGAGCCCGCCGCCGACGCCTCGCCCTTCACACGCCCCACCGTCGACTTCGGCATCGTCTGCCGCGACGTCGACAAGACCGTCGCCTTCTACACCGACGTCCTCGGCGCCACCGAGGTCAAGGGCTTCAGCGTCGGCGCGCCGCTGCTCACCGCCGTCGGCCTGACCGACAACCAGCCCGGCAACGTCCGCGTCGTCAAGCTCGCCGAAGGCCCCGGCGCCACGTCCATCAAGCTCATGTCGTTCCCCGAAGCGCCCGGCAAGCTCGCCGACCAGTCCTACATCCACTCGACCTACGGCCTGAGCTACATCACGCTTTTCGTCAAGAGCATCGACGCCGCCCTCGCCCGCGCCGCCGAGCATGACGTCAAGCCCCTCGCCAAGGGCCCGGCCGACCTCGGCGGCGGCACGTTCCTGGCGCTGGTTAAAGACCCCGATGGCAACTTCGTCGAACTCGTCGGCCAGAAGTGAGCCGACGCCCTATGACTTCAAGCTGCGCAGCTCGATCGTGCCGGTGGCGCTTTCGATCTTCTTGATGGTCTTCTGCGTCTGCTCGATCTCGGGCTTGAGGTTCTTGGCTTCGCGGTGGGCGAGCAGGGCCTTTTCGAGCTGGTGGAGCTGCGGGAGCATCTCCTTCGCGGCCGGGCCGTACTGCTCGAGGGCCTTGAGCCCGCGCTTGATGCGGTCCTGCTTGCCCCACTCGTCGATGTCGAGGATCGAGAGGCACAGCGGCATGCCTTCGCGGATGTGGTGCTTGGCGAAGAGCTCGAGGCCGCTGAGCCGGATGTTGTTGGCGAACATGACGCCGCTGGGCGCGGGCGTGACGATCGCCTCGTAGATCGCCGGCAGCAGCGGCTTGATCTCGTCGTAGCTGAGGTTCTTGTAGACGCTGGCGTAGGCGCCGCGGGCGCGGCCGTCCTGGTTGCGGAGTCCGGCGCGCACGGCGTCGCGCAGCTGGTCGCGGTCGACGCCGTCGAGCGAGCGCTGCAGCATCTGACCGAACACCACGAAGCTGAGGTAGCGTTGCTCCATGGCGCGCGGGTCGGACTTCGACGGCTCGGCCGCGAGCATCGTCAGCAGGTCGGGCACGGCGACCATCGCCGGCTGACCGATCCCGCCCAGCGCCTCGGCGGCCTTGATCCGCAGCCAGAGGTCCTCGTGCTTGAGCGTCTTGCGCAGCGCGGGCACGGCGTCGGCGGCCTTGGCCTTGAGCTGCTCCAGCGCGCTGCACGCGCCGTAGCGCGTCTCGATCCGCGGGGCGTCGAGCATGCCGATCAGCGTCGACACGGGCGGCGTATCCATGCGGCCGATCGCCATCGCGGCGCGCTCGCGCACGATCGGCGACCAGCTCGACAGGCGATCGATCAGCTCCTGCTCCTTCATCGCGTCGTAGGCGCTGTTGCGGTCCTTGTTGTTCCATCCCCGGCCGTCGCTGATCAGGCTCTCCGCCGTCGCGGTGTCGATCTGCGGGACGATCGCCGGGCGCTTGCCGGTGAGGTAGAGCGACTTGAGCGGCATGGCGTACGCCAGCAGGAACGCGCCGGTGCAGTCCCAGTTCGCGTACTTGTCGTTGCGCGTCTCGGGCGGGCCGAGGTGCACGAACGACCCGTCGGGGCGGCGCGACAGGTCGAAGTACCACGAGCCGAACTCCTTCATCCACGCGCCGGTCGCGTTCGGCCCGGACAGCGCCACGCCGGGCATCGCCCACGTCATGTTGAAGAAGTTGCCGGTGTGACCGCAGTCGCGCTCGGCGCTATGCGACGCGACGCACATGCGCGTGAAGAACGACGCGCCCTCGGCGTTGTTCAGCAGGTTGAACATCACCGCGACCATGCCGCACTTGCCGTTGTCCTCGTGCGTCTGCATCCACGGATCGTGATCGCCGTACGGGATGCAGCCCTTGCCGATGTAGAAGTGCAGCAGCCGCTCGCTGCGCTCGATGGCGAGGTCGATCACGGGGTCCTTGACGCCGGCGTTCCGCGAGAGGATGAGGCCGATCGTCAGCGGTACGCCCGGCGAGTTCATCATGCCGTACCCGCCGAGCCGGCCGTCTTCGTTGGCGAACCGATGGCCCCACGAACCGACGATGCTCTGGCCTTCGGCGCTCTCCATCGCGAGCCGCCGGAGCCCGGGCAGGACGGAGTCGTCGCCCGTCGCCATCGCGTACTCGGCGAGGAACGTGATCACGTATCCGTAGTGCCACGTCTTGTAGCCGTTGGTGGTGAACTCCGCCGCCCACGCCGCTTCCTTCTTGATCAGCGGCATGTACTCGGGATTCCGACTCGCCAGCAGCGCCAGCGCGTTGAGGCTCCGCTCGATCGGCCCCGCGCGGTACTTGGGATCCGCCACGCGCGACGCCAGCGTCCGGCAGCCCTCCTCGAAGATCCGCTTCGACTTGGGGCAGTCGAACGGCGCCGTCGCGCTGTACGTGCCGAGCGTCGGCAGCTTCACGACGACCGTCTCCGTCTTGCCCGCACGCCAGCGGATCAGCGACAGCTTCCCGCCGTTCTCCGTCTTCTCGGCTTCGGTGAGCGCCTTGCCGAACTCCGTGCGCGGGTCCTGCGTGAACGCCCAGCCGCCCACGCCGAGGATCACGTCGCCCACCGCCAGCACGCCGTCCGCCGGCGACCCGCGGTCCACCTTGGTAATGCGGATCTGCCGCGCGTCGATCGTCGTGAGGCGCTCGCTGTACATCCAACCCCGCGCCCCCGTCGCGCCCAGGTTCCAGTCGTGCTGAGCGTCTTCGGGGATCGCGTCGCCCTGCGTGAAGTCCGGGATCACCGGCTTCTTCGGCGCCGCACCCGCCGGCCCCGGCCACGCCCCCGTCAGCGACAGCGCCACCAACAGACACACGGACACACAGCGATTGGTGAATCTCATAAAGATGTCGTTCCTATGTCGTGCAGACTTTCCGAGAACCGGAATACGTTGTTGAATACCGGCCGCGCCTCCGCCGAGGCGGGACACGCGCCGACTCCGCAAACCGCGACGCCCGAATCACCGCGCCGATGCGCGGCCCTCCTCGAGCCCCACCATCGCCTCGCCCATCGCCTTGCCGATGAGGTACTGCGATTCCCAGTTGCGGTTCCAGTGGAATTCCTGGCTGGACGGCGACTGCTCCTTCGTCCGCGCGAAGTCACGCGTCTCCACACCCGCCACCGTTCCCTTGAACTCCGGGTGCTTCTGCGGATCGCCCGGCGCCAGCTGCGCCGTGACGTGCTTCTCGACCTTCGCCTTGTAACGCGCCGGCACGTCCCACCCGCTCATCCCGCTGTTCGCGCTGACGAACGGCAGGTCCGCCACGCCCAGGTCCTTACGCATGTCCTTGATGAAGTGCACCAGGTTCGACTCGTACGCGTCCACCGCGTCCTGGTTGATCCGGTCGTTCCAGCCCTGATGCCAGCCGAACCCCACGATCTCGTAGCCCTTGCCGTTGTAGTCGGGGAAGTACGTCTGAAGGTCGCCGGTCACCAGCTTCACGATCCGCACCACCTCCGCGTAGTGGAATCCCATGTCGCCGTCCTTCTGAGGCGTCGGATACTCCGCGGCGCTCGGCGGCAGGAAATTGTGATACAGCGACCGCCCGCCCCACGCGCACTTGATGATCAGCACCGGGTCCTCGTAGTAGTCGCCCACCGCGAACCCGAACCCGTACTCCGGCCCGATGTGCTGCCCGTCGTTGTTCCCGCCGAAACCCGTCGTCAGCCAACCCGTCTTTTCCTTGTCCTTGTTCGACAGGTTCACCACCCACACGTCGTCGCGCACCACCGGCTTGCCGTCCTTGTCCACCAGCTTCCCGTAGTCCTTCGGGTTCGCCTTCACGCACGTCTCCATCGTGCCCGGCTTGTCGCCCGACACCGTGCCATACCCCACCATGTTCGACTGCCCCGCCAGCACGAACACCTTCAGCTTCCCGTTCGCCGGGCACGTCTTGCCCGCCGCGCCCGACCACGCCGACCACGTCAGCGTCACACACACCGCCACCAGCCCGACCCACGTATGACGAATCCTCATACCACTGCTCCTTTACTCACTCACTGCGACCGCACCCTGGCCGCATGCCCGTACGCCAACCCCCTCCAGGGGCGCACCTTGATTAAATGATACCCCGCACGACACGCGAGGCTGGGCAATCCACTCGCGATTTCAGGATCTTCTCGATACCACCAGCGGGCGCCGCCGTCCCCCGCGCGGCGCCCGCTCCCGCCCGCGCCTCCGCCTACTTCCCCTGATTCTTCAGCAGTCCGAGCATCGCCTCGCCCGCCGCCTTGCCGATGCGCGTGTACCAGATCGGGCTGCCGTAGTAGTGATACCCGCCGTCGGCCATGTACGTCTTCGCCGCTTCCTTGTCACGCTCGCGCGCCGCGCGGTCCTTCTCTGTGCCGTACTTCTCGGCGATCTTGTCCACCAGCACGTCCGAACGGAACGCCAGCACGTTCCCCTTGAAGTCCGGCACGTCGTTCATCGACATCTGCGCCTCCTGGATCGTCTGCATCGCCCCCGCCGCCGGCGTCGACCCGTTCTGCCCCATAGCCACGATCACGAACGGCAGCTTCGGCGCGTTCAAATCCTTCCGCAGATCGCGGATCAGGTTCTCCATGTTCGACTTGTACTCGTCCTGCCCGCCGTACTGATCGTTCCAACCCTGGAACCACACGATGCCCGCCAGCTCCGGCTTCATCCCCGCCAGCTGAGGGAAATACTTGCTCACGTTCTCCGTCACCTCCTTGTAGTCCGCAAGGATCTGACGGTACAGCATGCCGTACCTGCCCTTGATGTCCTCCATCGTCGGCAGCGGCGTGTTCTGCTTACGCTGCGCGTTCTGCTTGGTGATCTTGTCGCGCGCCTTCGCCAGCTCCTCCGCCAGCGCCGCCTCGCTCGGCAGACCCGACGACGGCGGGCGGAACGTCTGACACAGCGCGTTGCCGCCGTACGCCGTCTTGCTGATCACCACCGGCTCGTTGAAGTGATCCCCCATCATCGACGAGAACTCGAAGTCCGCGCCGAAACGGTACGACCCCATCCCGATCTTCAGCGGCCCGAATGAACCCTCCGGCCCCTGCGACCCATACCGGTAAAACACATCGTCCCGCACCACGAAGTCGCCGTCCTTGAATCGCCCCTTGTACAGCTCCGCCAGCTCCGGCATCGCCGCCTGCACCTTCGCCGTGTCGATGTGCGCCTTGCCCTGCGCGTTCGACTGACCGGCGTAGATGAACACCTTGTACGTCCCGTCCGCCGCGCCCGCCGGCCCGACGCCGACCCCCAACGCCATCACCGCCAACGCCCACACGATCCTCGAAATCTGCCTGTGCATAGCGATCACTCCTGCCTGTCGACCGGTCACCCGGCCGGGTTGGTGTGCCCGTCAAAGTCCTGTCCAGCCCATCACCCCGCGCCACGACAGCAAGCCCGGCCCAAAGCCAGACCCCCACCGCCACGCACGGCGCAAAGCTCTTCAAATATTGATATTACGGCCACGCAGATCAAAGGAGGGCCTTTCGGTGTTACGTGCCCTTTGACCACGTTCCGGCCGAAGTATAGCGCACCGACCTACGCATACAAGTACCGATGATATATTTTTCAAAGGGCCGCCCGACATCACCGCAAACGGGTGTGCCACGGGCCCCAGCCCGTGCTCCTCCGTACGCGCCAACCATCCTTGAACACCAATCAACTACAACCCGGAATGACCGCTTCACACCGCAAACGGGTGTACCACGGTCTCTGGACCGTGCTCCTCCGTACGCGTCAACCATCCTTGGCCACCAATCGACTACAATGCGGCATGCCCGCCTCACCCCGCAAACGCCGCCAGTCGTACAACGTCCCGGGACACGCGCACTTCCTCACCTTCTCGTGCTATCGCCGCTGGCCGATGCTCAACCGCGACCGCTCGCGTCGCTGGGTGATCGAAGCGATCGACGCAGCGCGGAACGCGTTGAACCTCGCCGTGTGGGCCTACGTGATCATGCCCGAACACCTGCACCTGCTGATCTATCCCCGCTCGGCGCCGTACGAGATGAAGGACATCCTCACCGCTCTCAAGCGGCCGGTGTCCGACGCCGCCAAGGCGCATCTGATCGAA
>WGMA01000056.1 GCA_016125285.1 Phycisphaera sp.
CTACCGTGACGCACGTTACTTCCCTTCCCGATCGACTGGCGCCCTAGTTGGACTCCAAGCTCCTCGTGAAGAAACACAGACGCTTGGAGGATATACCAATGCGCATCTACGTCGGAAATCTGTCGTTTAACACCACCCAGGACACCATCGAAGCGGAGTTCGGCAAGTTCGGCTCCGTGACCGAAGTGCACGTGCCCACCGACCGCATGTCCGGTCGCCCGCGCGGCTTCGCCTTCGTGACGATGGACAGCGCCGAGGACGGCCAGAAGGCCATCGACGGCCTCAACGGCGTCGACCTCGACGGCCGCACGCTCAACGTCAACGAGGCCCGTCCCCGTGAAGAGGGTGGCGGCAACCGCGGCGGTGGCGGCGGTCATCGTGGCGGCGGCGGCGGTCACCGCGGCGGCGGCGGTGGTGGTGGTCGCGATCGCGGCGGCTGGTAATCCCAGCGGCCTCGGCCAATGACAACACAAAACCCCGGCACGCCTACCGGTGTGTCGGGGTCTTTTTTTGCGATCGACTTTCTCTCTAAGCCGGGAGCCTCACATGGGACTGATCGACCTTCTCCGTCGTCTGCTCGGTGGTGGCACGGGCAATCGCGTTATCAACGAACGCCGCGACCGCGCCCCTGATCAACGCCGCAAACAGACCGAACGCGACGACCAGACCCATCAGCAGACCGGACACGGCGCCGATCAACAGGGCGACGGCCCCAAACGCATGCGACGCCACTGACACGCCGCGTGTCGCCACACGTCAGCGCCGCACGCCGCGCCACCTACGCCGACGCACGCCGCTCACTTATCGTCGTCATCATCATCGTCGATGTCGAACGCCTCGGACGGGTCCAGCGTGTCGTCCGCGCCCAGGTCGCTCGACATCGCCTCCGTCAGCGCATCGACGTCCGCATCGTCGCCCGCCGCGGCGTTGGCCAGCTCGTCGAGCTCGTCCGAGCGGATGTCGTCCGTCACGCCCTGCTCCAGCGCGTCCGCCGCCGCGTCGTCGTCACCGATACCCGGCACCTTGTAGTTGTCACTCATCGTGTCCACTCCCGGTCAACTCGTGACCCGTGATCTGATCCACACCCCAATCACCGCGACCCCGATACGTCGCGACTCCGTCATGCATTGTACGTGACCTGACACGCGGTTACCGGGTTTTCTGGAAACCCCTGCGCGCCGCTGCGGCGCACGGACACGCGTGATGAAAAACCGGTATCGCCCTCCGCGAGCGCGCCGCCGCCGCGCCCGCACCGCGCCGACACGCCGGAACAAGGACTTACGGCGCTCCGATGCGATAACATGTCGACAATCACGCGACTTACGTCATTTTGACGGGCGCGCGGACGTACAAAAAACGCGCTTCGACGGGGCCGAAACGGGGCGCAAAAGGGCGCGAAAAGCGATCGCAGGGGCGCGCACGGGACTTGAACGAGCGCGAAAGGGCGACGCAAAATCGGTATCGCGCCGAGTCGTGCGCACGCCGCAACCAGCGCGACGCGCGCCCCGCCGGTTCGACACGCGCGATCGGCACGCCTAGGCTCACCAGATAACTCCCTTCCGATTGGCTTGTGTCCGTGTTGGTCTCCAAGCGTCGCGAAGCTACCTATTGATGCTTGGAGGTTCTCCCATGCGCATCTACGTCGGCAACCTGAACTTTGAAACTTCCCCCGCCACCATCGAGGCCGAGTTCGGCCGATTCGGCAACATCCAGGAGGTGCACGTGCCCTCCGATCGCGAGACCGGTCGGCCGCGCGGGTTCGCCTTCGTGTCCATGCCGGACGACGACGCGGCCGAGAAGGCCATCCAGTCGCTCAACGGCGTCGAGCTCGAAGGCCGCACGCTCAACGTCAACGAAGCCCGCCCCCGCGGCGGCGGCGGCAACGGCTACGGACGACACGGCCGCAACGGTTGGTAAGCCCACACCACCCACCGTCATCTCGACGTGACAACCCATCACCCCGGCGCGCCCCACGCGTGCCGGGGTTTTCGTTGCGCGCCGGTTCGATATGAATCTGCGTCGTGTTGCATTAACGCGGAGTCGCGGGTGGCGTGGATGCGTCGGCCGGTGCGTCGGGGTACCCCAGGTCGATCTGTGCGGGCTCGTAGCCCATGGCGATCATGCGGTCGACGAACGGCCGGCGCGGGAAGCGGTAGAAGCCGCGTCGCGCAAGCTGGTAGTACGCGGCCTCGTGGCCGGGCAGCAGCGCGATCGCGGTGCGTCGGTCGCCCGGGCCGATGAAGGTGATGCGGCTCATCGCGACGCAGCGATGGTCCTCGACGGGCTCGGCGTGCGACAGCAGCGTCGCCAGGGTCTCGATCACCGCGCGGTCGGTTGACGAACGACGCACGACGCCGCTGGTCAGCGGGTCGTACATGCGCACCTCAACGGACACGATGCGCCGCGCGTCGATCGACGGCGGGCCGTCTTTCGGCATGGACAACACCGCGGCCACCGCCACGAGGCATAACTCCACCACGACGATCGCGATAAACCTTCGCGTACGCCGGGGTGGTTTCGCGGGTGTCGACTCCATGCGTGATTCTAGGTCGAGGAGCGACACAATCCTGTCGTGGGGGTCGCGCACGGGGCAAAGCCCCATGCGACACACAAACCAACGTGACCTTCCATGCGCGGGCTTCAGTCCAGCCATTGGATAATCGACCAGGCCAGCGGTACGCCACCGGTCGCGATGATCAGCAGAGCGATGCAACCCCACATCAATGACGTATTGCAGTCGCCCACCTCGCGCTCGACACGTGCGATGTGAGGCTTGGCCGGATCGTAATACACCTCGATCGCAGACCCGGCGGTCGTCTTGCTCAACGCTTGAGTCGCCGCTGGACTCTCCGTCGCGTAGTCGGTGACGTACCGGTTGGTCCCGGTGTACAACTGCCCGTCGACCGTGTATTCAAATCGAACCTTGATCTCCGTGTAGCTCACCCCTTCACTGGACTCGCGATTGACGTCCCGGCCGACCACCTCGCCGAGCACGCCAGGCCAGAATCGCGCCGCACGGTTATCCCGCCAACTACAGTAGACCATCCACAATACATAAGTCCCCGTGCCCATCACGAGGACGCCGATTGCACAAGCTGTTCCGGAATCACCATTCAATTGGTCGGTCTCGTAGGTCCCCGCAATGCCGCGCACGTTCAAGTCCGGCCTCGGCACCAAGCCATCATACCTGCTCGTGCAATCCGAGCCGGCGGTGTGTCGACGCGTGTTCAGGTCGCGGACTTCGGCGCGGTCGGCTTGAGCGATTTCGTGAACCGCTTCGTCGCTTCCCACCACCCGGCGTGCTCGCCCCACCTGTCTCGGTCGCTGGACCAGATGACCACGCCGTCGGCGCCGACGCGGCGGGCGGTTTCCAGCTGGTACTTCCAGAAGCTCTGCGGCATCTCGCCGCCCTTTCGGCCGTGGAACTTGGGCATCAGAAACAGGTACACCGGCTTGTGCGCGCGATGGCCCTGTGTGACGAGCTTCCGCGCCGTGTTGGCCCACGCGCGGCGGTTGGTGTTGTGCACGTACATCGACGGATAGAACGCGTCGACCACCTTCTCCACCGGACGCTTCATCGGCGTGAGGTTCGACGGGCCCACCGCGTACAGCCCGACCTTGCAGCCCGGCACGGC
The DNA here is from genome assembly GCA_016125285.1 of Phycisphaera sp. Classification (GTDB taxonomy): domain Bacteria; phylum Planctomycetota; class Phycisphaerae; order Phycisphaerales; family Zrk34; genus RI-212. Next base: position 3,636 of record WGMA01000056.1, read on the forward strand.
CTCGTGCGCCCACTTGACCACGTCCTTGAGGTGGCCGCTGCTCAGGTTGTGATCGTTGCGGTTGGTCTTCTCGATGTCGAAGACGATCGGCCCGTCGTAGTCCTTGAGCTTCGCGGTCACGCTGGCCGTGACCGACTGCTTCGTCTTCGTGTTGTAGCACAGCTCGATCGGCGTGAGGCCGAACGGCGTCAGGTCGTCGGGTCGGCCTCGGTTGTGGATGTGCTCGTAGACGACGAACGACCGATCGGGACGTGACGGACGGTCCGCGGCGGCGCTCGCGTCCGGCGCGGGGTCGGCCGGCGCCTTGGCGTCGGGTGCGTTGCCCGGCCTGTGGTGCTTGTGCTTGCCTTTCGCCGCGAGCGTCGGGCCCGCCGCCCCGAGCAGCACGGTGAGGATCAGCAGGACGCCGAACCGATTCATGGTCATGTACGTTGGCTCCACGCGGTCGGTGAAGTGATGGACCACGTCCATTGTATCCATGCCGCCGTGACGGAGTGAAGACCCGTCGGCGCGTTGGATCCGAGCCCGGCTGGGTCAGCGCGGGTTCGTGCGGAGCGCGCAGACTTGAACCTGCGGTTCAATCCGCCGCGACACACGTCGGCTGTGCTCGCGCGGCACGAGCGGGGGTCGCGCAGGGGGCCGAGCCCAACGCGGATTGAGCAATAGACTATCAGTCCGTCTTGATCTGAATACGCCGGTACTCCAGCGTCGCGCGGTCGCCTTCCAGGCCGATCGGGCCGGTCTCCGGCAGCTGCAGCGCGTCCTCCAGCAACTCGCCGTTGCACGTGCAGTGCGCCACGTTGTTCTTCACGACGACGATGATCTCGTTCCAGTCCTGCGGCTTGTACTTCTTGAGCTCCTTGTAAGGACCGGCCACGAGGTAGTCGCGGCACTGCAGCTGCGGCTTGCGGAGGAAGATGCCGCTGTCGGCCCCGACGCTGGCGCGGAACTCGAGCTTGAGCGTGAAGTCTTTCGGGAATTCCTCGACGGTCCAGATCTGCCCGGTCAGGCGGTCCTGCTCGTCGGGGAACTTGATCATGAACACGCCGTCTTTGGCGATGTAGCGTCCGTCGCGTGTCTCGGTCTTGCCGGTGAAGTCTTCGCTGACCGGGCCGGGCTTCGGGTCGTCTTTTTTGGGCTTGGGTCGGAAGCACCAGCCGGTCAGGTCGCGGCCGTTGAAGAGGCTGCGGAACCCTTCGTCGGGCTTCCACTCGTCGTCGGCGCGGACGGTAGCGAGGCAGCCCAGGGACAGCAGGACGACGGCGATGACGAGACGCGCGTGATTCATGATCGATCCACCGATGAACAGGAATGTGCCCGCCGCGCCGGACGCTCCGACGCCGCGCGAGGGCTGCATTGTAGCGGGGTGGATCGAGGCAAGTCACAGCCGGGATGCGACGTCATCCCGGCCCGGCCGTCAGCGAGAAGGCTTCACCTCGACGACCTCGAGCGTCTTGACGTCGAGTGTGAACTGGCGGCCGCGCTCGGCGTCGATCAACAGCTTGCCGTCGTTCGGTGACGCGGTGAGCTTCGTGATGAACTTCTCCTGCACGTCCTTCTCGAGGTTCTGGTTGTAGACGATGCGGTAGATCTCCTTGCGCCACGCCTGAGCCTTGCCGTCCTTTGGCTTGCCCTCGATCGACGCGACGAACGCCTTGCCGTCGTCGCCGCGTCCGTGGTGGGCGCTGTAGATCACGCCGTCCATCTCCACCGGCTTGACCTCCGGCGGGGCGACGCGTTTCGCCCACGCGCGCTTCACAGTCGTTCCGAGGATCAACCCCGCCGTCGCCATCAGCATCGTTCGTCGTGTCTGCATCGCTCGTCTCCTGGATCGGTAGGTACGTCCGTCAGAAGAACGACGCACGGGCCCGGCTGTCCGAAGACGCGCGGAAAATCGCCGGGCGCCACGGCTGTGGGGCGTTGCGTCCCGGCTACTGCGGCAGGATTTCGGGCAGCAGCGAGGCGTACCACGTCATGTTCAGCGCGAGGCGTTCGTCCTGGCTGGGGTCGCGGTCGGACACGTCGAGCGCCGAGGTGTGGATGCCCAGCAGCCGCCAGTTCGGCGCGGTGTTGGGCGCGGCGCCGGGCGCGGGGTCGGGGCGGTAGATGACCGGCGAGCCGCTCATGCCGCGGTGCAGCCGGCAGTCGGTCAGGAAGTACGGCTCGTTCTTGAACGGGTGCGAGAAGGAGCTGGCGATCGTCGCGCTGCGGACGATGGGCAGGTTGTTGAACGTGTCGTGAAAGCCGAGCGGGAAGCCGAGGATGAACACCTGCTGTCCGAGCGGCAGCGTCTGGTCGGAGCCGACGATGTCCGCGGCGTTGAACGTGTCGACGAAGTGCTCGCTGAGCGCATGCGGGTCGTTGATCGCGATGGCGACGACGTCGGCCCGGCCGAAGCGCGGGTGCTGAAACCACTGCGGCACGCCCTTGTGATACAGCGGCACGGACAGGTCGTTGCGCTGCGGCAGGTTCGCGGCGTCCTTGTGCAGCGAGACGAGCAGGCGGTCGGGGAAGTGCCGCGTCGCCTGGTCGATCACGACGTGCCGGGCCGTCACGAGGTAGAGGAACTTGTCGTGCTGAAAGAAGAAGCCCGACGCGTTGGTCAGCGGCCGCCCGCCGATCCACGTGCGCAGCTGCGCGACGCGCACGTACATCGTGTCGATCCGCGACGATGCGACCGGCGTGTCATCAGGCATGGGGGCGATTGTACGTCAGATCGTAAGCGGCCGAGCGCGCGGGGTCGGCGAGCGACGGCTTCACCAGCGGTGGGTGAACAGTTCGAGCATGCCGAAGGCGAAGTCGACGAGGTCTTCGCGCGAGCGCTGCGCGTCGCGCATCGCGGTGGCGATGTGGTCGAGCTCACCGCGGTCGAGCCAGACGCCTGCGCACTTCGGGCAGACGTCGATGGTCACGTCCTCCCGCATCTCCTTCTTCAACGCCGCGTCGCACCGTGGACAGTTCATCGCGCCCCCTTTCGACTTGCGTGATGCGGACATGATACCGCCGCGTCGCGGTTGATCGGCGTGTGCGGAGGGGCACGGGCTAAGGCCCGTGGCACACCCGTTTGCGGTGATGGGTTGGAGTCGCCCCGGGCACCCGGCCCGTCACCCACCACCAAACAATCAACGAAACCCCGCAAGGTTAACGAGTTCGTCCACTACAACGCGCACTCCCGATTGGATGTTCTCCAGATCAGCCTTTACAGCCGTGTATCGTGGATTGTGAGCTGATCTATCACCTAGTTGCTTAATTGAATGAAGCGCCTTCTTTGCATCCCGACCTATGCCAATTCCATTCTTATCGCACGCCTTAAGGATAAGCTGCTGCAGCATGAAATAGTTGCCATCGCCATCGCGGATTTCGTCGGCGCGATTCGCGTGACAATAGGCATCAATAATCAAAGTCTCGACAAGACGCCTTACAAGAACAGAGGCGCCATCATAAAAACAGTACTGATACGATCCGTTAATCTGTGATGCTACACGTTCAATGTAACCTCGTGTGCCATGCCATACGGCCTCAGGGATATACCCCAATCGCTGATCAACCGATGGCATGATCCCGTCTATTGCCGTGCCGAATTTTGTTCGCAAAGCTGCGCGCGATGTGACTTTGAGATAGAAGCCCGCTGATTTAGCATTGACATGGCCGGACTTCTTTAACGCTTCCCCTAGGCGTGTAGAGTGCGGCGAACCAAGACCGGCATCGTGCATTATTCTTGCGATTGCTCCCGATGACATTGCATAGCCAGGATCCTTTTGATCGAAGAACCAAATAATCCCGAGAGCTCGCTCTACGTTCGTGAGTTCGAGTGACGCGAGGCCAAGGCAGAATTGTTCTAAGTCTGGTTCCATACATCAGCCTACTCACTGCGAGGCAGATCGTGCTCAACGAAGTTCTCGCCTTGGCTTGTCACCCGTAGCTTGGACATATTTGACGTATCAAGCCAACCCTTACGTGCGGATGTGTTATTGATAACGGAGCCGATATTTGATGGGACTTTCGCGCCAACGTCCTTGAAGCACGTATACATGTGATCGATGTCGATGTCAGACAACCCTAATACATGCTGCAAATAGTGTGTAAACAAAGTTACGCGTTCTTGGTCGGTTTTGGGTTTCTTCTGAGTGTAAATATCTTTAAGCGCATCCTTGCCCTTGGGACGTAAGTCCAAATCAACGTGTTTGTAGGTCGGGGGCTTAGATTTCTTCTTCTTCGACTTCTTCCTTGGGGTTTCTTGTGTCACCACTTCGTCAACCGACTCTTCTTCGAGTTCACTATTCGCAAGCTCGATCAATTCATCTTCGTCCAAATCTTCCGCATTTGGCAAAACTTTGATGATGCGAGTATCCGGCTGAAAAGTCCTGTTTACTGCAGCTGCAATTGAGGAGAGACTTTGCTGAAGCGTTTCGTTGTTGCCTTCGAGCTCAGCAAAGAATACGCGAATCCTCGCTTTGTCTTCCTTGGCCATCACAACCTCCATTCAGTAAAAGAAAAACGGCGGGGCAGTCCTAACTGACCCGCCGTATTCGAGCGATATTCTTATGGCTAATAGTGTAGCCATTTATCTATCAGAAGTCATGGTCGTGATCGCCGCCGCCGCCCTTTTTCTTGTCGGGGATGTCGGAGATCAGGGCGTCGGTCGTGAGGAGGAGTCCTGCGACGGACGCGGCGTTCTGGAGGGCGTTGCGCTCGACCTTGGTGGGGACGAGGACGCCGAACTTGAGCATGTCGCCGTAGTCGCCGGTCAGGGCGTTGTAGCCGAAGTTGTTGTCCTTGGCTTCTTCGACCTTCTGGGCGACGATGGAGCCGTCGAGGCCGGCGTTGGAGGCGATCTGCTTGATGGGGGCGGAGAGGGCTCGCCAGACGATGTCGACGCCGACGGCCTCGTCATCAGTCAGGCCCTTCTTGGCGCCTTCGAGGGCCTTGCGGGCGCGGAGGACGGCGACGCCGCCACCCGGCAGGATGCCCTCTTCGACGGCGGCGCGGCAGGCGTGCACGGCGTCTTCAACGCGGCCCTTCTTCTCCTTCATCTCGGCCTCGGTCGCGGCGCCGACGTGGATCTGCGCGACGCCGCCGGACAGCTTGGCGAGGCGCTCCTGGAGCTTCTCGCGGTCGTAGTCGGAGGTGGTGACGTCGAGCTCGGCCTTGATGGCGTCGATGCGGCCCTTGATGTCGGCGGACTTGCCGGCGCCCTCGATGATCGTCGTGTTCTCCTTGTCGACGACGATCTGCTTGGCGCGGCCGAGGTCCTTGAGCTCGAGCTTCTCGAGGTCGATGCCGAGCTCTTCCATGATGGCGGTGCCGCCGGTGAGCGTGGCGATGTCCTGCATCATGGCCTTGCGGCGATCACCGAAGCCCGGCGCCTTGACGGCGACGACCTTGAGGATGCCGCGCAGCTTGTTGATGACGAGGGTCGCGAGCGCTTCGCCGTCGACGTCCTCGGCGATGATGAGCAGCGCCTTGCCCTGCTCGGCGATCTTGCCGAGGACGGGGATGATGTCCTTCGCGGAGCTGATCTTCTTCTCGTGGATCAGGACGTAGGCGTCCTCGAGCTCGGCGGACATGGAGGTCACGTCGGTGACGAAGTGGGGGCTGAGGTAGCCCTTGTCGAACTGCATGCCTTCGACGAGCTCGACGTGGGTCTCGAGGGTCGAGCCCTCTTCGACGGTGATCACGCCGTCCTTGCCGACCTTGTCCATGGCCTCGGCGATGATGGAGCCGATGGTCTTGTCCTGGTTGGCCGAGCAGGTGCCGACCTGGGCGATCTGCTCGGAGGTGGTGACGTTCTTGGAGATCTTGCCGAGCTCCTCGACGACCTTGGCCACGGCGACTTCGATGCCGCGGCGGATGCTGTTGGCGTTGGCGCCGGCGGTGACGTTCTTGAGGCCCTCGTCGTAGATGGCCTCGGCGTAGATGGTGGCGGTGGTGGTGCCGTCGCCGGCGGTGTTGGAGGTCTTCGAAGCGACCTCCTTGACCATCTGGGCGCCCATGTCCTCATAGGGATCTTCGAGCTCGATCTCGTTGGCGACGGTCACGCCGTCCTTCGTGACGGTGGGCGAGCCGAAGGACTTCTCGAGAACGACGACGCGTCCGGAGGGTCCGAGGGTGACCTTGACGGCCTTGGCGAGCTGCTTGACGCCGCGGCGGATAGCCTCGCGTGCGTCGGAGTCGAAAACGATCTTCTTAGCGGCCATTGTGATTACTCCAATGGTGGGTGGTTGCGTGTGTGTTCCGTGTCGTGTGAAGCACGCCCCTGCGGGACGTCGCTAAACGGTGACGGCGTGCGCCGTCACGGTGATGACGGACGTCATCACTCGACGATGCCGAGGACGTCGTTCTCGGTGACGATCAGGTAGTCCTTGCCGTCGACCTTGACCTCGGTGCCGCCCCACTTGGACAGGAGGACGACGTCGCCCTTGGTGACCGAGAGCTTGACGCGGTTGCCGGACTTCTCGTTGATGCGGCCCTCGCCGACCTCGATGACCTCGGCCTGCTGGGGCTTCTCCTTGGCGCTGTCGGGCAGGAAGATGCCGCTGGAGGTCTGGGTCTCGGCCTCCTGGCGCTTGACGAGGATCTTGTCACCGAGCGGTTTGATCTTCATAGTCGATACTCCTTGCTGCCCCCGTGTCGCGGGGGTCGGTATTAAACCGTTAGTTGTTCGCGTTCCCTGTACCTGTTCCCATCAATCGGCCGCCGCGTGCGCTACGCGTAGTACGGTCCGTGATCTTTGTCGTCGTCGGGCCAGAGCCCGCCGTAGTACCGCTCGAGCAGGCGTCGCAGCACTTCGAGCATCTGCTCGAGCTGGACGGGCTGATCGAGGACGCTGAACACGTCGAGTCGCAGCGCCTGGCTGAGCAGACGCGTGTCGATGCGACGGTCGAACATCCTTCCGCGGACGACCACCGCCGGGGGCGTGGGGTCGAGGCGGTGGATGACCCGCAGCAGCTTCAGCCCGCCGGTCTCCACCTGACCTTGCGGTCGCGGAGCCTGGCCGGGCCGATTCATCTTGCTTCCCTCCGTGGGGCGCGGGTTCGTGTCGGGCGTCGCGTCCTGCGACGGGTTGCTCGGGCTGGCGGTGCGACGCATGGGCAGTTCCATGTCGATGACCGCGGCGTGGATGGGCTCGGCGGCGATGACCTTCATGGCCTCGTCGACGTCCCGCACACGCAGGGCCCGCACGCCCTGGGGCTCGAGCAGACGCGGCAGCTGCTGGGACCAGATGTCATCGCCCGCCGTCAATAAGACGTTGAGACGATTTCCGGGCTCTAGCGGCACTGCGCGCATCGTCGTTGCCTCCAACGAGTAGACCATGGCAAACGCGATGCTAAAACGTGGCACGCGGCGACGCGGCGAGCCATGTCGTAAGTGATTGATTGACAGGTTGTTGATGATGCGCTGCCGCGCGTCGAGCGCCCCCGCGTGCCGGATCAGCCTGCCATGACCCGCCGCGGACCCGCGCACGGGTGTCAAGGTGGCAGGCGATCCGGGAATGTCCAATGACCAAATCCCAATGCCCAATGCCGCGAGCGCCAATTCGGGCATTGGTCATTGGTGCTTGGACATTGGTCATTTACAGAGTTGGCTTTCCAAGGATCTTGCGGATCAGCCCCAGCTGGCCGATGTGATAAGTCTCGTGCCACAGGAGGAATAGCACCGCACCGCCGAGGGTGTTGGACCCGTCGGGCAGCGTGCGGGGGAACGGGCCGGCGAGCTGTTCGTCGGTCAGGCCCGGCAGCGCTTCGCCGAGACGTTCGCTGGTCGCAGCCAGGTCGTCGAGGAGATGCTTCGAGCCGATCTTGTCTGGTAAGTTCGTTGGTTTGGTGCCCTTAGCGAAGGCGGCCTCCCAATCGGCGGTGGGCAGGTCCAGGCCGATGTTGCGGAGGATGGTGCGGCGGTAAATGGCGACGTGGCCGACGACCCACAGGGCGTTGGAGGAGTCGGCGACCTGCTGACGCCACTCGGCGGGGGTCAGGTCGTTGACGCGCGCGTGCAGGGCCTTGGTGTTGAACTGAAAAAGCCGGGCGGCTTCCGTCATGGTGTGACTCATCGTATAATCCTTATGGCGACCGCGATCTTTCGCACTTCACGGGGTTTACAGCGGTCGCGCGATTGCATTTCGACCGCCGCGTCAGGCCGCTGCTCAAAACATTTCGGTTTTCCAGAGCTTGGATTACGAAACGCGCCGGGCAGTTACATGAATGTGGGTGACAACGTTGTCGCCAACTCAGGGAGCGCGTGGATGCCAGAGGAACGAAGTATCGGTCGCCGTCTCGCGGCGCGGGTGGGGCAGTACTCGTTGGTTGTAGCGATCGCTGTGGCGTCGGCCGCGTGCCTGGGCGCGGCGTCGGCTGTGCATGCGCAGGCGCGCGACCGTGACCCGGCCGGCGGCGGCGCGCAGCAGGGTCGGCCCGATGGCGGTCGGCCCGACGGGCGTCAGGGCGGGCCACCGAACGGCGGGCCGCCCGGTGGTGGGCATTTCGATGGGCAACCCGGCGGCGGTCAGTTCGATGGGCCGCCCGGTGGACCGCCCGGCGGCGGCGACCGGCAGATCAACGGCGTAGACCGCGCCGTGGCGCACGGCCCGGCGAAGTCATCGGGCAGCGGCGTCGATCCCGGCGCGTCGATCGTCCGCTTCGAGGTCCGCGACGGATACCGCTACGTCACCTCCAATGGCATCCCCAACCACACCATCGGCCAGTTCCCCAACTACGGCAACCCCAACAGCATCGCCGAGCAGAAGTACAGCTTTCGCATGCCGGCCAACCCGCGACCGGCCGAGCGCGTCACGGCGAACCGCATGCAGCTGTTCGGCGTGGCGATCAACGGCGTGCCGTTCGACCCCGGCGCCGCCGAGTGGTGGAACGGCAACCCGCGCTCCGGCTGGACCTACAACGCGATGGCCGAGCAGGTGAACCTCGGCGTCGACGACAACCACGCCCACATCCAGCCCAACGGCGCGTATCACTATCACGGCATCCCGACCGGCCTGTTCCGCGTAAGCGTCGACGCCGCGGGCAACCCCGTGCCGCGGATGGAACTGGCCGGGTTCGCCGCCGACGGCTACATGATCTTCGGCCCGGTGTGTCACGACGACCCTAAGAACGTCGGCAGCGCGCTGCGCGCGATGAAGCCCAGCTACAGGGTTCACGAAGGTGAACGACCGGCGGGAGACGGCGGGCCCGGCGGCGCGTACAACGGCCTGTTCGTCGAGGACTACGTCTACGTCCGCGGCGCCGGCGACCTCGACGAGTGCAACGGCCACGTCGCCCCCACGCCCAGCCATCCCGAAGGCGTCTATCACTACCACCTGACCGAGGCGTTCCCGTATATCCCCCGCTACTGGCGCGGCACGCCCGACGACTCGTTCAACGTGCACCGCGGACCTGGCGGACGGGGCGGGCCCGGCGGGCAGTTCGGCGGGCAGGGCGGACAGTTTGGCGGGCCGCCCGGGCAGGGTGGTCAGGGTCAGTTCGGTCCGCCGAACGGCGGGCAGGGCGGGCCGCCGCATCATGGCGGTGGTCAGGGCGGTCAAGGCGGGCAACAGGGCGGACCACCCAACGGTGGACCGGGCCAAGGTGGTCAAAGCGGACCGCCCAACGGTGGACCGCCTCCGCAGGGTGGACCCGGACAGGGAGGACCGCCGCCGCGTCAGTAGGCGCATCGTGCGCAGCGCGCGACACACCTGCGACTGCGCTACGCTGCGTCGCGGCTTGCGCGTCGTCACATCATCAGATCACCACTTCACCGGATCAGCGTCACTTGACCGTGATGGTGATCTTCTTGGAGATGACCGGCGGGTCGTGCGGGACGTGGACGTAGTCGCCGAGGATCAGCTGCAGCGTGTGCTCGCCGGGCGGGAGGGTCAGGACGGTTTCGGTCTGGCCGCCGCCGAAGTGTTTGTGGGTCGCGTCGTTGGGGATGGGCTGGTTGACGGCCGGGGGGTCGGTGTCGATGAGCAGGTGGTGGTGTCCGGTGTTGGTGACGGTCACGCCGGCGGGTGCGACGCCCATGCCGCGGAGGCCGAAGCGGACGGTGAAGGTCTGGCCGACCGTCTCGCCGTCGAGCGGTGAGATGATGTAGGACTCGGCGCCGGCGGGGCTCGGCGTGCGTTTGAACTCGGCGGGCTTGTCCTGGCTGACCGCGTCGCGGGTGGTCAGCAGCAGCGACCCGGCAACGGCGACAGCGAGACACGCGGCAACAATCGGCAGCTTCTTCATCAGATTCCCTTTCGATGGCTGGAACGTGGGTGTGACCCTCTCAGGATACCGGCTCGTCGCGCCCGTTCAACCGCGCGGCGCGGCGAGACGCGACGGCCTGCGGTATCATGCCCCTGCTCGCCGCGACCGCGCGGCGCGCCTGTCCGTTACGGGTCGGAGACGACGCATGCACACGTCGATCATCGGGGAAAGCCTGCTGCTCGCTTCGATCGCCGCGATCCTCTGGATCCCGTTGCTGCTCGGCCTGCTCGCCCTGCTCGCGTGGGCGATGGTCCGCCGGCCGAAGTCCGGCTGGGTCAAGACCGCGATGCTGCTGAACATGAAGCACTTCCGCGGCCTCGCCGAGATGAGCGTCGTCGAGCGCGACCTGTTCGCGTCGCTGCCCTTCGACGCGGTGAACTACGGCCGACCGCTCGACATCCTCATCCGTGAGTTCCTCGGCCACACGCTGATCGTGTGCGACTACTACGAGGAGCACCGCTCGCACACGACCGAGGGCCGGCGTGTCGAGGCCGAGCACCGCACGGTGTGCGTGATGATCTGCGACGCGCTGGACCTGCCGGTGTGCGTGATGCAGGCCACGCCGCGCCACGTGCGCTGGATGCGCGAGCGCATCGGCAAGTCGCACGAGTTTCCGGTGCGGCACGACAAGGCGTTCGACAACGCGTTCAAGGTCATCGGGCTGGACAACCGCGAGGTGCGCGGCCTGGTGGCGCACGACGAGCTGCGTCACTTCCTGCTGACGCTCAAGCACGACGACGTGGAGATCGAATGCCAGGGGCGCGCGTTCTCCATCCAGTTCCATCGGCCGATCGCGCCGGAGAACGCGTGGCGGCTGATCGATCACGCCAACGAGCTGCGCGAGCTGCTGATCGAATCGGACACGCAGCGGCGCGGCGCGGGCGGCGGACACGCCGGCTGATCCGCGTCGGCTTTCACACGGGGGATGCGACACGCATGCTGGGACGCAAGATCTTTATCAAGACCGTGATCCTGATGGGCAAGATGGCCACATCGCTCGGGCTGCCTCGCCTGCTGCCGATCCCCCGGCCGAGCCCGCTGCCGATCCGGGCCGTCAAGTGGTACTTCCTGTCGATCGTGCTGCCCGCGCTGCTGCTGGACATGGCGTACCCGCTGTCCAGGACCACCATCATCATGATCTCGGTGCTCGGCGGCGTCCTGGGCACGTGGGCGCTGACCGTCATCGGCATCCACTGGTTCGAGACGCGCGCCGAGCGGCGCGCGGAGTTCGACGAGGCGCAGCGACGCAGCCGCGATCGGCAGAGCCACCGCCGGGCGCGACGGCGACGCAAGCGCCGGCGGCGTGGCGACGACAAGGATTGATCGGGGCGGCCGCGCCGGCGCTCAGCTGTCCAGGTCCTTGAGCGCGGCCTTGATCCGCTGCGTCGACGTGTCGCTGTCGCCGTGCAGCTTGAGGTAGCGGTGATACGCGTCGGCGGCGATGAACTTCAGCTGCGCGTGGAAGTCCGACAGGCCCGCGTCGCCGACCAGCTCCGCGGCCCAGTCGCCCAGCACCATCGCATCGATCTCGTCGAGGTCCTTGAGCGGCTGCCGCGCGAGCTTGAACCCGGCCTTGAACGGCGCGTCCACGTTCAGCGTGTACCTGTTCGCCTCTTCGGGGTTGTCGGCCTCGAGCAGGTAGAACAGCATCAGGCGGCGCGCCGCGGGGCGACGATCGCCGGTGGCGTTCTGCAGCGCGGCCTTGAGCGACTCCTCCCGCTGCGCGACCTTCACCGCGTCCAGCTTCGCGTCGCGCGTCTGGCGTCGCAGCAGCTGATTCAGCTGCGCCGAGATCGAGTGCGGACGCATGTGCCACTCGTACTTGTAGATCGTCGGACGCACCATCACCTTCTTCGACACGTTCACGCCGTTGACCTCGAACACCTTCTGCTGGTACAGCGACGGCGCGTGCTGGAGCTTGACGCTGTAGAAGTCCGGCAGCGTCACGTCGTTCTTGACGATGAACGCGTAGAGCTGCTCGCCGGTGACGGTGCTCGACGTGGCGCGCTGACGCAGCGCCTCGGCCTCGGCGTGCGCCTTGTCGTACAGCGGCTTGAGCAGCGCGACCTTCGCCTCCGCCGTCGACTCGGTCGACAGCGACGCCTTGTCCAGCTGCGACTTGGCCTCCGCCTCGCGCACCTCCGCGGCCGCCAGCTCCTTGCGCAGCGCCTCGGCGTCGTCCGCCGACAGCACCGTCGCGTCGTCCGGGATCGCGCCGAGGAACTCGCCGGTCTTGAGGTTGTAACACACCGGCGGCACCAGCTGGCCGTCCACGAACGGCGCGGCCTTGCCGTTCCACTGCGAGCCCGGCAGGTACTCCGCCGTCGGCTGCTTCTTTTTCTTCTTCGTGTTCGCCGCCGCCGCCGCGTCGTCCGGCAGCGGCGGGATCGGATCGTTGTTCAACTCGCGGTTGCGATAGACCTGCGTGTCCTTCCGCCAGATCGTGCCGTGGTCGTGATAGCAGTCCGCGGCGTAGTGGTCGATCAGCTGCTTGAGCGTGGTCGACAGCTCGTCGTAGCTCGGCGTGTCGCCACGCGACGGGCTCGCCGCCCACATCAGCGCCATCGCCGTCACCATCGCTACGCGCGCGAGCTGCTGCACCGCCCGCCCCGGGCCACCCTTACGCGTCGTCGTCGATTCATGTCGGAACATCGGCATAGCCCCTTCGCTCAAAACACCATGTCGGTCGACCCGATCGGGTCGGTTACTCATCTACGAAGTGCCCACTGGCCTGTGCGGTGCGAACGCACATATGGATCGTATAGCAATTGAGCGCACGAATCATATGGATACCGGCGTAACGGATTCCGCGCACAAAAAACGGCGGGGTGCCGAACTGGCCAGCCCGCCGTCGTTCCGGGGTCAATGTTGATGAACTAAGTATCGGCGCGCGGGCCGGATTCCTCTATGGGGCGCTTTCCCCAATTGTGCGCCGGCGCGGTTTCCGCGGCGAATCCCGCGGATTCGCCACGTCTACGCGCCGGGCGTCTGTGGGTGCGGACGGCAACCCCCGGCCCGATCCGCGCACAAAAAAACGGCGGGGTGCCAAACTGGCCAGCCCGCCGTCGTTCCGGGGTCAATGTTGATGGATTAAGTATCGGCACACCGGCCGTATATTTCCACGGGGTGTTTTACCCAAATGCGTCGACCAGTATAAATTGCTTTATTTGAGCGTTTTACCGTCTGTCCGCGAGCTCTTTGGCGCGACGGACGAGCTCGGCGGCGCGGTTGGTCGGGCGTGGTGGGCCCGCGGGGGGGTCGATCGGGGCGGCGGCGCGGCCGGCGGCGTCGAGCACGATGTTGTACTCCGCCGAGTGCGGCGCGGCGGGCGTCGCCGGCTGAGCGGGCGCGTGCTCGGCGGGCGACGGGTGCGCGACGTGCGGCGACGGCGTGCTGAGCGTCGCGGGGGTGATCACCGGCGCGGCGGGCGCCTGGTTGAACACGCCCGGCCGATCGGGCATCGCCAGCCGCTGCGGTTGCGGCGTGTGCTTGAGCAGGTGCTGGGCGAGCTGCTCGTAGTCCGACGCGGCGTCGCCGGTCGGTTCGTATTCGCTGATCGGCTGGCCGAGGCTCACCGCTTCCTGCAGCCGGTGGCTGAACCGGATCGGCGCCTGGATGACGCGGTCGCCGAAGTGACGCGTGAGCTCCGCGATGATCTGCTGCGCCATCCGCTGCTGGTCGTCGAACATCGTCGGCAGCACGTGGAAGCACACGGCGTGCCCGGCCCGGTCGGCCAGGACCTGCAGCGTCAGCGCCTGACGCGTCGAGCCCGACAGCGCGAGGTAGCCGGTGTCGACGGGGATGATCACTTCGCGTGCGGCGCGCAGCGCATTGAACGTGAGCAGCCCGATCGCCGGTCCGCAGTCGATCACGCACAGGGCGTAGTGCGAGCGGACCTGCTCGAGGGCGAGGGCGAGTCGGATGTCGCGGTCGTGGGCGTCGACGATGCGGTGCTCGGCGGCGGCGAGCTCGGGCGTGGACGGCGCGAGGTCGAGGTTGGCCGAGACCTGCCAGACGATTTCAGGAAGGATGATGCGCGGCGTGGGCGAGCCGGCGGCGAGCAGCGTGTCGGCGATGGACCGCTGCAGGTGCGACTCGGGCACCGCCAGGCCGACGGCGCAGTGGCCCTGGGGGTCCATGTCGACGAGCAGGGTCTTGTGGCCGAGATCGGCAAAGGCCGCGGCGAGGTTGATCGCCGTGGTGGTCTTGCCGCAGCCGCCCTTCTGATTGATCACCGCGAAGATGCGCAACGCAGCGTTCCTTCCTTGGATACTCTTGTGCTCGCGCCTCGCCGGTCACACCGACGTCGCCACGGCGCGAGCCGCGTCTGACTTAGCTATCGGCGGGTGATGGTCGGGTTCTTCAAAAGTCACTTCGAGACGGGATTTAGCGGAGGAAACTGGAGACAGGGGATCGTACTGGCCACTGTCTCCTGTTACCTGTCGCCTGAGCGGTACAGCCCCAGCACGACGGTCTTGTCGCCGGTGTCGGGTAGCGGGTCGGAGACGACCACGGCCAGCGAGGCGTGATCCTCGTCGCGGACGGGGATGATGATCCAGCGGGCGGTGTGGAGTTGCTCGGGCGTGGCGGTCTCGGCGCCGCGGGCGTGGCCGAGCAGCGCGGCGAGGGGATCGACGCGGGCGCGGACGTTGACGAAGGCGATGCGGTCGTCGCCGGTGTGCTCGCGGACCTTGTCGGCGAAGGCGTGCACGCGCTCGCCGAGCTGCGATTTGGCGGCGGGCGACGCGGTGAAGTTGTACACGCCGAGGCCGATCGCGATCGCGAGGCCGACCGCGGCGATCGTCGGCGCGGCGAGGCGGTGCTTGCGTGCGACGATCACGAGCCAGTACGCCGCGATCGGCGCGAGGCCGATGAACATCGGCGCGAGGCGGTCGGCGCGCTTCGTGGTCAGCAGGAACACGCCCGCGACGATCGCCGTCCACAGCACCGCCGGACCCACCGGCCCGGTGAACCATCGCCGCGGCGCGACGTGGAACAGCGCGAGCACCGCGAACAGCGACCACGGCGCGAAACGCGTGACCGCATAGAACGGCACCTGCCACGACGTCTGCAGCAGATACAGCGGCGTGCCTTCCTCGACGCGGCCCATCACCTGCTCGTCGATCACCTTCTCATTGAACGCCTGCGGGTCGTTGAGGTACATCGGCACGAACCACGCCGCGACCAGCCCGAGCATCAGCGGCAGGCCCCACCACCACCCGAGCCGACGCAGCGTGCCCCACCGCCCGCCGATCAGCCGCGCCGCGGGGATCGCGTACAGCAGCACGAGCCCCGCGAGCGGGCCCTTCGTCAGCGCCGCCGCGGCGGTGCACAGCCAGAACCCCAGCGCCCAGGTCCACACGCGCGGTGAACGCGGTTTCGCCGCGTCTTCACCCTCGGCTACGCCGTCAGCGGCGCTCGGCGTGTCCCCGCGCGTCAGCGCCACCGTCGCGCACACCCACGCCCCGGCCAGGAACGCGACCAGCAGCGTGTCCGGCCGGGCCAGGTAGATCAGCTTGAAGTTCATGTAGTTGACCAGCCAGCACAGCCCGGCGATCAGCGCCACCGCGTCGGCGCCCGCCGCGCTCGCCGCGTCGCGGTCGGCATCGGCGTCGATCGCGCCAACCCCGCCCGCCGCCGTCGCCAGCCCACGCCGGACCATCCACCGCGTCATCCACACCACCAGCCAAAGCGTCGCCAATCCCCCCAGCACGCTCGGCATCTTCAACGCCCACTCGCTCGGCCCGAACACCCACACGAACGGCGCCGCCACCCAGTTCACCATCGGCGGCTTCGTCGCCACGATCCCGTCGCCGTCCACCGGCGCCACCCAGTTTCCGTTGTCGACCATGTCGATCGTGTACGCCACCGTCCGCGGCTGCTCCTGATCGTAGAGATCGCTCGGCCCGGCGATCCGCGCGACAAGCGTCACGACGAGCGCGAGCAGCAGCAGCGTGAGTGTGGGGGACGGCTTTCGCATGAGGACGATCGTAGCGGCTCCGTAGGCGTCGCGCGTGGTTCGCGTCGGCGTTGTTGGGAATTGCAAATTTCAGATTGAGCATTGTCCATTGCAAATCACCCGGTGGTGTCGCTGTGCGGTCAGGTGTCGGGTTCGGTTTGCAATGTGCAATGCTCAATTTGCAATCTGCAATTCCCTCCGAGCGATCGCTACCGAGTCTCAATCGTGGAAGGCTTGCCCAGATACCACACCATCAGCCACTTGCCGATCGTGTCGTCGAGCTTCACGACGCGGGCGACGCGCGTGCCGAGCTTCGGTTGCCACTCTTCCCACTCCAGCTCGTGGAGGATGAAGCACGCCGGGGCGTCGCGCTGGAACGCCTCGGCGAGGCCGCCGCGGTAGCGCTTCACGTCGAGCTTGCCGTAGTAGAACACCTCGGGGTGATCGAGCACGGTCTTCTCGGCGACGATCGCCTCGTTGGGGCCGATCTCTTCGCGGAGTTGCAGGCCGAGCTGCTGACCGGAGCGCTCCTCGCGGTCGAGGTGCTTGTAGTCGTTGAACGCGATGCTCGACGCGACGATGAGCCCGGCGATGGCCCACGTGCCGGGGCGATGCTTCTGCATGATCCACGATCCGACGGCCACGAGGGTCGCCACGCCCGCCGCGGCCGCGCCGCCGATCAGCCACGCGTGGTGCGGGCTGCCGTCGCGCCACGCCAGCCAGGTCAGCGTCCCGCTGAGGCCCGCGAGCATCAGCGCGACCAGCGTCATGATCTGCCGCAGCGACGTGCGCATGCGCGCGCCGAAATAGCCGCGGAACCACGCCTCGCCGAACGCGCCGACGACGAGGCTCACCAGCGGCAGCGTGATGTAGCCGTAGCGCGGGCGCGTCATCAGCACCATGCCGCACAGCGCCATCGACGCGATCACCGCCCCGATCGCCGCACGCGTGCGGACGCGCATCGTGTGGTCGGTGATCGATCGCGTGACCGACGGGAACAGGCCCAGCAGCACAACGATCGACCACGGCATCGCGTAGCCGATCAGCAGGAACGGCAGCGCCGCGGCGTCGAGCACGTGGCCGAGGTTTTCGGGCGAGAGGCGGTTGAACACCTCGTTGGGACCGCTGGTGTCGACGTTCAGGTCGTCGGCCGCGACGGTCATCGCCGCCGCGACGCCCCACGCCGCGAAGATCAAGATGCCGATGATCACCGACAGCCAGACGCTCGGCCGCTTCGCCCACGCCCACCTCTGCGTCGCGATCGACGCGCCGATGAACGTGCCGCCCATCACCGGCAGGCCCGCCGGACCCTTGACCAGCAGCACCGCGGCGGTCGACAGCGCGATCGCGATGCCCCACGCCCAGCGGCGCTTCGTCGGGCCGAACCCGCACTCCAGCACGGCGCACGCGCAGCCGACCGACACCAGCGTGTTGAGCGCGTCGATCTCCGCGGCGCGGTTCTGAGACCACAACGCCACCATGCCCAGGCAGCTGAACCCCGCCGCCGCACCGCCCACCTCGCCGAACCACCTTCGGCCCATCCACCACATCAGCATCACCAGCGCCACCGCCGACAACGCCGACGGCAGCCGCCACACGAACTCGTCGCCGTGCCCCGCGATCATCTCCGTGATCGCGATCACCCAGTAATGCCCCGGCGGCTTGCGCAGGTAGACCTTGCCGTACAAAGTCGGCGTGATCCAGTTGCCGGTCTCGACGATCTCGTGCCCCGTCAGCGCGCGGTGCCCTTCCGTGCGGGCGAGCGGCGAGTCGCCCAGCGTCCAGAGGTTGACGAACAGCGCCGCCAGCAGCAGCGCGACCGCGACCTTGACCGGGCACACGCCACCCGATTTCGCGAGCGCGGGCTCCGGTGCGTCGTCGCCTTCCTGCTCAGCGGCTGCGTCGTCGTCAGGTTTCGTCGTGTCGTCCATGAACGCCTCGGGGATCATCGAATCGCACGCCACAATAGACGAGGGGTGAGGCGGCAGCAATTGATCGTTTTTCATTGCGGACAGCGACGATGCGCACGCGGTGCTGAAATGACAAATGGAAAATGAAAAATGGAAAACCTCTACGGCTTCACTCCGCCCGCCGGATCACCATGCGGAAGCGCAGCTCCTTGGCGAGCGTTCCGGCCTCGCGCGTGATGCGGCGTTTCATCGCGGTGGCGCCGCCGATGGTCAGGGCATTGTCCTGCATGGCCGCGAAGACCAGCAGCTCGAACGCGGTGGCGCGGAGCCAGCCGACGTCCTGCCGGTAGCCGCACACCGCCAGTGCGCCGGTTTCCTTGAGGAAGCGGTTGAGCCGGTTGCCGTGCACGTCGAGCGTCGCGCACGCGCCGAAGTAGATCACGCGGCCGCCGCACCGACCGGCCAGCGCGTCCTCCATCACGTCGAGTGTCACGTGGCTCTCCTCGCGGTGCTGCTCGCCGATGTAGATCGTGCCCGGGTCGCCGTGGAACGCCAGGTACAGGATCGGGTGATCGGCGTACGTCTTCAGCAGCCATTTGTCGAGGTAGTAGCGCAGCTCGTCCGACGTCGCGACGTTGCGATGGATGCTCGGCACGTGGTAAGGCGCCCACTGCCGCAGCAGCTCGAGGATGGGCTTGACCGACGACGTCTTCTTGAGCGACTCGTTCCACTCGCCTTCGAGGCAGAACACACCCTTGACGTGCCGCCGCACCCCGCGAAACCCACCCTTCGTCGCATCGTTCATCGCGTGCTCACCCGAAAAACCCGGGGCAAAATCGCCCCGACTGTCACCAGTTTATCGGTTTTCACGCACCTGGCGCGGCGACGCCGTCACATTATTGCGAGACGCCCGGCACGGCCTTGCCGTAGATCTCCAACTCGTGGATCGACCAGAACTTGCCGTTCACCTTGCCGGTCTCCGTGATCTTCACGTAGCGGGCGTCGACGTTGGGGAACGTGATGTCCGTCACGGGGGACTTGCCGGCCCCGGTGGCGACGGGGTCGGACCACGTCTTGCCGTCGAGCGAGACGCGCACCTCGTAGCCGCGCGGGTAGTCCTTGTTCGACGCCGCGCAGTCGAGCAGGATGCGGTTGACGCTCGACACCTGCGGGAACTCGATCTGGAACCACATGCCCGGCTCCTGCGAGGCGCCGGTGTCGTAACGGCTCTTCCCGTTGCCATCGATCGCGTCCTTGACCTTGTTCGCGTTGTGGCTGGCGGTCAGCTTCCATTCCTTGCGGTTGTTGAGCTTCGGCGGCTCGAGCGCTTCGAGCTCTTCGGAGGTCCACGGCGTGCTTCGGTCGGCGTGCTGCTTGCGGATCGCGGCGACGAACTGCGGCGAGATCGGCGTGCCCTTGTTACCGAAGCTGTTGCGCACGTACGTCGTGACATCGGCGATCCACGCGTCGTCGTTGGTCGCCATCGGCACCATCTGGGCGGTGTAGGTCTTGCCGTCGACCGGACCGGTCAGGCCGAACAGCACCGTGCGGACGAGGCTGCCGCCGGAGCCCTGCACGCGGGGAGACTTGACCAGCGGGGCTCCGAGCGTCATGCCCGGCGCGCCGCCCGGCATCGGCGTGCCCTTGCCGTCTTCGCCGTGGCACGCGAAGCACAGCTGCGTGTAGATCTCCGCGCCGTGCTGCATCTGCGCCGCGTAGTGCGCGTCGCGTTTCGCCTCGGCCGCACGCCGCGCCTGTTCCGCCGCCAGCTTCATGCGGTTGTCGGCCACCGCCGCCAGCCCCGCGCTGTCGCCGTGCGCCTCGATCAGCGCCGTGTCGAGCGCCAGCAGCCGCTCGTTCTTCGTCGCGACGTACGCGATCGAGTTGATCACCTGCTGCGCCACGTCGATGTCGGTCTCGGTCTTGAGCTTCAGCACCGCGTCGACGACCGGCGTGTTGTCCGCCAGCAGGAACGGCTCGCTGATGCGCACCGCCGCCATCCGCACGCGCGGGTCCTTGTCCGCCAGCTTCTCGACGATCAGCTCCGGCGTCACCGCGCCGAGCCCTTCGAGCGTCCACATCGCGTGCACGCGGCCGAGCGGCGACTCGCCGGTGCGCGCCAGCTGCTCGAGCTGCGGCACGACCGACTTGCCGTCCTTGCGGAGGATGATCAGCTTCTGCGCCGTGTCGCGCCACCAGCCGTTGGGGTGCGACAGGTGCGCGACGAGGTCGGCGGTCTTCTCGTCGAGCATGTGCGGCTGCGGGCCGGGCTTGAAGTCCTGATGCACGAGGCGATACACGCGACCCTTGCCGATGTTCTTGTCGAGCCCCCACTTCTCCACGATGCCACGCAGGTAGCCCTTGACCCAGTTGCCCTGCTGAATGATGCCGCGGTGCATGTCGATGATGAACATCGTGCCGTCGGGCGCCGTCTTGGCGCCGACCGGGCGGAAGTTCACGTCACGCGTGCGGATGAACTCGCTGCCCGGATACGCGTTGGTCAGGTGCGTCACGCCGTCGCTGCGCTCGACCTTCGCCCGGCGGATCAGTCGGCCGACCGGCTCGGGGATGAACAGGTCGCCGCGCAGCTCCTCGGGCAGGCGGTCGCCGCGGAAGATGCCCTGGCCCGCGCAGCCGGTGAAGTGGTTGAGCCCGCCGTTGGGTCCGACGCGTCGCGGGCCGCCCTGCACGTCCGGCACCTGCGCGATCGGGTAGACCGTGCGGAAGTCGGCGTCGGTCTGATCTTTGGCGTCGAGCATGCCGTACTGCGGGGGCTGCTGGAAGAAGAACGCGGGGTTCTCGCCGCCGCCGGTCGAGTAGTACAGGCGCCCGTCGTTGTCCTGCGTCAGGCCGAACTGCCCGCCGCCGCGCGGCAGCTTTTCTTTCTTGAACTCGCCGTCGGTGAAACGATACCGCACGGCCTCGTAGGTGATGTAGATCCAGTTGTCGAGCGCCCAGATCAGGCCGCTGGGTTGGTGCTCCATGTTGCCGCCGCGGGGTCCGCCCTCGAAGACCTTGACCTTCTCGTCGGCCACGCCGTCGCCGTCGGTGTCGCGATACGTCCACAGGTCCAGCGTGTTGGTGGTGCCGACCAGCACGCGGTCGTCCAGCGGCAGGACCATGCGCGGCAGCAGCAGGTTGTCGACGAACACCGTGTGCTTGTCGTACACGCCGTCGCCGTCGGTGTCCTCGTGACGCGAGATCCGGCTGCGCGGCTCCTGCTCGCCCTTCGCGTCGATGTCCTGCATGTACGTCCGCATCTCCGCGACGTACAGCACGCCGTTGCCGTCCCACGCCATCGCCACCGGCTCCTCGATGTCCGGCTCGCTGAGCACCAGCTGCAACGCGTATCCCTCCGGCAACTGGATCGACTTCCGCGCCTCCTCGATCGGCAGGAACCCGTGCTGATACACCACGTCGCCCGGCTTGGGCTCGGCCTTCGCGTCGCCCTTGTCCTTGGCGTCATTATCCGCCGCCAGCGCCACCACCGAGACGAGAAGAGAGCACATCACGAACAGAACAAATCGTTTCATCGCAGCCTCACCGTGTAATCAGGAAAGAAACCAACCGCGGATCGATGTGCCCTCGATCACAGACTGTATGCAGTTGCGTAATCATAGTCACGGGTTACGCGCCGGTTCGAAGGACGTAAAATACTTACATCAGGCTGAGCTCACCCCGCGTCGCTCTCCGGCTTCTTCGGCATCGCGCCTTCCTTGAGCCACGCCATGAACTGCTGGATGCGTTGCTCGTAGCCGCGGTCGGTCGGGACGTAGTAGGTCTTGTCGACGCCGAGGTAGTCCTGGTCGACCCAGCCCTTGTCGCCCTTGTGCGCGTACTGGTAGCCCTCGCCGCTGCCGAGCTTCTTGGCCCCGGCGTAGTGGCCGTCACGCAGGTGCTTGGGCACGGGGACGGTGCGCTGGTTCTTCACGTCGTCGACCGCGGTCCACACCGCCAGCGCCGACGCGTTCGACTTCGGGGCGCACGCCATGTAGATCGCGGCCTGGGCGAGTGTGAGCTGACACTCGGGCAGGCCGATGCGTTCGGTGACCTGATACGCGCTGGACGCGATCATCAGGGCGCGCGGGTCGGCGTTGCCGATGTCTTCGCTGGCGAGGATCGCGATGCGGCGGGCGATGAACAACGGGTCTTCGCCGGCGACGATCATGCGGGCGAGCCAGTACACCGCGGCGTCGGGGTCGGAGCCGCGCATCGACTTGATGAACGCGCTGATCGCGTCGTAGTGGCTGTCGCCGGTCGGGTCGTACTCGATGGCCTTGCGCTGGATGGATTCCTGCGCGACGTCGCGGTCGATGATGATCGCGGGGCCCTCGGCGTCCTTGCCGCCGGACAGCACGGCGATCTCCAGCGCGGTCAGCGCCCGGCGGGCGTCGCCATCGCACATGATGCACCAGTGCTGCAGCGCCTCGTCGGTGATCTCGATGTTGCACCGACCGACGCCGCGCTCGCCGTCGTCGATCGCACGCATCAGCAGGATCCAGATGTCGTCCTCGCCCAGCGGCTCGAACTGGAAGACCTGCGACCGGCTGATCAGCGGGCTGTTGACGGAGAAGTACGGGTTCTCGGTGGTCGCGCCGATAAGCGTGATCGTGCCGCGCTCCACGTCCGGCAGCAGCACGTCCTGCTGGGCGCGGTTGAAGCGGTGGATCTCGTCGAGGAACAGGATGGTCTTGCGACCGGTGTCGGTGAGTCGGCGGACGGCGTCGTCGATGATAAAGCGAACGTCCTTCACGCCGATGATCGCGGCGTTGGCGCGCTCGAAGTGGCGTTTCGTCTGGTTGGCGATGACCTCGGCGAGGGTGGTCTTTCCGCAGCCCGGCGGGCCGTAGAAGATCACGCTGGTCATCCGGTCGGCCTCGAGCATGCGTCGCAGCAGCTTGCCGGGCCCGAGGAAGTGCTGCTGTCCGACGAACTCGTCGAGCGTGCGAGGCCGCATCCTCACCGCCAGCGGCTCGGCCGACTTGAGCATCTCCTCACGCTTTCCCGACCACAGATCCGACATCGCCGAATTATATCACGTTTTGAGGGTCAGACTTCACCGCTTCCACACGTCTGACGACTTGCCACGCGATGGCCATCGGGCTACGCTCGCCCGCGTTCCGAGTACCGTTCACACCCTTTATCCCGACACATTCGAAGAGGAGAGTTGCATGTCGCTGAACACGAAGGACATCTCGCTGGAGCAGGCGCAGGCGGTGGTTGCCGCGGCGATCGTCAAGGCCGCGGAGCTGGGCTGCAAGATGAACATCGCGGTGGTCGACGCCGGGACAAACCTCAAGGCGTTCGCCCGCATGGACGACGCGTGGATCGGCTCCATCGACATCTCCCAGAAGAAGGCCCGCACGGCGCGCTACTTCAACTTCCCCACCGGCGTCATCGGCGAGCTGTCGCAGCCCGGCGCGTCGCTCTACAACATCGAGCACTCCAACGGCGGGCTGATCACGTTCCCCGGCGGCGTGCCGATCAAGGACGGCGACGTGGTCATCGGCGCGGTCGGCGTGTCCGGCGACACGGTCGAGAACGATCACGCCGTGGCCGAGGCCGGCGCCGCTGCGGTCTGAGTAACCCCAACACGTTTCGCGAATCCAAGAGCGGGCCGCGCATCGGCGCGGCCCGCTCTTTCATCCTCCAGGAAGGACACACATCATGGCGCGACTGATCAAACACACGGCCGTGGGCCCCAAGGAAGTGCCCGCGTCGGACCAATCAGCGTGGGTCTGCATGTGCGGCCTGTCGAAGAACTACCCGTTCTGCGACGGCAGCCACAAGCTCGCCCGGCAGCAGGAGGCCGAGGGCAAGACCTACCTGTTCGACGGTGACACCGCGACCGAGATCGCCGACCCCGGCCCGACGCGGCAGGTGTGAGCGCGATGCGCGCCGCGTCTTTGTGGTCAAACCGATTCCCCGTAGAATGACGCGGCTATGAGTACCGTCATCGAAGGCCTCAAAACCACGCTGAAGGTCGGTCTGGAGATCCACGTCGAGCTCGCGACGCGGACGAAGATGTGGACATCGGCGCCGAACGTGGCGCACCCGGACTACTTCAACGCCGAGCCCAACACGCTGCTCGACCCCGTAGTGATCGGCATGCCGGGCACGCTGCCGGTGATGAACCGCGAGGCCGTCCGCATGTCGATCAAGGTCGGGCTCGCGCTCGGCTGCGAGATCGCCAGGTGGTGCAAGTGGGACCGCAAGAGCTACTACTACCCCGACCTGCCGAAGAACTACCAGATCAGCCAGTACGACCTGCCGCTGGTCGGGCCCGGCACGATCGACATCCCGATCAACGACGAGCCCGACGCGCCGACGAAGTCGATCCGCATCACGCGGGCGCACCTCGAGGAGGACGCGGGCAAGCTGATGCACGAAGCGCCCGGCGGGCGACCGATCGACTACTCGATCGTCGACCTCAACCGCGCGGGCACGCCGCTGCTGGAGATCGTTACCGAGCCCGACTTCGACACCGCCGACCAGGTCGTGATGTTCGGCCAGACGCTGCGGAATCTCTGCCGATTCCTCGGCGTGAGCGAAGGCATCATGCAGCAGGGCCACATGCGGTTCGAGCCGAACATCAACGTGATCATCGAGCGCGACGGTCAGACGTACGCGACGCCGGTCGTGGAGGTGAAGAACCTCAACAGCTTCAAGGCGGTGCGCGGCGCGATCGAGTACGAGCACGGGCGTCAGGTGCAGCAGTGGCTGGAGGACGGCCTGGTGATGGGCCCCGGCGCGAAGGCGACGTACGGGTGGGACGACAACCGGCTCGCGACGTTCCTTCAGCGCGAGAAGGAAGACGCGCACGACTACCGCTATTTCCCCGACCCCGACCTGCTGCCGGTCGAGGTCAGCTCGGTGTGGCTCGAAGAGATCCGCGCCGAGATTCCCGAGCTGCCGCACCAGCGTGTGCACCGGTATGTCGAGGAGTACGGCCTGGACATCAAGCAGGCGCGGACGATCACCGACGAGCGCGGCGTGTGCGAGTTCTTCGAGGCGGTGGTGGACGCGGACGTGACGCCGCACCGCGCCGCGGCGGTGCTGCTGAACAACCTGGCGAAGCGCGCCAACGAGCGCGGCGTGCTGATCAGCGGGCTGGGCATCACGCCCGTGCAGGTCGCGACGATCGAGCAGCTGCGTGACGGCAACAAGATCAGCTCGAACGGCGCCGACGAGCTGATCGACGCGTGCATCGAGGCCGGTTCGAACGGCGACGCCGAGCAGCTGGCCGAGGCCAAGGGCCTGCTGCAGGTCAACGACGACAGCGCGCTGGACGGGTGGATCGACGAGGCGATCGGCATCGAGCCCAAGGCCGCGGAGGACGTCCGCAGCGGCAAGATGGCGGCGATCGGCCGGCTGGTCGGCGCGGTGATGAAGGCGTCGAAGGGCCAGGCGAACCCGAAGATCGTTCAGCAGAAGCTGCGCGAGAAGCTGTCGTCGTAAATCGATCATTGGCGCGAAGCGGTTAGCCGCGTCGCTCCGCGCGCACTCATTCAAGGTATTCAAATGAAGATCACTCAACTGAATCACGTGGCGTTGCACGTGGCGGACGTGCAGCGGAGCATCGACTTCTACGGCGGGCTGCTGGGACTGACGCAGATCCACCGACCGCAGTTCGACTTCGAGGGCGCATGGTTCGACCTCGGCGAGGACCGGTCGCTGCACCTGATCGGCGGGCGGGACAAGCCGTCGAACGGGCACAACCGCGGCACGCACACGGCGTTCTGCGTCGACGACTTCGACGCGGCGGTCGCGCTGATCGAGAGCCACGGCATCCGGCACCACGGGCCGAACCTCCGCCCCGACGGCGCCAGGCAGCTGTTCGTCTTCGATCCCGACGACCACGTCATCGAGCTGTGCGACAACACCACGGCGGACGCGTCGAAACGCACGCTTTGGCCGTAATCGACGCGGGGCCCGGCGATTCCCGCCCGCGGCCCGTGAGGCGTCCGCCTTGCCGTGTGGGGGCGCACGTGCTATCTATACCGGCTCGTCGCCGCGGGCCGGTCGCGTTTTCGACCGCGGAATCCAAGTGAAACGGGCGTCGATTCGCATCGAGAGGCAGGACGTTATGGCATTGAACATCGCAGTGATCGCCGGTGACGGCGTGGGTCCCGAGGTGGTCGGCGCGGCGCTGGAAGTCATGGCCGTCGCGGCATCGGCCGACGGGTTCGAGTACACCACGCACGACCTGCCTTACGGCGGGACGCACTACCTCGAGACCGGCGAGGTCATCACCGACGCGCAGATCGACGAGCTGCGCCCGTTCGACGCGGTCCTGCTCGGCGCGGTGGGCCACCCCGACGTCAAGCCCGGCATCCTCGAGAAGGGCCTGCTGCTCAAGCTCCGCTTCACGCTCGATCAGTTCATCAACCTCCGCCCGGTGAAGCTGCTGGCCGGCGTGTCGACGCCGCTGGCGGGCAAGGGGCCGAAGGAGATCGACTTCGACGTCATCCGCGAGAACACCGAGGACCTGTACACCGGCGCGGGCGGGATCGCACGCAAGGGCACGGCCAACGAGGTCGCGACGCAGGAGATGCTCGCCACGCGGTTCGGTGTCGAGCGGTGCCTGCGTTACGCGTTCGAGTTCTGCAAGGCGAAGAAGGCGGCGGGCACGGGCGGCGGGCAGCTGACGCTGGTGCACAAAACCAACGTGCTGACGCACTGCGGCGACCTGTGGTTCCGCGCGTTCAACGAGATCGGCGACGCCGACTACAAGGACATCGAGCGCGTGTACCACCACGTCGACGCCTGCTGCATGTACATGGTCGCCAAGCCGGAGATCTATGACACGATCGTCGTGCCAAACATGTTCGGCGACATCATCACGGACCTGGGCGCGGCGATCGCCGGGGGCATGGGCGTCGCGGCGTCGGGCAACCTGAACCCCACGGGCGCGGCGCCGAGCATGTTCGAGCCCGTGCACGGCAGCGCCCCGGACATCGCGGGCAAGAACATCGCCAACCCCGTGGCGACGGTGATCAGCGTGGCGATGCTGCTGCGGGAGACGGGCCGGATCAAGGGCGACAACGCCGCGATCGCCGCCGCGGATCGCATCGATGCCGCGGTGCGGAAGGTGTGCCCGAACTTCACCGGCAAGTCGATGGACCGCCTGGGCATCGGCACGGATGCGGTGACGAAGATGATCCTCGAGGCGCTCTGAGCGGGCCGGTCCGACGCAAGCAGCGGGCTAAAACGGGTTTAAGACCCCGTGAGACGAAGTTGCGACAGGACTGGACAACGGGGTCGGTGTCCACAATAATGCAGTGGTCTCACCGGGATCGAGGCTGATCTGTAAATGATCAGAGGGAATGTCAGCCTCCCCCAACGGATTCAATCTGCGGGTCGTGCGGCGGAGGGACCGACCACGGCCATCGCGTACAGTCAGGATGTATTGATGATTCGTCCGCAGGGTTCCACTCTGCAACTGCGGGCGGGTCCCGAAACTTACACTTTGCATGTGATCTACTCATGAATCGTCGCACAGGTGTTATTGACCTGTCGCAGCGAGCCGACGGCCGCCTGCGACAACTGGAAAAAACGCTGATCGAACGGCCCAACGATCCGGTGGTGCCCGAGCGGTTGGTTTCTCAATACGGCCTGCGCACCGGCATGACGATCACCGTCGAGATCGGTGACAAGCGCGGCGCCGAGGGCGGTCGACGCAAGAAGAAGAAGTCGAAGATCGCCAAGGAGATCGCCGCCGCCCCGCGCGTCGAGCGCGTCATCGAGATCGAGAACGTGCCGGTCAAGGACTACCAGATGCCGGCCCCGCTCGAGGACAACACGTCCATCGATCCCCAGCCGCGCCTCCAACTCGAATACGACGGCTGCCCGCCCTCCTGCCGACTCATCGA
This sequence comes from Phycisphaera sp., assembly GCA_016125285.1. Lineage (GTDB taxonomy): Bacteria > Planctomycetota > Phycisphaerae > Phycisphaerales > Zrk34 > RI-212. Next base: position 31,618 of record WGMA01000056.1, read on the forward strand.
CCTGTTCTGCCCGATCGGCCGCGGCCAGCGCGGACTGATCGTCTCGCCCCCCAAGGCCGGCAAGACCACCCTCCTCCAGCAGATCGCCTTCGCCCTGCAGCGCAACTACCCCGAGCTGATCGTCTGGGCGCTGCTGATCGACGAGCGTCCGGAGGAGGTCACCGACTTCCGCCGCAACGTGCCCTGCGACGTGTTCGCTTCGAGCAACGACCACGAGCCGGACAAGCACGTCAACCTCGCGATCCTTACGATCGAGCGCGCCAAGCGGCTCGCCGAGCGCGGCAAGGACGTCGTGATCCTCATGGACTCGCTGACGCGCGTCGGCCGGGCGTTCAACACCGCGCCGTCCGTCGCCTCGTCGGGACGCACGCTGTCCGGCGGCCTCGACTCCACCGCGCTGTCGATCCCCAAGCAGCTGTTCGGCTCGGCGCGCAACACCGAGGAGGCCGGCTCGCTGACCATCCTCGCTACCGCGCTGATCGACACCGGCTCGCGCGGCGACCAGGTGATCTTCGAGGAGTTCAAGGGCACCGGCAATATGGAGATGATCCTCGACCGCGACATCGCCAACCACCGCGTCTACCCAGCGATCAACCTCGCCGAGTCCGGCACGCGTAAGGAACACCTGCTGCTCGACGAGCACACGCTGGCGACCACCGCCGCGCTCCGCCGTCGCCTGATCAACATGAAGCCCGTCGACCAGGTCCAGCAGTTGCTCAAGGCCCTCGAGCACTTCAAGACCAACGAAGACCTCGTTGGCAAGACCGCCGCCGCGGCGCGGTGACAGGCATGACCTGGCTAACTCCGTGGCATCCAATTGACGACGACGATTTGCGCGACCAGACGCGGGATGAGTTGCGCGCGGAACTCGCGGCCGCACACGTGCTATACGAATTGCCCGTTCGGGCAATCGCCCATCGACAAGACTGCGATGAAATCCTCTTAGAACTCTGCGATGGGACAGGGCGCTTCGCAGTCGTGCATCTCACGTATGCTCAGCACCCCGAACCCAACCCGGTTTGGCCCGAAACGAGAGTTTTCCAGTCGTGGAACCAGTTCGAACAGGAAATGCAGAAAGAGAACAAGTCCTGGGGCGAATGAATACCGCCGCCGCGGCGCGGTGACACATGTCATCATTCGGCCCGCTTCGGTAGAGGCACTAAGTTTTGCCGAATCGGGTTGATCAACCCCCTACAAATTGTGGTCTGAAAGTGGCCGACCCCACAGGTCCGCGCCTATAGTTTTTTGTTACGGGGAACGTTCACGGACGAAGCGTTCACATCTTTCTCGTCCCGATACCGAGTCTCGCCGCGTCGACAACACGGACCGAATGGACCTGCTCCGCCGCTTGTATGCGCGACAGACGCCTCGCAGTGAGGGCCCCGACATGCTGCGAATCCCCTGCCTTGCCGCCTTGCTGTTCACCTGCCTGCTCGGTGCGCTCGGTTGCACCAGCACGACGCCGTACTGGGTCGAAGCGCCGATGATTGAGCCCATCTACACCGCCCCCGCGGAAACACCCGTGACGTCGCCGACGGTCGCGGTTGCCGACGACGCGGTCAAGCCGTACTGACATCAGACCTGCTGTCGCGGGTCGCCGTCCATCCAACTGAAATCCTGTGGCTTCGGTCCGCAATAGAGCATCTTGCATCAATCAGTTTCATATCCACATGACCGCATGTAGTTGGCGCACTCGGTCGGATCGACCGTTTGCAGCACCTCGACCAACGCCTGGCCGATCGCGTCGAATGCCCGGGCGGCGACCCGACGCAGC
>WGMA01000061.1 GCA_016125285.1 Phycisphaera sp.
CAGCACCTGGAGTTCATCACCAGGTCAGGCCACTAGAGGCAGGGACGAAGAAAACCCCGACGATGCGGGGTTTGTGGCATTAGGGACGTGGCGAATCCAGAATAGCGCAAACAAATCCAGTTTTGATCGCCATACTATGGCAAAAAGGGGCGCGAATGGGGCGCTGATGGGACACAACGGGACGGATCGGGGCGCAAACGGAGCGCAAAAGAGCGGGTCAAAATGGCGCAAAACCTCAGTCCGTTTTTCGGTTACACGGCGCGCCGCGCATCGACCGCGCGTCGAAACTGAACATCATTCCGCCGCCGCGCCCGGCGCGAGGTTCGCCGCGTCGCGCCACACGCGCGGCGTCGCCTCGGCGCGCAGGCAGTCGCGGAACGCCGCCAGCGGGACGTCCGCGCGGAAGCAGCCCTCGGCGTAGCAGCCTACGTGGTACGGCGAGAAGTGGAAGCTCAGCCCGCGCGGCGTCAGCGTGAACGCGCCCAGGTCGTCGATCGTGATCGGCCCCGTGCCGTCCGGCCCGGGCGCGGCGCGAACGATGTCGGACGCCTTCTTGTCCAGCAGCGACTTGTACACCGCGCGACGCAGCCGCAGCTGCCAGTCGCTGTCGGCGCGGAACAGTTCGGCGAGCGTCACCGCGTGCAGCCCGCCGTCGTCGGTCGCCGCGTAGGTCAGCCCCGTCAGGCTCGTCCCGCCGTGCGCGCCGCCGGTGTAGTCCCAGTGGTCGACCAGCATGCTGACCAGATTCGCGTCGAATAGCTCGACGGTGTACGCACGTTTCGCCTCCCACTCCATCACGGCCGACTTCTCGTGCAGCGACTCGGTGATCAGGTCCGCGTCGACGGGTTCGCAGAACGCCCGCGCCGCGTCGTACGCCTCGTCGCGCAGCGCCGCGGCGACCGCGTCGTGAAACGCCGACGCGCCGTCGAACCGTGGCAGCGTTGCGGTGAACGTCGCGCGCACGCCGCGGTCGGCCACGCGGAAGCCGGCGACCTTCTTGATCTGCCACGTCTCGCCGACACGCAGGTCGCCGTCGGCGTTCGTCTCCCCTCCGCCCCGTGATGCCTGCGACGTGACGACCGCGTCGGGCGGCACGTAGTACGCCTCACCCGTCGCGCCCTCGCTCGTCCACGGCGTGAACACCACGACCATCACCGTGACGCACACGCAGCCGACCAACGCCACGCCGCCGCACGCGGCCCATACCCAGCGATTGATTTTCACACGGAAGCTCCGACGACCGGGCCGCGTCCTGCGGCCGTGTTCCCCGCGCCGACCGATCCGTCGGTCGACGTCTCTCTCGCGTTCAAACATACCACACGTGTCAAGGTCAAAATGTGCGCATTGATGCGCAAGAGGTCGCGCGATCTGAGCGGGATTGATCTCGATCCGCAGGGGGGGCGGCGAACTCCTGCGGTATGACGGCGCGTGGACAAGCCAGCGCGTGCCGGGGTCGGGCGATTGCCGCCCTCCGCCACTGACAAGCTCGCGGACTTGCTTGTCAGTGCCACCCCGGGGCGTCGGGTTGATCTCTTGTCAGCGTTGTTCCCTCACCCTCGCGCTCTCCCGGCGGGAGAGGGGAACGGCGCGGCGATAGCCACCGGCGCGCCGGGTGGGGCGCGCCGGTGGGATGAGTCATCGGTCGCGGAAGTAGTCGTGCTGGTTGACGCCGTCAAAAGCGGCCTGACTTCAGGCAGCACTTCTTAAAAGCGCCTCCCGGAGCCGCACGGACATGGGTCGTTTCGGCCGAGCTTTTCGACGAGCTGTTTGTCGCCGTGGACGACCTGGACGCCGCGCTTCACGCGGGTCTCGGAGGGGAAGCCTTTGCGACGCTTACTGGTCGGCTCGAAAGCAGTGGATTTGGTCGAACTGGTTCGGATCGTACTTGGGCATGGCGCACCTCCCGGTTGAAGGAATGGGGGTTCAACGCGGCGGACGGTGGGGTATTGCAGGGGGTGGAGAGAACGGGCACGTGAAAGGGACCCCGGGGCAGGCCTGCCCCGGGCCTTAGCGCGCCGACAATCAACCCCGACCGAGAACCCTCGATCACTGGAGGATGCGTTTGAGGTAGAACTCGTAGTCTTCGAGTTCGAGGCGGGTGAGCTCGTGGTGCATGCGGACGGCGAGGAGTTTGCGGGTGAAGGCGTCGGCGTGGGTGATGGTGTGGGCGAGGATGTCGGCGACGCAGCGTGGGCGGTCGGGCTGGCGTTTGTCGGCGAGGGCGGGGAGGTTGCGCTGGAGCCAGGTGACGGGGGCGTCGTCGGTGGGGGCGCGGTCGGCGTCGATCATGTCCTTGAGGTGGTGGTGGTTGATGTGATAGGCGACGCGGACGGCGCGGTGGGCGGCGGGGTCGACGTCGGCGACGAGGTCGGGGTAGCGACGCAGGTAGTTGCGCAGGCGGCGCTGCTCGATGCGGGCCATGCGGCGGAGGCGCTGACGCTTGAGCTCGGCGAGCGGGGTCTGGCGGAACGCGCGGTCGTAGCGGTGCACGTCGGTGCACCACTCGTCGGACAGCTCGCCGACGACGTACTGCGGGTCGTACGCCTGCCGCAGCTCGGTGGCGCCGGCGAAGTTGGGGTAGATCGCCTTCTGCATGAGCTTGTGGGCGAGGTCGAAGTCGTGGTGGAAGACCTTGCGGAACATCTGGTGCCGCGTGGTGTTCAGCAGGTCGAGGGCGTCTTCGCCGAGCACGTCGCGGACCATCTGCGCGTTCTCGCGGGTGGGCCAGAGGAACAGGTCGGTGGTGAACTGGAAGTTGGGGAACTGGCGGTCGAGCTGGGCGCAGGCGTTGGCGACGCGGAGCTGGACGGCGCGGGTGATGAGCTTGAACCACATCTTCTGGGTCATGCGTCGGCGTGTCTTGCCCATCCACGACATGGGGCTGAGGTGGAGGTCGGCGCGTGCGGCGGTGAGCGAGCCGTGGTAGTCGAAATGCTCGGAGAGCTTGGTGTCGGTGTGGTGGAACGGGGCGCCGTCGTACCAGTCCTTGATGTAGGTCAGGTCGTATCGGTATCGGTGGGCGAGCATGGCGATGCCGCGCGGGACCTGCATGGCGTGCTCGAAGGCGATGCGCCAGCCGTCCTCGGTGAGTCCGAGGCGGTGGATGATGGTTTCGCAGTGACGCTGCTCGGACTCGGCGAGGCGCGCGGCGCGGTTGGGGTCGCACATGTCTTCGAGGCGGTCGTGCTCGGCGTGGATCTGCTTCAGCTCGGCGCGTCGGTCTTCGGTCGGGTGCAGCACCTGCTCGTATCGGTAGACCTGATGCCACAGGCGATCGCGGTGGATCTCCTTGCGGTCTTTTTTCATGTCTTCGAGGAGGTTGGAGCCCTTGGTCTCGCCCTTGGTCAGCGCGGCCTTGGAGAAGGTGCCGGAGACGAGCATGAGGGAGAAGCCGCCGACGAAGGAGAAGACGAAGAAGGCGCCGGTGCCGGAGAGGGCGGTCTTGAGATCGACGCCGAGCGCGTCGACCTTCTTGCCGAGCAGGAGCATGCCGCCGAGGACGAGGGCGACGCCGATGGTGCGGCGGAACGCGCCCTTGTAGAGCCAGAAGCCCACGAAGCCCATGAGGTCGGCGAGCGTGAACAGTCCGCTGTAGGTGTCCCAGGTCTGCTTGAGTCGCATGTACGGCGCCCCGCGGTGAGTCGACGCGGGGATTGTAGCAGATGGGGGGTGGAGGCTTTGAGGTTCGGTGTTCAGGATTTCGGTTCGATGACGCGCGATCGAGGTGTGTGCGGTCATCCTTCGCCCTCGCCCTTTCCCGGTGGGAGAGGGGAACGGCGCCACGCCGTGCGACCCGCTGAAGCGGGTCGCGCCTCAGGATGTTTCGTCGATGGGCCAGTGGATGCCGGCGACGACGCCGCCGTCGACGTAGATGGTTTGTCCGGTGACGAACGCGGCGGCGGGGGAGGCGAGGAAGATCGCCGTGCCGATCATGTCGTCGACGCTGGCGAGTCGGCGCAGCGGGGTGTTCTTGCTCATCCAGTCCTGCATGACGGGCTGGGCCCAGAGCTTTTTCGTGAGGTCGGTGAGGGTGAATCCGGGGGCGAGTCCGTTGACGCGGACGCCGAGCTCGCCCCACTCGATGGCCATCGCGGCGGTCATGCCCTTCATGCCGTTCTTGGAGATGGCGTAGGGCACGACGCGTTTGACGGGGGCGTGGCTGTTGAGCGAGTCGATGTTGACGATGGAGCCGGAGCCGCGCTCGGTCATGTGCCGGCCGACGTGCTGCGCCATGAGGAAGGCGCCCTTGAGGTTGATGTCGACGACGAAGTCGTATTCCTTTTCGGTGTAGTCGACGACGGGCTTGCGGATGTTGACGCCGGCGCAGTTGATGAGGGTGTCGATGCGGTCGAAGTCGGCGATGACCTGGGCGACGGCGACGGCGATGTCGTCGGCGACCGCGACGTCGCAGGTGATGCCGGAGCAGGGGCGGTCGTCGCCGGGGTGTGCGTCGTTGAGTGCGTTGATGGCTGGGGCGAGGGTGTCGGCGTCGCGTCCGGTGATGACGACGGTGGCGCCGCGCTCGGCGAAGCCGCGCGCGATGGCGTGCCCGATGCCGCGGCTGCCGCCGGAGACGAGGACGACCTGGTTGGAGACGTCGAAGAGGGGGTCGGTCATTTTGTCGTCGGGGTTGGGGGGTTGGGAGGCGCGACTCGCTGAAGCGGGTCGCACCGGGTTGCGCGGGGGTTAGACGTTTTCTTTGGCGGGCTCGGACGCGTTGTTGTCGGTGGCGTTACCCTCACCCTCGCCCTCTCCCTTGGAGGGAGAGGGAAGCGTCTCGGCGTTGTCGGTCGTGTTCGTCGCGGCGACGGGGCGGGCTTCGGTGGCGGCGTTGACCTTGGCGACGATGGTCTCGCCACCCCAGACGTATTGGCCGAGCTCGATGTGGATCTCGACGTTGTCCGGGTCGGGCAGGTAGACCTCGGTGGTGGAGCCGAACTTGATGAGCCCGAAGCGTTCGCCGCGCTGGAGGATGTCGTCGACCTTGGCGGCGCAGACGATGCGGCGTGCGATCATGCCGGCGACCTGCCTGATGGCGGCGACGGGGGTGTGGTGGGTGGGGTGGTCGAGGACGATGAGGACGGACTCGTTGAGCTCGGCGGACTCGGGCCGCAGGGCGTTGAGGAACTTGCCGGGCTTGTGGGTGATGGAGGCGACGCGTCCGTAGCAGGGGCTGCGGTTGACGTGGACGTCGAGTACGGACAGGAAGATGCGGACGCACTTGGCGGGGCCGTCGAACGGCTCGAAGTGTGCGACGTCGTGGATGGAGGTGATGCGTCCGTCGGCGGGTGCGACGACGAGGCCGCGCTGGACGGGGACGCGGCGGCGCGGGTCACGGAAGAACATCAGGAGGGTGAAGGCGACGAAGGCGGCGGCGCCGACGAGCCACCAGACGTGGAGAGCGACGCCTGCGAGGATGAGCACGAAGCCGGCCCATCCGATGATGGTGGTGTGGGGTTTGCCGAGTGGGGAGATCATGGGCGTCCGTCCCGTGTGATCGATCCGTCGGTGGACCCGCGAGTTTGCGGATCGTTGTTCGCGCGGTCTTGAAACGAAGCGGCGGTCCTGCGGGTGAACGCAGGACCGCCGGATACGGTCGGTAAATCAGTGGCGATCAGCCATTGAGCTTCTTGCCGATGAGGGCGCCGATGCCGCCGAAGGCGAGTGCGCCGACGGCTCCGACGATGCCCCACATCTGCAGGGCGTCGGAGTCCTTGGTCAGTTCCTGGGTGAGCTGGACCATGGTGCCGTTGAGCGTGGTGATCATGACGATCATGCCGACGACGAGGACGGCGAAGGCGGCGAGCATGGCGCCGGCGCCGAATCCGTCCCAGCCGGGGCTGATGTCTTCCATGATGTAGACGCCACCGGCGGGCGCGGGGCCAGCCGCGGCGTATCCACCACCGTAAGCGGGTGCGCCGCCGCCGTAACCGCCGCCGTATCCGCCACCGCCGCCGGAGCTGGGTGCGTCCTCGGCGTTGAGGTCGGAGGGTGCTGACTCGAGCCCGCCGACGGCCTCGAACAGGCCGGACGCGGAGCTTGGGGGGATCGCGCCGCCGGACGCGGTCGCCGTGGCGGTCGCCGAAGCGGTCGCGGTGGCCGAGCCGGTGGCTTCGGCGGGCGCGATGTCGTCGAGCAGCGCGACGGCGCCGAGCGACGTTTCGTCGGGTTCGTGGGTGAGGTCGAGCAGACCGGAGCCGGAGCCGACGGTGTCGAGGGTGAGTTCGTCCTCTTCGTCGGTGGCGCTGGCGGAGCTGGTGACCTGGGTCTGTGCCATGGGGTTGGCGGCGTCGACTTCGTCGGCGTCGAAGACGCTGATGCCGGTGGCCGTGCCGCTCTTGGCGGTGTCGGACGCGGCGGCGACGTCGATCTGCGGGACGCCGGTCTCGGCGACGAGGTCGATGGTGTCGGTCTCGCCGGCGGCCTTCTGCGACTCGGACAGGTCGATGGTGCCGATCTCCGTGACCTCGGGACCGGAAAGGCCGCCGCCCATCGGGCTGTCGAGCTTGACGGTCTGCGACATGGAGAACATCTCGTCGACCTGCTCGCGCTTGAACATCAGCTGATCGCGATCGCGAAACTGCTGAAGCTGGCCGCTGTCGGCCATCGCGCGAACTTCATCAACAGACATGCCGAGCTTCGCCGCGGCCTCTTCCAACGTGTAGAACATCTTGGCCATGTATGCCTCCGGTCGTTGATCACCCGGGCCCCGGGAACGAGGGTTCGAGAGCACGGGTGTGTGCTGTCAGATTCCGACGTATTATAAGCTACCGCAATGGCTTTGACCACACAACCCCGGCAAGATCGATCCGCCCCGACGCCCCGGCGCCGACGGCTGGTCGACCCCCACTCGCTGGCATTCTACCGTCTGCCCGAGGAATTGCACGGCCTGAGCATCCTGTTCGTCAGCGACCTGCACGTCCGCCGCCTCAGCCACCGTCACGACGCCTTTTTCGCCGAGCTCAACGGCCTCGAGTTCGACCTGCTGGTGCTCGGCGGCGACTACATGGACGTGCCCGGCGACGAGCCGATCGCCCACGAGCTGGTCACCCGGCTGGTCCGCGAGGCCCGGCCGCGGCACGGCGTGGTCGGCGTGTGGGGCAATCACGACTCGCCGGACATGCGGCACCGCCTGCGTCACCTGCCCGTGCGGTGGCTGGAGAACGGCGCCTGGGCGCTGGAGGACCTGCCGCTGACGGTGTACGGGCTGGACGTGACGTACGACGACGTGCTGGTGCCGAGCGGCGATCTGCTCGCGGCGATCCTCGACGAGCCCGACGCCACCGCCACCCGACCCGGCGCCGACGCCCCGGCCCCGCCGCGCTTCCGCCTGCTCGTCAGCCACGTGCCGAGCTGGATGCCGATCGCCGGCGACCTCGGCGTCGACCTGATGCTGTCTGGCCACACCCACGGCGGGCAGGTCCGCCTGCCGTTCGGCGGGCCGCTGGTCAACTGCCTGCCCGGCTGGCCGCTGCAGTGGTCCAGCGGCCTGCTGCAGTCCCGCCGCACGCTGGGACTGGTCACCCGCGGCTTCGGGGAGAACACCGTTCAGGGTCTCCGCCTGTTCTGCCCGCCCCACACGCCGCTGATCACACTCGAAAACGCCGACACCGAACGCGACCCCGTCGACGGCGTGACGTGCTACATGCACTGGTGATGCTTCGATCCCGCCGCCGGCGCGTGTCGCTTCAGCGACACGCACCGACGTCGCGCGAACCGTCAGCTCCCCTCGCCGCCCTTGAGCGCCCCCTCCACCACGCGGATCTCCAGCGGACTCGACGTGTCGAGATGGATGTCGCGCTGCGGGAAGGCGATCGGGATGCCGGCCTTGGCCAGCTCCTGGTGGATCTGCGTGTGCAGCTGATGGATGACCTCGATGCGGTTGTCGAAGTTCGGCAGGTACGTCCGCACGACGAAGTTCAGCGCGTTGTCGCCGAAGCCCTCGAACGTGACGAGCGTGACGGGGTCCTCGCAGATCAGCGGGTGATCGTTGCAGATCCGCTTGAGGATCGCGCGCGTCTTTTCGGTGTCGGACCCGTAGGCCACGCCGATGGGGATGACGATGCGGTTGATGGTGTTCGACAGCGTCCAGTTGAGCATCGACCCGGTGATGAACTGCTTGTTGGGGACGATGTATTCCTTGCGGTCGAAGTTCATGATCGTGGTCGCGCGGATGCGGATGCGGGTCACGGAGCCCATGACGCCGCCGACCTCGACGATGTCGCCGACGCGCATGGGGCGTTCGAACAGCAGGATCAGTCCGCAGATGAAGTTCGCGACGATCTCCTGGAGACCGAAGCCCAGGCCGACCGATAGCGCGGCGACGATCACGCTGAGGTTCTCCATGTTGAACCCGAGCGTCGACAGCGCGATCAGCAGGCCGACAAACACGATGGTGTACTGGCTGATCGTCGCCCAGGCGTAGCGCGCCCCCGCGTCGATGGGCAGGCGGCTGAGGATGACGATCTCCAGCGTGCCGGGCAGGTTCTTCGACGCCGCGACCGTCACGAACAGCACCAGCAGGGCGGTCAGCAGGTCCGTCAGCGTGATGGGGATGTCGGCGGGATTGCCGTCGGGGCCCGTGACCGACTGGTTCCACAGCGTGAAGTTGTCCAGCACGTTCAGGGCCGGCAGCACCTCCGCCCAGATCAGCCACGTGCCGACCACCAGCGCCACCACCAGCAGCATCCGCAGCAGCGCCGTGGTGTGCTCGCCGATCGCCTTGAGGTCGACCTCCGGCTCGGGGATCTTCGGCATCGCCTCGCTCGCCGGCGCTTCCTTGCCCTCGGCCTCGGCCTGCTCGGCGGCCTTGCGCTGCGCCTCCTCGCGCTCCTTCTTCATCGCCTCGGCCTTGCGTTTCGCTTCGGTCAGCGCGAGCTGTCGCAGCTCGACGTAGTACGCGCGGTAGATCACCGCGTTGACGATGATGATCCCCATCACCAGCCACATCGTCTGCTGCAGGCGGTCGTCCAGCTGCAACGCCGTGTAGAAGTAGCCCATGCCCGCCAGCACGAGCAGCACGATCGGCATACCGACCGCCGTCCAGTACCAGAAGAAGTGCAGCCGCACGAGCCAGCCGTCGCGCGTGCCCGAGCGGATCGTCGACATCACGCCGCCCCCGCTCCGCAGCACCAGCGCGACGAACACGCTGAGCGTGACCATCGCCACCGCGAAGCCGATCAGGCCGATCGTGCCGCGCACCACGTTGTCGTCGCCGGTGTCGAGCGAGGCGTACGTCTCGGCCATGCCGACGATGAACTCGGTGGTCACCTGAATCGGGATCAGCCACAGCAGGTGCTTGCGCAGGTCGCCGCGGACGCTCTTGCGCCAGCGGAAGTGCGACTCGGCCAGGCCGCCGGGCGTGAACACCTGGAAGAACACCGACAGCGTGGCGAGCATGATGCCGGCGTCGATCAGCCCGCTGCCGACCGAGCGCGAGAACCAGTGCTCGTTGTCGACGAACTGCGACAGCCGCCACCCGACGAACGCCATCAGCAGCGGCAGGCCCGCGGCGATGATCGCCGTCACCAGCAGCGCCCGCGCGGTGAGGATGAATGTGTCCGTCGACGCCCTGCCCGTCAGCTCGCCGATCTTGCGCAGCCGACGCTTGAGCCACGGCCGCGCCGCGAACAGGCCGATCGAGATGAACAGCCCCAGCGTCCAGAGGAACGGCCGACGGTTCATCAGCGACCAGACGTCCGAGCCGAACTCCGACCAGTTCTTCGGGCTCAGCAGCCACCCGAAGCCGTCGCCCAGGTTGCTCGCGTTCTCCGTGCCGATCGGCTTCATGCTGCGGATCCACAGCACGTTCTCGTCGATGAACTTCGCGTACGCCTCGGACAGCTTGATCAGCTCCTGCTGGTCGGCCTCGAGGTCGCCCAGGCTCTTCTGGTAACGCTCGTAGCCCTCGTTGAGCTTGTCGAGCAGGTCGCGCTGCGTCTCGAGGTAACCCTTCGCCTCCGTCTTGAGCCAGTCCTTCATCGGCTGCGACAGTGACGGGTCGAGCTTGTCGACCGTCTCTTTCAGAACGCCGTCCAGGTCCGCCAGCTTCTGACGTTCCTCCTCGACCTTCAGCTGCTTCTCCGTCGCGTCGTTGATCGCGTCCTCGCGCTCGCCGGCCTTGCGCCGGTACTCGCGCAGGTTCGGCAGCTCGTCGCGCTCGCGACGCAGCAGCAGGCCCGTCGCCTCCGTCAGCCCCGCCTTGACGCGCGCCTCCGCCTTCTCCTTGCTCGCCTTGAGGTCTTCGAGCGCCTTCTTGGTCGAGTCCAGTTCGCTCTTGAGCCGCGCCTCCTTCGCCGTCAGATCCTGACCCTGCTTGGCGTACTCGACGTTGTCGGTAGCCAACTCGCCGATCGCCGGCGACAGCTGCATGGCGCGCTTGCGATCTTCCTCGGCCTTCTTGCGCTGCTCCGCGGCTTCCTGCTGACGACGCGCCGCGGCGAGGTCCTGCCACGCCTTCTGAGTCTCCTCCAACTGCTTGACCGTCTTCGTCGCCAGGTCACGCTCCTGCGTCCGCAGGCTCAGCAGCACGTCCTGCCCCGCCAGCTCCTGCTCCGCGGCGGCGATCTGCTGCTGCAACATCCGCTGCCGGATCAGCAGATTCGCCTTCGTCGCCTCCGTCAGCATCGGGTTCTGATCCGGCTTCGGAGGGGTCTTGAGCTGCTCGTCGATCTTCGCCAGATCGGTCTTGTTCATCTCGACGATGCCGCGCAGCGCCTTGGGCTTGTCGCGGCGCGACGTCAGCGTCGACTCCGCCTCGGTCAGCTTGCTCTTCGCCTGCGCCAGCGCCGCGTCCGCCTCGCGCGCCTTCTGCTCGACCTGCTCAACGGTCAGCCCCTCCGCGGCCTTGGCGACCTGCTCGGCGATCGGCGTGTTGTTGGGCGTGGTCTGCGTCAGCTGCAGCTTGATCTGCTCGATCATCTGCGGCGCGTTCTTGACGCGCTCAGCGAGCGCCGCCGCGTCCGCAGCGGTCTTACGGATCTGCTCGGCGTTGGCGATAGCGTTGCCGTACTGGTCGACGATCGGCTTCTTCAGTTCGTCGCTCAGCTCCGTCGACTTGTCCGCCGCGTCGCGCTTGCTGGTGAGCGATTCGACGGTGAGGCCTTCGGGCAGCTCGACGCCGGGCTGGACCGGCTGCGGGGCGGGGTTGGCCGGATCGGGCGCCGCGGGGGGCGCCGTGTTGGGCGTCGTGGCTGGATTGGTGGCCGGTTGCGCCGCGGGAGCCGGCGCCGCCGCGGGCGGCTTCGGATCGGTCGCGTTCTGCGCCATCGCCGACACGCCGAGTATCCCCAGACACATCGCCACCACCGCCATCGGCGCGAACACGCTCCTCCGGACTCTGGCAAACATCTGCATTCTCCGTTCCTCGTCGATGATCCGCCCGACCGGTCAGCGTCACCGGCCCACCGGGCGTGATTCTCAATATAACGGCTCATTTCCGCCTGTGTGGTCCGCCGCGCGAATCGGGGTTATCCTCCCCGCATGCCGAGCGACTCGCACATCGTAGCCGTCTGCGTCGGTCGCCCGCGCCTCATCATGCATCAGGGCCAGAGCTACACCACCGCCATCAACAAGTCGCCCGTCGACGGCCCCGTGGAGCTCGACTGGGGCGGGCTCGAAGGCGACAAGCAGGCCAACACGCAGAACCACGGCGGGCCCGACAAGGCTGTGTGCTGCTACGCGCACGAACACTACGGCTACTTCGCCGTCAAACTGGGATGCGACCTGCCCGTGCCGAGTTTCGGCGAGAACCTCACGACGCGCGGCCTGTTCGAAACCGAAGTCGCGATCGGCGACACGTACCGCATCGGCGCCGCGACACTGCAGGTCACCCAGCCGCGCGAGCCCTGCGTCAAGCTCGCACGCAAACACAACGAGCCGCAACTCGGCAACTGGATCCACGAAACGGGTTACACCGGTTTCTACCTCCGCGTGATCGAGGCGAACCCGATCGAAGCGGGCGACACGATCGAACTGTCCGAGCGCCCGCACCCGCAGCACACCATCGCCAACGCCATGCAGGCGCAGTTCGGCGAATTCAACCCCGACGCGCTGCGCAGCTTTCTCGACAATCCCGCGCTGTCCGACGCCTGGCGCACGCGCATGAAAAAACGCCTCGACAACGAGGCGTCTGCTTGATTCCAGTTTGTCTCCCCAGCCCCCAACCCCAAGCCCTTAACCCCGCGAACTTACACTTCGCTGGCCTTCTCGCTCAGCAGCGTCAGGCGGTTGTCGACCATCTGGGCGAACCCGCCTTCGAGGGCGTAGCGCTTGAGATTCCCGCTGGGCAGCTTGAGCTCGAGGTTGCCGTTGCCGAGCTGCACGACCATCGGGGCGCGGTCGCGGAGCACGCCGATCTGTCCGTCGTGCGCCGGCACGTTGGCGTAGACGACCTCGTCCTCGAACACCGCCTGCTCGGGCGTCACGACACTGCATTTAAACGTTGCGGCCATTCGGTTGCTCCAATCGTGCGGTCATTCTAGGTCGCGCCGGGGATGTGTCAACGTCGTCGCCGGTGCGACCCGCTTAAGCGGGTCGCACCCCATACGTTATGTGTCACTCACCCCTTGGGATGCGTCAACACCGGCGTCCGCGCCGCGCCGACCTCGTCCATCCGCGCCACGTCCGCGTGCTGCGGCGCCGCCGGGACGTCGCCCGAACCCGCGTCGATCTCGTCGGCGATCCGCAGCATCACCGACACGAACTTGTTCAGCGTCGACAGCGATTCGGTCTCCGTCGGCTCGATCATCAAACAATCGTGCACCGGCCAGTGCATCGTCGGCGGGTGCACGCCGTAGTCGATCATCCGCTTGGCGATGTCCACCAGCGCGATGCCCTTGTCCAGCAACGCGCGCGGCACGGTGATGAACTCGTGGGCGCAGAACCGCTTGGCCGCGGGATCGAAGTAGGGCGTCGTGTAGCGGTCACGCAGCTTCGCCGCGAGATAGTTGGCGTTGAGCACCGCGGTCTCGCTGACGTTCTTCAGCCCGTCGGGCCCGCACGCGCGGATGTACGTCCACGCGCGGACCAGCACGCCGATCTGCCCCACGAAGCTGCGCACCTTGCCGATCGATTTGGGCTTGTCCCACGACAGCGCGTACGTGTCGCCGGTCTTCGTCACCTCGGGCACGGGCAGGTAGGGCGCGAGGAAGTCGCGTACCGCGATGGGGCCCGCGCCGGGTCCGCCGCAGCCGTGCGGCGTGCTGAAGGTCTTGTGCGTGTTGTAGTGCATGACGTCGACGCCGAAGTCGCCCGGCCGCGCCACGCCGAGGATCGCGTTCATGTTCGCGCCGTCGAGGTACAGCAGCGCGCCCGCGTCGTGGAGGATCTCTGCGATCTCCATGATCTGCCCGTCGAACAGGCCCGCGGTGTTGGGGTTCGTGATCATCAGCGCGGCGGTCTCGTCGTTGACCGCGGCGCGGAGGGCGTCCATGTCGACCATGCCGTCCTTCGACTTGATTTGCACGACGCCCGCGCCGCACATCGTGCAGCTGGCGAAGTTCGTGCCGTGCGCCGTGTCGGGCGCGAGCACCGTGCGACGCTGCGGCGCGTTGCCGCCCTCGGGATCGTTGAAGTACGCGCGGATCACCTTCAGCGCCGTCCACTCGCCGTGCGCGCCCGCGCACGGCTGGATCGACACCGCGTCGAGCCCCGCGACCTCGCCGAGATACGACTGCACCTCGTGCAGCAGCTTCAACGCGCCCTGCGCGTCGACGTCGTCCGCCAGCGGGTGCAGGTGCGCGACGCCCGGCATCGCGGCCGCGGCCTCGTTGATCTTCGGGTTGTACTTCATCGTGCACGACCCCAGCGGGTAGAAGTGGTCGTCCACGGAAAAGTTGCGGTGCGCCAGGTGCGTGTAGTGACGCACGACGTCGAGCTGGCCGACCTCCGGCAGGTCCGGCGCGTCGCCGACCAGCGCGTCCGGCAGCGCCGCCTCCGGCACGTCGAGCGCCGGCAGGTCCACGCCCGCCACGCCCGGCGTGTGCTTCTCGAAAATCAAGGGCTCCGCCGGACGCTCCCCGCGGTGCGCCACCGCGTGCTGCCCGACCGGGTTCACCGCGTCCGTCACCTGCTGTGCCGCTTCAGCCGTACTCATTTCGCCACCTCCTTGGCCACATCGCCCAGCAACGCGACCAGCGCGTCGATCTCGCCCGCCGTGCGTTTCTCCGTCACGGTCACCAGCAACTGATTCGCGCCGCCGACGCCGACCTTCGACAGATCGACGCCCGGCATGATGCCGCGGCTGCGCCCCGTCTCGAGGATCTTCGCCGCGGGCACGGGGCAGTCGACCGCGAACTCGTGGAAGAACGGCGAGTCGCCGTGCGCCAGCGTGTATCCCTTGATCGCGCCGATCAGCTTCGCCGCGTGGTGCGCCTTGTGGTAGCACTGCCGCGCGACCTCACGCAATCCATTCGGCCCGAGCAGCGACATGTACACCGTCGCACGCAACGCGAGCAGGCCCTGGTTTGTGCACACGTTGCTCGTCGCCTTCGCGCCGCGGATGTGCTGCTCGCGTGTCTGCAGCGTCAGGCAGAACCCGCGGCGTCCGTCGGCGTCGACCGTCTGTCCGATGAGGCGGCCGGGCATCTTGCGGATCAGGTTCTGCTTCGCGGCGAACAGCCCCAGCCAGGGCCCGCCGTACTGCAGCGGGATGCCGAGCGGCTGGCCCTCGCCGGCCGCGATGTCCGCGCCGCATGCGCCGGGGTTCTTCAGCAGCGCACACGCGATCGGGTTGAACACCGCGATCGCCAGCGTCTTGTCCTGCTCGTGCGTCGCGCCGAACAGCGCCGTCCAGTCCTCGACGACGCCGAACACGTTGGGCGACTGGATCACCACGCACGCCGTGTCGTTGTCGAGCTGCGCCTTGAGCGCGTCGACGCTGACGCGGCCCGTCGCCTTGTCCGCCGCGACCTCGATGACGTGCACGGGCAGGTCGCTGCACGACGTGTCGAGCACCGCGCGGTAGTGCGGGTGCAGCGTCGAGGCGACGACCACGCGGCGCTTGCCCGTCGAGTTGATCGCCATGAACACCGCTTCGCTGACGGCGCTCGCGCCCTCGTAGAGCGACGCGTTGGACACGTCGAGCCCGGTGAGCCGCGTGACCTGCGTCTGGAACTCGAAGAACGCCTGCAGCGAACCCTGCGACGCCTCGGCCTGGTAGGGCGTGTACGCGGTGAGGAACTCGCCGCGGTTGGCCACGTCGCCGACGAGCGTCGGGATGAAGTGGTCGTACGCGCCGCAGCCCATGAAGCACACATCGCGATCGACGGTGCGGTTGCGGCCGAGCATCGACGCCAGCTCGCGCTGCAGCTCGAGTTCGCTCATCGCCGCCGGCAGGTCGAGCGACCGGCCGAGCTTCGCGTCGGCCGGCAGCGAACCGAACAGCGCGTCGACGCTCGCGACGCCGATCGCGCTGAGCATCTCGCCTCGCTGTTCGTCGGTAATCTGGGTGTAATCCATGCCAGCGACTTCTCCATTTGCAAAGGGAACCGGCTAGTGTAGGGACGCGGCAGACGCCTCGCAAACGGGTGTCGGAACCCCTATGATGACTGCGAATTCAGCGCCTGGAGACGGAGACAGACCCCGCCATGAGTGACACGCAATCCGCCGCCACAAATACGTCCGCGGCCCCCATTTCGATCGATCAGATCGGCGTCATCGTCGTCGATCACGGCTCCCGCCGACCCGAGTCCAACGACATGCTGCTCGAGGTCGTCCGCCTGTTCATGGAGCAGACCGACTACCGCGTCGTCGAGCCGGCCCACATGGAGCTCGCCGAGCCGACCATCGCCCAGGCGTTCGACAAATGCGTCGAGCGCGGCGCGAAGGTCGTGGTGTGCAATCCGTATTTCCTGCTGCCCGGGCGTCACTGGAACCAGGACATCCCCGACCTCGTCGCCGCCGCGGCCGCGAAGCACCCCGGCATCAAGTGGATGGTCACCGCGCCGCTGGGCCTGAACGTCAAGCTCCCCGCCGTGATGGACGACGCGATCCAGCACTGCCTGTCCCGCGTGCAGGGCAACGCCGAAGAATGCCCCGCGTGCGCCGGCACGGGCAAGTGCCAACTGCACGAAGTCCCGGCCTAGAATTTGATGAACACGGAGGACGACCCATGGCTGAACTCACGCTCAAGGAACAGCTCAAGGAAGCAATCGAACAGATGCCTGCAGATCCATCTATTGACGAAGTGATGGATCGCATTGCATTGGTTTACAAGATTGAGCGAAGCCGGGCCCAGTCACGTGCCGGGCAGGGGATTCCGCACGAACAGGCGAAAGCGCGGATGAGTAAATGGCTGCAGTGATCTGGATGCCGGGGGCCCTGAACGATCTTGAGTCGATCGCGGATTACATCGCTCGCGATTCGATGTCGTACGCCTGTGTGACGGTTCAGAGATTGTTCGATGCCGCCCAACGATTAGCCGAGTTCCCAAACGTTGGGCGTGTCGTGCCCGAGTACTCTGACGAACGGTTACGCGAGATCATCGTCGGCAATTACCGCGTAATCTACGAAGTGTTCGACGAGCACGTCGAAGTGCTCGCGGTTCATCACGGGGCTCGTTTGCTGCCTGATCGACCATAACCCGCCGCTCTCCATCAATCCGTAATCACCCAATCCTTCGGCGCCTTGAATCCCTCACGGCCCTCGCCGTACGCCGGCACGCCGTCGGACCGGCGCAGTTTGCGGAACGTGATCGCCTTGTCGAGCAGGCGTTCGACGACGTCCGCGTGCTGCTTCGCGACGTCGTGCTTCTCGCTGGGATCGTCGTTGATTTGATACAGCTCGGCCTTCGCCGCGCCGCGGTCACGCAGGACGCTCGCGCCGGGCACGACGAGTTTCCACGCACCGTCGTGCAGCGCCAGGTTCTCACGCAGCACGGTCTGCGCTTCCCACGAGTACCACGCGCGCTTCGGCGCCGCGGTCTTGCCACGCATCACGTCCAGCACGTCGACGCCGTCGAGCGGGTTGGGGTCCGGCGCGTCGGCGAGCCCGACGATGCGCTTCACCGTGGGGTAGATGTCGATGTAGCCGATGTGTTCGTCGCACGTCTTGCCGCCGGTCAGCCCGCCGCCGGGCCAGCGCACGCACGCGACGACGCGCACGCCGCCCTCGTACGGCGTGAGCTTGGAGCCGCGGTAGGGCAGGTTGTCGCCCACGTCATGCACGCCGCCGTTGTCGGACATGAACAGCACGAACGTGTTGTCCGCGTCGCCGCGATTCTCGATCGCCGCGAGCACGCGACCCACCGCCTGATCGAGGCAGTCCACCATCGCCGCGTACGTCCGGTGCTTGCCCTCGAGGTTCGGATACTTCGCCTCGTCCTCCGGCTTCGCCTGATACGGCGAGTGCGGCGCATTGAACGGCAGGTACAGCAGGTACGGCTCGCCCTTCGGCACGCCGGCGATGAACCGCACCGCCTCGGCGCTGACCAGGTCCGTCGTGTAACCCTCCTCGTGGATCGTCTCCGTGCCGCGGTGCCAGTCCACCTCGCCCTCGCGCTCGTGCGTGAAGTAATCGATCGCCCCGTTGTAGTGCCCGTAAAAATGCGTGAACCCCCGGCTCAGCGGCTGCCACTTCACCTGGTTGTGACCCAGGTGCCACTTGCCGATGCACGCCCGATGCTTGTACCCCGCGTCCGCCACCAGATTCGCGATCGTCTTCTCGCTCGTCGGCAGCCCGTAGTTGCACCACGGCGGGATCACCGCACGCATCGTCCCCGTGCGGATCGGCCAGCGCCCCGTCATCAGCCCCGACCGCGTCGGCGAACACATCGGACACGCGTAGAACCGCTCGAGCTTCACGCCCTCCGCCGCGATGCCGTCGATGTTCGGCGTGCGGATCGCCCCGCCGTGATACGACACGTCGCGATACCCCAGGTCGTCCGCCAGCAGGATCACGATGTTCGGCTTGTCCGCGCCGAACGCGTTCGAGCAGATGCAAAACAGTATGAGAACGATCGCTGTCAGTGTTCGCATATAGAGGTCTCGCCACAGAAGGGGCAGAAGTCACGGAGGGTATGGGCCACGGGCCGCCCGCCTAACGTGCTATGTCGACGCCGTATTTCAGGTAACGCGTTGAGATGTTGCGTTTCGTGATTGAGAAGAGCGACCGTTGTCGATTGGGCCCGCGCAACCTTCGGGGGTTGGCTGGATCACCAGTTCTCGCCGTCGAAGAAGAACTGCTCGCGCGTGATCAGGCCGTCTTTCACTGTATAGACCGTGATCTCGTTGAGCTGGACGCGCTCGCCCGTCGCCTTGCGCGTGACGTCAAACATCGTCTTCGTGGCGAACTGATCCGCGCCGCTGAAGTACGGCCCGAGGACGGTTTCACCGTGGATGGTCACGCCCTCCGCCCAGCGTTCGGACTTGCGGATCACCTCCGCCTTGCCCGTCGTCTCCTGCCCGGTCGGCTCGACCGACACGATGTCCGGGGCGTACAGCGTGTGCATCACCTCGAAGTTCTTGCGCGCGTTGCACATTTCCACGACGCGATTGGCGAGCGCCTGAATGCTCATCTCGATTCCCCTTGGGTTCAACCCGAGTTTGTTGTCGTACCGGATCACGTTTCGTGGAGCGCCAGTATACCCAGCGCGATCGGGCGGCGCGGGCCGCGCGCCACGCGAAAGTGAATCACTCGCCCACCACCGTCACCACCAGCGTGCGCTGGCGCGGTTTGACGTCGCACTCGAGGTGGAAGATCTGCTGCCACGTGCCGAGCACCGGTCGGCCGCTGGTCACCGGCACCGTCAGGCCCGGGCCCATCCACGTCGCCTGCAGATGCGAGTGCCCGTTGCCATCGTGCCACGCCTGTTCGTGTCCGTAGTCGCGCGACGGCGGGATCAGCTTGTCCAGCAACTCCGGCAGGTCACGCTCCAAGCCCGGCTCGAACTCGATCGCGCCGACGACCGCGGTCGACCCGACGTTGAACACGTGCACGAGGCCGGTCCCGATCCGCGCCTCGGCGACGATGCGGACCACCTCCGCCGTGACATCCTGCATGTGCCGATGCCCGGTGGTGCGCAGCGTGATGTGATCCTGGTGAACCATGCGGATCACGGCCGCCAGAGGTAGAGGAAGGTCGAGGTGGCGTCGCCGGAGCCGAAGGGGTCGGTGAGGTTGAACTGGGCGAGGTTGATCTGCGTCATGCCGGTGGGCGCGGCGGCGTGGGGTTCGGTGTTGGGGGCGCCGGCGTAGACGTTGCCGACGTAGGCGTCCTTGCGGGCGAGGGTGACCAGGTCGGCGTGCTTGAGTCCGGCGAGCTTCTTGGCGGCGGCGTGGGCGTCGTAGATGTCGCCGAGCTCGTCGACGATGCCGACCTTGATCGCCTCGTTGCCGGTGACGACGCGGCCGTCGGTCAGCGTGTCGAACTGGTCGGCGGGGATGTTGGGCCGGGCGTCGCGGACGATCTGGCGGAAGCGGGTGTAGAAGTCGTCGACCATCGCCCGGAGGACGGCGCGGTGGCTGTCGGTCATGTCGCCGAGCGGGGAGCCTGCGGCCTTGTTGGGTCCGCTGGTGAAGGCCTCGGCGTGGATGCCGACGCGGTCCATGGCGGGCTTGAGGCTGACGGTCTGGAGGATGACGCCGATGGAGGCGGTGACGGTAGAGGGGTAGGCGACGATGCGGTCGGCGGCGCACGACACGTAGTAGCCGCCGCTGGCCGCGACGTCCATCATGCAGACGACGACGGGCTTGTGGGTGTTGGCCTTGAAGCGTTTGACCTCGCGGTACATGGCGTCGGAGGCGGTGACGGTGCCGCCGGGGGAGTTGATGCGGAGGAGCACGGCCTTGATCGAGTCGTCGCCGGCGGCGTACTCGAGCTGGTCGTGGAGGCGGGCGACGGGGTTTTCGCTCACGCTCAGGAGGCTGCGTGACCGACCATTATGGATAAGGCCCGCGATATCGATGACGCCGACCCGGGCGCCGGCGCAGTGTTCATCGATGATGCGGGTCGCGTGGATGTGCTCGTCGCTGGGGCCGGAGCCGATGGTGAAGCTGACCGGCGCGCAGCCGGACAGGGCGGCGACGGTGGCGGCGAGCGCGAGGGGGATCGACGCGTGTCGGAACGAGCGTAGGGACGGGCGGCAGATCATGGGCGAAACTCCAGTTGCGACAGGTTAACGCAAGTTTAGGTGGCATGCGGCCTGTTCCGCGCCTATCGTGGGTGAATTGAGCCACCGTCGCCCGGACCGGGGCCTCGAGCACACGGGCATTCCCATGGGGCAATCCATGTCAGACGACGACCTGCTTCCGGTTGAATTCGAGTGCGTCTATTGCAGCACGCGTCATCGCGTGGCCGGGCAGTACGCGGGGCGTCGGATCCACTGCAAGTCGTGCAACGAGATCATCCGCGTGCCGGGCGGCTCGCTGGACCTGGCTCCGCCGCCGACCACGGACCCGCGCGACGTCGACATCGACACGCTGTTCGGCGACTCGCCGTGATCGATCGGCGGCGACGGTCTCTCCGAAAACTCGCCGCGACTCCTCTCCAAATCATCGCGTCTCGGGCTCGCCTTGAGCCGTCGGATGGCCATCGGTATGCTGGCGGGCTGATTTGGCCGGCGACGAGCCGGTCCGCACGCGTCGCGATCTGTCACGAAAGAAGTGATTCATGAGCATCCTCGTTAACGCCGACACCAAGGTCATCTGTCAGGGCATTACCGGTTCGGCCGGCGCCTTTCACACCAAGGGCTGCCTGGACTACGGGACCAAGATGGTTGGCGGCGTGACGCCGGGCAAGGGCGGGCAGAAGGACGACAACGGTCTGCCGATCTTCAATACCGTCACCGACGCGGTGACCGAGACCGGCGCGAACGCCACGATGATCTTCGTGCCGCCGCCGTTCGCCGCGGACGCGATCCTCGAGGCGGCCGAGGCCGGCATCGAAGTGATCGTCGCCGTGACCGAGGGCATCCCGGTCGCCGACATGGTCAAGGCGAAGGCGATTCTGAAGAGTGATTACCCGAACGCGAAGATGATCGGGCCGAACTGCCCCGGCGTCATCACGCCCGACGCGTGCAAGATCGGGATCATGCCGGGCTACATCCACACGCCGAAGTCGAAGGCGAGCACCGGCAAGGCCGTGGGCATCATCTCGCGCTCCGGCACGCTGACGTACGAGGCGGTGTGGCAGACGGGTCGTCACGGGCTGGGCCAGTCGACGTGCGTGGGCATCGGCGGCGACCCGGTCCGCGGGCTGAACTACATCGAGCTGCTGGCGATGTTCAACGACGACCCCGAGACCGACGGCATCATCATGATCGGCGAGATCGGCGGCACCGACGAGGAGGCCGCGGCCGAGTACATCAAGAGCAACGTGAGCAAGCCGGTCGCCGCGTTCATCGCGGGCCGCACCGCGCCGCCCGGCAAGCGCATGGGCCACGCGGGCGCGATCATCTCCGGCGGGCAGGGCACGGCGGAGTCGAAGATCGCCGCGCTGAACGCCGCGGGCATCGCCGTCGCCGAGTCGCCGGCCGACATGGGCAACGCGATGGCCAGCGCGCTGGGCCTGAACTGAACCTACGCGGGTCCGGCGCCGCCGACCCGCTGACAACCGAATACGCATCGTGTGCAGCGGCCGGGAGGGGAAGCCCGGCCGCTTTCTTATTTGGCACGGCGTGCGCCGATCCCGGGTACAATCCGTTCGTTCATTCTGGGCGAAACCGATGTCCACGTCTGTCGATCAGGTCAGACGGGAACTCACCGAGCACGACGTCCTCAGCGAAGAGGAGTTGCGAGCGGCGCGCGGTCGGCTTGCGCCGGACGGGGCCAACGACGTCGAGGCGTTTACGCGTGAGCTGGTCCGGGCGGGGAAGCTGACGGGGTTCCAGGCGAAGGCGGCGCTCAACGGGCAGACGAAGGTGCTGCGGTTCGACGACCCCGACGATGGCGACATGAACCTCACGACGACGGGTGGCGTGATGGGACCGCGCCGTACATGTCGCCCGAGCAGGCCGAGAACGCCAAGTACGCCGACCACCGCGCCGACATCTACTCGCTGGGCTGCTCGATGTACCGCCTGTTGACCGCGAAGATGCCTTACAGCGGCGAGACGGCGATGCAGGTGATCCTCGCGCACCGCGAGAAGCCGATCCCGAATCTGCTCGATGAAGCACCGACGGCGTCGCCCCGGCTGCAAGCGATCAACGACGGCAACGGCAGCGTTCACGATTTCTTTGCCGGATCGATCGACGATGTCCGCATCTACGACCACGAACTGAGCGACGCGGAGGTCGTGGCGCTGGCGCACCCGGCCGAGGCGAGCGCCTTGCGGGCCGCCAACGTGCCTGCCGACGCGGTGGAGATGGACGGGCGGTGGTACAAGGTTTTTCACGCCGGCGGGGCGGCCGCGGTGGGCGGAGGCGAAGAAGCAGTGCCTGGAACTGGGCGGTCGGCTGGCGGTGCCGCGGTCGGCGGCACAGGTGGCGCGGCTGATCGAGCTGGCGAAGGCGGCGGGCGTGCCCAAGATCGCGATCGACGGCGCGAAGATGAACGGCAAGTGGGTCAGCAACCTGATCACGCCGATCGACGAAGCGATCTACCCGTCGAATAAGGGCGACGAGTTCGACGTGCTGATCATCCAGAAGTTCGACACGCTCGGTGTGAAGCTGAGCCACGTGCCGAGCGTGAAGCCGAGCAACGCGTACCAGCTTGAAGGCTTCATCTGCGAGTGGGGCGAGCCGTAATGCTGCTCACGTCTGTCGTCTTGCCAGCAGGAACGTGCGGTCGTCGTCGAGCATGCGGGGGCCGTGGGTTTCGTCGAGGAACTTCTTGAGCTTGGCCGCGGCGTGGTCGATCGGGTCGTCGTTCGACGCCTTGCACACCGCGGCGATCTGGTCCATCAGCTTGCCGACGCCGAGCATCTGGCCTTCGAGGTTGGTCAGCTCGGTCAGCCCGTCGGTGAACATGGCGAGCGTCTCGCCGGGTTCGAGCGTCGCTTCGACCGCGGGAATCTCCTGCGGCATGATGCCCAGCGGCAGGTGCGGCGAGCCCTCGAGCAGGCGCGGCGTGCCGTTGGGGCGGATGATCAGCGGCGAGGGGTGACCGGCGTTGACGCACCGCAGCTGGCCGGTCTGCGGGTTCCACGCCACCGCGGCCATCGTCACGAAACGCCCCTCACGCAGCAGCTCGCACAGGTGTTCGTTGAGGTTGACGGCGAGCGCGGCGAGGTCGGCGCCGGCGCGGATCGACGCACGCACCATCGTGTAGACGTTCGACGTGATCAGCGCCGCGGGCATGCCCTTGCCGCTGACGTCCGCCACGACGAGGATCGTCGTGCCGTCCTTCGCCTGCACCACGTCGACGTAGTCGCCGCCGACCCAGAGGCACGGCTCGAAGCCGATCGCGATGTCCAGGCCTTCGGCGGTCGGCGACTCGGGCACGTACTGCATCTGGATCTGCTTGGCCTGGTTCAGATCGTGCTCGATCTTCGCCTGTTCACCGGCCTGCTGCTGCACCTTGAGCATCGCTTCGACCTGCTGGAACTGCTGCGTCGCCAGCGCCACCAGCGTCAGCCATTCAGCCGTCGCGTGCTCCGCCGGGAACGTCGCGTAGAGCACGTCCACGCGGTTCTCACCGACGCTGATCGGGCACGCCATCGCGACGAACGGCGCCTCGGTCGATACGACCGACAGCTCGATCGAGTCCGGGCCCGAGCCGGTCGTGGCCATCGCCGGCAGCTTGCTCTGAAACACCGCCCGCAGCAGCCCGCGGGAGATGTGCGGCATCTTCATCTGCCCGGTGGTCAGCTGCGGGTCGCACAGCTGCTTGGGCGTCGGGTCGCGCAGGCGGGGATCACGCCGCTGCAGCCGCAGCGCCACCGCGGCCTGGCCGTAGAAGTCGCGGCGCGTCAGCAGGCGGCAGAGCATGTTCAGACGCTCGATCGCCTTGGGTGCGTGCAGCAGCCGATCGCCGAACTCCTTCATCGTCGCCAGGTGGACCAGCTCGATCTTCGAACCGGTGATCGTGTCCAGCGAGCTGACCTGCGTGCCCGGCTTGTCGTCGACGGGCAGCGAATCGATGAACGCGGTGAACTCGATGTCGTCCGGCTCCGCCTCCGGCTCGGCCTCGGGTTCGACCGCCTCGGCGAGTGTGATGGTGAACGGCCCGATCTCGATCACGTCGTTCGGGCCGACCGTTACTTCCTTGATCGCCAGACCGTTGACGCTGGTGCCGATCCGGCTGTCGAGGTCGTGGACCCACCATCGTCCGAACGGGTCCTGAAACAGCTGGATGTGTTGCCGCGAGACGTTGGGCGAGTTGATCTGGATATCGGATTTAACGGAGCGTCCGAGCACGGCGCGGTTGGCCTGCACGGGCACCTCGGTGCTTGTGCCGTCGGGTCCGGTGATCAGCAGACGCGCCAGCGGTGGGGCGTCGGTATGGGCTTGAAGATTCGCGACCTCGGACATGCCGGTGGTGTCTCCGGAGTTGCCCGTATATTAGCGAGATCCGTGGATTAAGAAACCGCCCGTCTCTGGCGAAACGGGCGGTGAGTGGATGCATCAGGCGAACGGAACCGCGGTTCCAAGACGGTCACCGCTGCCCTAATGCAGGATGGATCAAATGTACGTTTCGGGTGTCAACTACGGCGAAAAACTTCGTCGAGTGGTCCCGGGCCGAGTTACGCAGAAGTATAGGCGCGGGGTCCGCCATCTGTCTGCGCGCGTCGCTAACAAAGCGTCGAAATCTGCAAAAATTTGTCACCGTTGCACCGCCGTTAGCGCCTGTGGATCGAGTCCGCGAAAGTTAGCACGCGGATCGGTGGCCGTGCAGGAACTGCACACCTGCCCGCCGTGATCCGATACAATTTCGTGGTCCACCAACACTTCGGGTGATGCCCATGCCGCAGACACTGGCGAGAAAACTGGCGATCCGGATCGCGGCGATCGTCGTCGTGCTCGTCGTCGTCGGCGGGGCGGCGCTGTGGGGGCTCGTGGGGCTGCGCGGACACTTCACCGCGGCCGAGGACGAGTACGAGCAGCTGCGGGGCGTTTACGAGATCGGTTACTACACGGCCACCGCCCAGCGGCTACTGCGATCGCCCGATGGCGGCGGCGGTGCGGCCGCGGCCGTGCAGCTCCACCAGGCGATGCAGCGGGCGGAAAGCATGCTCGACGACCCGTTGCTGTCGGCGCACATCGACGACGCCCGCCGCGCCGACCTGCGTCGGCTCGTCGACGAGCTGCGCGTCGCGCACGACGCGGTGGTCGACACCGAGGCCGCGCCAGCCGACGCCCCGCACCCGGCCATCAACCAGGCGCTCGGCCGCGTCGCCACGCTCGTGCAGCGCGCCAAGGCGCAGATCATCGCCAACCGCGAGGCCGCCACCGACCGCCTGCACACCACCGTCACCGTCATCGCCGCGGTCACGCTGCTCGCGGCGATCGGCGCCGTCCTCGTCGGCGTCAGCCAGTACCGCAGCGTGATGCGTCCGCTGCGCCGCCTCGAGCAGGGCTTCGCCGGCGTCGCCCAGGCCGACTTCACCCAGCGTGTCGACGTCACCGGCGACCGCGAGTTCGCCCGACTCGCCGAGCAGTTCAACGACATGGCCGACCGACTCGACCAGCTCTACCGCCACCTCGAGGAGCAGGTCCGCCTCAAGAGCCAGCAGCTCGTCCGCTCCGAGCGGCTCGCGACGCTCGGCCACCTCGCCGCGGGCGTCGCCCACGAGATCAACAATCCCCTGGCGACGATCTCCGGCTACGCCGAGTCGACCCTCCGCCGCGCCGAGTCCGCCGACGGCCCCGACCTCGACGACGCCACACGCAAGGCCCTCCGCGTCATCACCGAGGAGGCCTTCCGCTGCAAGGACATCACCGCCAAGCTGCTGAGCCTGTCGCGCCCCGA
Organism: Phycisphaera sp.; assembly: GCA_016125285.1. Classification (GTDB taxonomy): domain Bacteria; phylum Planctomycetota; class Phycisphaerae; order Phycisphaerales; family Zrk34; genus RI-212. The sequence goes on from WGMA01000061.1 coordinate 25,845, forward strand.
CGCCGGTGAACGCGAGCCCGTGCCGCTGCGACGCGTCGTCGACCGCGTCATGGCGATGATCGACGGTCTGCCGCAGGCGAAGGATCGCGATGTGTCGGCGCACGTTCCGCACGCCGACGCCGACGATTCCACGACCGTCAACGCCAACGAGGCCGAGCTGATCCAGGTGCTGCTGAACCTCGTGGTCAACGCGCTCGAAGCCGTCGAGCCGGGCGCGGGCGAGGTGACGGTCGGCCTCACGCCGCGCAACACGTGGGTCGAGCTGACGGTCAAAGACAACGGCCGCGGCATGACGCCGGAGGTGCTTGAGCGGGTGTTCGAGCCGTTCTTCACCGACAAGCCGCGACGCGATCAGCGCGGCACGGGCCTCGGCCTGTCGATCACGCACGCGATCGTCGAGAAGCACGGCGGACGCCTCACCGCGCAGTCCGACGGCCCCGGCGCCGGCAGCGTGTTCACCGTCGAACTGCCCGCGGCGCGCGGCGCGGCCTCACCCGATTCGTCCAACGCGGAGGTGCGCGAGCGTGTCTGAACGACGACCGTCATCCGATCGCGACAGCCTCGGCGCCGGCCCGCGCCGCATCACGCCGTCTACCACGCTGCGCGTGCTGATCGTCGAGGACGAAGACCGCCTCCGCGAGCTGATGTGCGACGTGCTGCCGGGCATGGGCTACGAAACGATCGCCGCGCGCACCGCCGAGCAGGCCCGCCGCCTCATCGCCGACACGCCGCCGGACATCGCGATCCTCGACCTGAACCTGCCGGTGATGGGCGGCATGGACTTCCTCGGATGGCTGCGGAAGGACTTCGCAGACCTGCCGGTCATCATCATGACGGGGTTCGGCTCGCTCGACGACGCGAAGCGTGCGATCCATTTCGACGTCGTCGAGTTCCTCACCAAGCCGTGCCACCTCGGCGAGATCGAGGCGGCGCTGGGCCGCGCCAAGCGCAAGCTGCTGGACCCGACCGGGCGCGATCGCGGCGGAAGTGACGGCGACGACGCCCCCATGGACCTGCCGCCCGACACCGACGCCGCCGCATCGGGCGAGCCGCTGACACTCGCCGAGCGCGAGCGGCGCGCCATCCTCGCGGCGCTGGAGCGCAACAACGGCAACCGCACCGCCGCGGCGCAGGAGCTGGGCATCAGCCGCCGCACGCTCTACAACCGTCTGGCCGAGTACGAGGCCGACGGGCCGCTGGAGGACCAGTAGACGCGCGTCGTCGCCGCGCCGCTTGCATCGGCGCGATCCGCCCGCCTATCATTCGCCCACTCATGCGTCAGACCCTCCGCATCGCGACACTCGCCTGGGCCATCGTCTGGTTCGGCGTGTTCCTGCCGGGCCACACCCGCGGCGTGATCAAGCTGCCGGGCACGCCGACCGAGGCGTGCGAGTCTTGCGAGTCGAAGCCCAGCTGCTGCGACAAGCCGCGAGCCGACGACGACGCGTCGCACTCCCGTCACAAGTCCAGCCCCGACCACTGCGCCGTCTGCGAACTCGTCGCCAAGCTCGACACGCCGGTCGCGATCGACCTGTCGCTGCCCCCGGCCGGGCTCGTCGAACTGCTCCCGCCGACCACGCCGCAGCGCGTGACCCCGGCCCGCTACGCCTCCACCCTCCGCGGCCGCGCTCCGCCGGTCGCCTGATCCACTCCAACCGTCTGCATCACTGACTCACTCCAGCCGCGCGCCCTCGCTGCGCCGCGGTTGTACACGCACGCCGCGCCACACCGCGTCGCGCGGCGGCGATTTCACCCGAAGGAAACCACTAGAGCATCTTGCATCAATCAGTTTCATATCCACATGACCGCATGTAGTTGGCGCACTCGGTCGGATCGACCGTTTGCAGCACCTCGACCAACGCCTGGCCGATCGCGTCGAATGCCCGGGCGGCGACCCGACGCAGC
>WGMA01000080.1 GCA_016125285.1 Phycisphaera sp.
ATCGCGTCGATCACCGACTACATCGACAACTACTACAACCCCCAACGACGTCACTCGGCCCTGGGCTACCTCAGCCCCGTCGAGTATGAACAATCCGCCGCCTAGCGATATACTCGCGCCCACCGTTCGTGGGGAACCTCACACGCACTGGCGGACAAGCCGCCAGTGGCACCCGGCGGGCTAACCATCAATTACGTGGGGACTATCCATGGCTTTGGACATCTATGTCGGCGGGTTCGCGAGGTACTATGCCTTGGAGTGGGAGAACGTTGCGCAGAAGTGGGCGAAAGAGTCGGGCACGTCGTATCGAATGATTGCACCGGGCGGTGCGCCGCAACCCGCAGATTGGGACGAGGTGGCCGACGCTGTCGCACACTGGCGAGCCGCAATCAATCAAGGTCTGGGCGACAATATTGATCAGCCGATCGATTGGGATGAATCGCACGATGCGCCATATTTCACGGATCGACCTGGCTACGACGGATACGGAGCGTTGGTCGTCTGGGCGGCCCACGCCGAGCGCGGATCGACGCCACCCGACTCATACGACGTGTGGTATGAAGATGAGGCGTTCATCGAATGCTGCGAGCCGAAGGAAGGGCAAAAATACCGTGCGATCATCTGCGGTTCATTGTGGCTACCAGGAAGCTTCGAATTCAGTTTCGCGCTTCAGGATCTGGTCGGCCAGGATGTTCATATCTGTAGCAACCGATCGTTGAAGCAGGCACTGGAATCGCTCAACACAAACACGTTCGATCTGTCCGCCGAACAACGCCAGGAGGCGCTAAAGGCCGATTTTGGCGAAGAGCCCTCGCTCGAAACCTTAGCACGATTTGGCCTGGCACTCTTCCATGACTTGGCGACACAATCGGTAACTCATCATCTTCCGATCATCATGTCGACCTGAATTGCGAGGGTGATCGGCAAACGAACTCTTATGACTGGAGCAATACGCCAATGCTCATCGGCATCATCAGCGACACGCACGATCGGCTGCCCACGGTTCACGCGGCGATGAAAGTTTTCGTTGAGCGCGGCGTCGACGTCGTGTTGCACGCGGGGGATTTTGTGGCGCCGTTTGCGGCGAAGATTCTCGTCGGCGAGGGGTCGCCTTATGTGCAGGGTGTGCCGCTGCACTGTATTTACGGGAACAACGACGGGGAGCGGGCGGGGTTGAAGAAGGTGTTGCCGATGGTGCAGGACGGGCCGTGGCGCGGAGAGCTGGGCGGGAAGGTGATCGCGATGGCGCACTGGATCAAGTGGTTCAAGGCGGGCGAGACGGACGGGGCGGACGTGGTGATCAGCGGGCACACGCACGAGATCGTCGTCGAGCGGCGCGACGGTGTGCTTTACCTGAATCCGGGGGAGTGCTGCGGGTGGCTGACGGGTCGGTGCACGGTGGCGTTGCTGGAGACGGAGAGCTTGGAAGTTGAGATTGTGGAACTGGCGGGGTGACTGCGAGCGTGCGTCCCGTGGGAAATGCAAATTGCAAAATGAAAATTGCAAAATGCAAAATGGAATTTCAGGACGGTGGTGTTGAGCGGATTGGCGCAATAAAAAACCCCAACGTTTCCGCCGGGGTCTTTGGAACCCAAATCGTCTGGTCGTGTCACTCGCCCGCAGCGGCGCTCTGGACGGGGGCGGCCTTGAGGGGGTCGACGGCCTTGGCGGTGATGATGTTGAGCTTGAGGGCCGGGTCGTACTGCTTATCACCGATGACGCCGACGTAGAGGCCGACGAATCGGGTGACGTCGCCGGAGTCGTCGGTGGTGCGGACGTAGGCGAGGGTCAGTCCCTCGATGGGATCGACGATGCGGTAGAGGCGCGGCAGGCGTTCGCCGTTGTAGAGGGTGGACGCGGCGAGGCGGCCGACGGCGGTGTAGTTCTTCGGCTTGGCGGCGAGGGCCTCGGCGGCCTCCTTCTGCGACTCGGCGATCTGCTCGCGGAAGGTGTGGATCTCGGCGAGCGACGCCTGGAGGTCCTGGCGGATCTTCAGCAGGTCGACACGGGCGGTGGCCAGCGAGCGGTCGGCCTCCGCGAGGTCGGGCGACGTGAGCAGCTTCTCGTACTCGAAGCGGAGCTCGCCGATCGCCTGCTCCTTGGTGGGCTTGGCCATCTCGGCCTTGAACTTCGCCTCGATGTCGGCGAGGGTCAGTTCCTTCGGCGGCGCGACGGCGTCGGTCTCGGTGACGGCGTCGGCCGACGTGGTGTCGGACTTCGCAGGGACCTGGACGATCTGCGTGGTGTCGCCGGTCTGCACCGCGACGCGTCCGGCGACGCCGGCGGCCTTCGCGGCCTGGAGCACGGAGACAACGAACTTGTTGGGCACCTGCTTGCCGGCCCGGACGAACAGCTCGGCCTCGGGGTGTTCCTTGACGACCTCGGTGAGCACGGCCTCGGCCTGCTGGACGAGGTAGGTCTTGCCGGCGTGATGGAACAGGCCGCCGGGCAGCACGTCGACGGTGATCGCGTCGGCGGAGGGCTTGGCGGAGGCGTCATCGGCGCCGACGACGGCGACGGTGTTGAACCCGGCGGTGCGCGAGGGATCGAGCGTGCCGACGGCGTCGGTGTTGGGCTCGGGGGTGGCGGGCGTCTCGGCGACGGCGGGCGTGTCGGGGGTCGCGGGGGCCGCAGGGGTCGGGCCGTCGGCGACGCCGGTGCTCGCGGCGGTGTCGGGCGCGGGTGCGGTCGCGGCGGTGTTGTTCGCGGCTTCACGGATGGCGACGGGCAGTCGGCCTTCGTTGGCGGTGGCGGTCAGGCTGACGTTGTTGTCGGACGCGGCGGGGTTCGACGCGGCGGGCCGGACGGGCGCGGCCGGGGTTCGCCCGGCGGCGGCGATCTGCTGAGCGGTGGCCTGGGTGACGAAGTCCTTCTTGAGGTAGAGGCGTGCGTCGGCGGGCGGGACGATCTTGTAGTACTCGTCCTGCTCGCCGAGGATGATGACCTTGTCGTCCTTGTTGAGGTACTGCTGGCGGCGGTAGCTCTTATCGGGCCCGGCGGGCGAGGGGGCGCGGACGCGGACGCGGTCGCCGGTGACGACGCCGTCGCGGCCGGAGGTGACCTTCACGAAGTCCTTGGCGATGTAGCTGAACTGCCCGGGCGGCGGGGAGACCTCGAGCCAGCCGCCGGTCATCTCGCGATGGACCTGGAGGATGGAGCCGGCGTCGAGTTTACCGACAGGGTAGTAGTTGGCGTCGGGGCCTGAGCGGAGGTAGACGTCGTCGCCGGTGACCACACCGGTGAACGCGGCCTCCCGCGCAACCGCAAGGGTCGACGCCGCGGCGAAGATGAGACCAGACAATAGGAAAGATCGAACGCGCGACATGTGGGCTTCCTTTCCCATGAGTGTGCGTTAACGTCCGTGTTTTGCTAACATCTCGACGGTATCGCTAACGACGTTCACAGTCAAGAAAAACTGTCGTAATTTGACGTGTAACAAGGTGAACGGTTAGTTACGAGGAGTGAAGATGACACGCACCATCCCCGTCGGCCTGGTTGTTGCGGTTTGCCTGTGCGGATGCACGAGCGACCCGCTGGCCTATGACAGCACGCGTGAGCTGCGCGAGCAGGTGATCCGCACGCAGAAGGCCCACCTGGCCGGCAACCCCAGCACCGAGCCCCACCAGGTCGAGCAGAAGCAGAGCGATTCGTACCTCTACGAGGGCGAGACGAAGCAGAGCCGGATCGAGCAGCTGGACGCGATCTCGGGGCAGAAGCTTTACGGCAAGGCGTCGCTGGACACCAGCACGGGTCTGGACGGCGAGCCGTCGCCGACGGCGGCGATGTCGCTGGAGCAGATCACGCGGCTGGCGGTGCGTCACAACGTGCCGATCCAGCAGGCGCGTCTGCTGCCGGCGATCAGCGAGGCGGAGGTCGTCTCGGCGGAGGCGACGTTCGACGCGGTGTTCTTCACGGACCTGAGCTACGGCATCACGGACCGCCCGCAGCAGGCCACGTCGTTCAGCGGCACGCAGTTCGGGTCCAACGCCCGCGTGTCGGACAACGGCAGCCTCAACACCGGCATCCGCAAGCGTCTGACGTCGGGCGGGCAGGTGACGGTGTCGTCGGGGTTCGACTACACCAACGACAAGAGCCCGCGGCTGAGCTACTCGCCGGACCCGGCCACGACGCCGAACATCCTCGTCGGCATCCAGCAGCCGCTGCTGCGTAACTTCGGCACGAAGGCGAACCTGGCGGAGGTCCGCCTGAACCGCAACGCCAACCGGCGCGACCTGCTGACGCTGCACGCGCAGCTGCTGAGCACGATGGGCGAGGTCGAGCAGTCGTACTGGCAGCTGTACCTGTCGCGTTACCAGCTGGCGGTGCAGCAGCGTCTGTTCGACCTGACGAAGGAGACGCGCGACAAGGTGTACCTGCGATACAAGACGTTCGACGCCACGCCGGTGCAGATGTCGCAGGCGCAGTCGTTCGTCGAGCTCCGCAAGGTCGACGTGCTGAGGGCGCGGCGTGCGGTGCGTTCGGCGTCGGACGCGCTGAAGGCCAAGCTGTACGACCCGCAGCTGCCGCTGTCGGAAGAGACGATGATCGTGCCGCTCGACGAGCCGGTGCAGGTGCCGCTGAAGTACAACCTGGTCGACGCGGTGACCACGGCGCTGCAGAACCGCCCGGAGATCCGCGCGGCGCTGCTGGAGATCGACGACGCGTCGATCCGCACCGCCCTGGCCGACAACCAGCGGCTGCCCATGCTGAACCTCTCGGCGCAGGCGCAGTTCCAGTCGATCGACGGGCACACCGACCACGCGTTCCGCAAGCTCGCCGACGGCGACTACATCAACTACCTCGTCGGGCTTCAGTTCGAGGCGCCGATCGGCAACCGCGCCGCCGAGGCGGCGTTCCGCGAGGCGAGGCTCGGTCGCAAGGTCGCGGTGCTCCGCTACCAGCAGTCGGTGCAGGACATCGTGCTGGGCGTGAAGGAAGCGCTGCGTGACCTGGACATGACGTGGCGTCTGATCGGCGTCAACCGCGACGCCCGCCGGGCCGCCGCCGAGAACCTCCGCGTGCTGCAGGAGCGTGACAAGGAAGGCGAGGCCCAGACCCCCGAGTTCCTGCTCGACCTGATGCTCAACGCCCAGCAGCGTCTGGCCAACGCCGAGCTGCAGGAGCTGCAGTCCATCGTCGAGTACAACGTCGCCCTGCTGCGTCTGCAGCAGGAGACCGGCACGCTGCTCGAGCACAACAACATCAAGGTGGACTGGCCCGAGGGCATGTTCGACGACGACAAGTGAGAATCTTTCTCACGGGATTCCCGCACACGCGGCGCTCGGCGCGCGTAGGGTATGGATATGAGATTCGTCAACATCAATTTCGAACAGATCCGCCAATCGCCCATGGGCGGGTGGTACACCGCGGCCAGCGCGCAGCCTTCGTGGGTGCTGAAGCTCGCCGCGCTCGCTGCCGCGATCATCGTCTTCGTGCCGGTGCTGCTGCTGGCGTTGGCCGGCGTGCTGGCCTTCGCGATCGTCTTCATCGTCGGCGGCCTGGTGCACCGCGCCGGCGCGGCGTTGAGCGGCCTGTTCAGCGCGCGGCCCGACGACGGACGGCGCAACGTCCGCGTCGTGCGGCACGATTCGTGATCGGCCGGCGGTGATCGGCCGGCTGTGATTGGCGGGTCGAGGCGCGAGCGGTCAGTTCTTGTCGTAATTTCCCCGGCGATCAAAGAACGCCTTCCACACGAGCTCCTGAATCGCGTAGCCCGCGTTGGAGTAGTGGTACGTCAGCCCGCCGTTGTAGTCGCGCACGAAGTTTTCCGGGTCGTGCAGGAACTCGACGCTGTTGTCGAGGAACAGCGTGTTGTAGCCCTGGACGTGGGCCTGGTCGATGCCGCGGCGCGGGTCGGAGAAGTGCTCGGACATCAGCGCCAGCGAACCCGGGTCGCGTGCGGCGTTCGCGGGGCGAGCCGTGCCGGCGCCGCCCTTGTAATCGATGCAGCTGCGATACGCGTACGTGGTCTGCAGCCACGTCGTGCCGGTTTCCTCCGGCGTCTCGTCGATGGGCCAGCCGTTGAGGCTCGTGCCCGGCCCGCACACGCCGTACATGATGTTCTCGTACTCCCAGCTCGGGCAGTAGAACATCTCGCCGGTCGGCAGGTAGTGCTGGTAATAGAGGATCGCGTGCTGACGATACCGGCCGTACTCCTTGTAGGCCTCCGTCGGCTTGGCCCACGACGCGCTGGTGCCCCAGACGGCGTAGGTGCCGAGGCCCGGGTACCACACGACGTTGCCCGGCACGTAGTTGCCGTTGTGATCGTTGGCGAACATCACGTGACACGTGCCGATCTGTCGCAGCTGCGATCCGCACACCGCCCGCTTCGCCGCCTCGCGCGCCTTGGTCATCGAGGGCAGCAGGATCGCGATCAGCAACGCAATGATCGACACCACCACCAGCAATTCGATAAGGGTGAACCCACGCTGGGAACGCGTAACAAGTCTCGACATGTGTCTCACCATCCCGTGATATGACGTGCCCAACCGTTCACCAATATACCGGCTGAATCGCGGCAATTCACGCAGAAAATCGCGCCGCGCCCCATCGCGGAGCGCGTGATCGCGACATCTTTCGATATATACAGGGGTAAGCGGACTCGCAACGCCGTGCGGCGTGCTCAGCGCGACGCGGCTTCGAGCGCTTCGATCACGGCCTGTCGCACCTGATCGATCGGCCCGTCCATCTTCGCGCCAGCGGCGCGCGCGTGCCCGCCTCCGCCGAAGCGTTGCGCCAGCTCGTTGACGTTGATCGCCGTCGCGCTGGGCTTCGAGCGGAAGCTCATGCGCGTCGCGCCCTTCCGCGGCTCGCTGATGAGCACGACGGTTTCGATGCCCGCCACGGCCTGCGGCAGGTCGACGAACCGCTCGGTGTCCTCCGGCAACGCGCCGACCTGCTGGAAATCCTCGTAAGTCAGGGTCATCACGGCCGCGCTGCCGCCGGCGACCAGCTGCAGGCTCTGCAGCGCGCGCTTCATCAGCTCGAGCTTTTCCGGCCGCTCGCCCTGCTCGGTCACGCGATAGATCGCCGCGTGGTCGGCGCCGGCGCGCATGAGGCGCGCGGCCAGGTCGTGCGTCGCCGCGGTGGTGTTGGAGAAGCGGAACCACCCCGTGTCGCTCGCGACGCCGACGAACAGCGTCTGGGCGATCACGCGGTCGATCTCCACGCCGAGCTCGTCGATGAGCCGCGCGATCACCTCGCACACCGCCGCGGCCGAGGTGTCGACGAACAGCTTCGCGCCCACGTCGTCGCCGTGCAGGTGGTGGTCGATCACGATCGTCTTCTCACGCCGCGGCTCGATCCACGAACGCAGCGCGTCGAGCTGGCTCCACGCGCCGGTGTCGACGACGATCACGCGGTCCGGCTCGATCGTGGGCATCGGCGCGTGCTCGTCGCCGTGGAAATGCAGCTTCACTCCCTCGTCGACGATGCCGCGCAACGCGTGCGGCAGCGGCGGGATGATCCACCGCTCGACCGTCTTGCCGATCGCTTCGAGCGCCCGCCCCAGCGACAGCACCGCGCCCAGCGCGTCGCCGTCGGGCTTGCCGTGTGTCGTGATCACGAAGCTGTTGGCGCCGATCATGATCGCGGCGATGTCGGCCAGCGTCGTGTTGGAGGTGTAGTCGTTCTCGGTCATCGTGCGTGCTCAGCTCCCGGCGGTCGCGCAGTCCGCAGCGTGCAGCATACCCGACACGCCCAGCCGGCGGATCGTCGCCACGTCGCGGCGCATCTGCTCGACGAGCGGACCGACGCCCGCGAAGGTCATCTGGTCGCGCAGCCAACGTGTGACGCGCACCTCGAGGGTCTGCCCGTAGAGGTCGCCGTCGTAGTCGAGCACGAACGCCTCGAACGTGCGGCGGCGGCCGTTGAACGTGGGGTTCGTGCCCACGCTGATCGCCGCGAGCCGCGGCGCACCGTCGATGTCGACCTCGCCGCCGTACACGCCGTCCGCCGGCGCCACGCGCTCGCCGATGTCGATGTTCGCCGTGGGGAAGCCCAGCGCCGCGCCGCGTCGTTCGCCCTTGACCACCTCGCCACGCACCGCGAACGGACGGCCCATGCAGATCGCCGCGTCCGCCACCCGCCCCGCCGCCACCAGCCACCGCACCAGCGAGCTGCTGACCGTGCACCGGTTGCGGTCCCGCAGCGTCACCTCGACCGGCTCGATGATCTCCACCGCGAAGCCCAGCTCGGCGCCCAGCTCACGCAGCATCGCCACGTCGCCCGCCCGGCCCTTGCCGAAGCGGAAGTTCGGCCCCTCGACCCACGCCACCGGGCGGAACCGCTCGACCATCGACTCCACGAACCGCCGGGGCTCGAGCCCCAGCACGCTCATGTCCGCCGCGAGCCACTCGATGCGGTCGATGCCCGCGTCCAGCAACGCCGCCATCTTCTGCGGCGCGTCCATCAATACCTGCGGCGCTGCCTCCGGACGCAGCGCCTTGGCCGGGTGACTGGCGAACGTCATGGCCACCGCGTCGGCCGACGCCTCCGCGGCCCGGCGACACACCGCGTCCAGCAGCGCACGGTGTCCGACGTGGACGCCGTCGAAGTTTCCCAAAGTCAGCACGGACGCACGTTTGAGCATAGCCCGCAGCATAGACCCCGCGCTTGGCCCAAGCAATCCGTTTCCTCTAATATAAGCGGCGTGTTAACCAGAGATAGTCGCCACTTTCTGATCAACGCCCTGCGACACCCCGCCGCCACCGGCGCCGTCGCGCCGAGTTCGGCGCGACTCAGCCGGCTGCTCATCAAGGACATCGACCTGTCCAACGGCGGCGCGATCGTCGAACTCGGGCCAGGCACCGGCCCGGTCACGCGACAGATCGCCGAGACCATCGCCGACCCGTCCAACTACCTCGGCGTCGAACGCAACCCGCGCTTCGCATCGCTTTTGAACGAACGATATCCCAGCCTGCGTGTGATCAACGGCTCGGCCGAGCACACCGCGCAGTACCTGCGTGACGCCGGCCTCAACCAGCTCACCGCGATCGTCAGCGGGCTGCCCTTCGCGTCGCTGCCCCCCGCCGTGCAGGACGGCGTCATCCGCATGCTCGACGAGCTGATGACGCCCGGCGTCGTGTTCCGCACCTTCCAGTACGTGCACTCCTGGCCGCTGCCGACCGCGATCCGCTTCCGCCACCGCATGAACGAACTGTTCGGACGGTGTGAAGTGTACGGCCCGGTGATCCGCAATATCCCGCCGGCGTTGGTGTTCAGCTGGCAGAGGCAATAGTCACGCGTCTTAAGTTTCAGGTCTCGGGTTTCAAGTCTCAGGCTGACCGGTCGGCGTGCGATGGTCACGTCATCGGACAACTTGAAACCTGTAACCTGAGACTTGAGACTCACGACCCGCAACTTGAAACTTGAGACTTGAAACCAGACACTACCACGATGTCCGAACGACTGACCGATGACGATGTTAAGAAAGTCGCCAAGCTGGCGCGGCTGAAGCTCAACGACGAGCAGATCCACGCCTTCGCCGGTCAGCTGTCTGACGTGCTGTCCTACGTGCACAAGCTCGACGAGCTGGACGTGACCGGCGTCGAGCCGATGGCGCACCCCACGGACATGACCAACCGGTTCCGCGACGACACGCCCGGCCGACCGATCTCCGTCGATCAGGCGCTGGCCAACGCCCCGGAGTCCGACCCGCCGTTCTTCAAGGTCCCCAAGGTCCTCGGCGACGGAGGCGGCGCGTAACCGAAGTGGACAGGAAACAGGTGACAGGAGACAGCCGATCTCCCGCGTCCCGAGCATCTGTCCCCTGTCCCCTGTCCCCTGCCTCCTGTACCCTGAAATCCCCATGCCCATCGACATCACACAACAGAGCCTCAGCGGGATCCGCGACGCGATCGCCAGTCGGGCGGTGACCGCCGCGGCTGTGGTTGAGCGGTACCTCAACCGCATCGCCGCGCTCGACGGCGCGGTCGGCGCGTTCAACGAGGTGCTGACGCAGCGTGCGATGCGCCGCGCGGAGCTCGTCGACAACGGCGAACTCCGCGGCCCGCTCGCCGGCGTGCCCATCGCCATCAAGGACAACATCTGCACGTCCTTCGGTAAGACCACCTGCTCGTCGAAGATCCTCGGCGACTACCGCTCGCCGTTCAACGCCACGGTCATCGACCGCCTCGAGCGGGCCGGGGCGATCATCATCGGCAAGACCAACCTCGACGAGTTCGCCATGGGCTCGTCGTGCGAGAACAGCGGGTTCGCCCCGACGCGCAACCCCTGGGACACGGACCGCGTGCCCGGCGGGTCCAGCGGAGGCAGCGCCGCGGCCGTCGCCGCCGACCTCTGCGCCGGCGCGCTCGGCTCCGACACCGGCGGCTCGATCCGTCAGCCCGCGGCGTTCTGCGGCGTCGTCGGACTCAAGCCCACCTACGGGCGTGTCAGCCGCTACGGGCTGGTCGCCTACGGGTCCAGCCTCGATCAGATCGGCCCGATCACGCGCACCGTCGCCGACGCCGCCGCGATGCTCAACGTCATCGCCGGCCACGACCCGCTCGACTCGACCTGCGCCGACGAGATCACCGGCGGCCCCGTGCCCGACTTCAACATGGGGCTCGGCACGCCCGTCGAGAACCTGCGCATCGGCGTCGCCCAGCAGTACATGTCCGACAGCAACGACCCGGCCGTCAACGACGCGGTCAGCAGCGCCATCGAACGCTTCGAGAAGATGGGCGCAACGATCGTGGTCGTGGACCTGCCGCACACCGAGTACGGCGTGCCCTGCTACTACATCGTCGCGACCGCCGAGGCGTCGAGTAACCTCGCCCGGTTCGACGGCGTGCACTACGGACACCGCACCGCCAGGCCGAACGATTTGATCGACCTGTACAGCGCCAGCCGGGCCGAGGGATTCGGCGACGAGGTCAAGCGTCGCATCATGCTCGGCACGTACGCCCTGAGCAGCGGCTACTACGACGCGTACTACCTCAAGGCCCAGAAGGTCCGCCGGCTGATCAAGCGTGACTTCGACAACGCGTTCAACCAGTGCGACGCGATCATCTGCCCGCCGGCGCCGGCCCCCGCATTCCGCCTCGGCGCGAACACCGCCGACCCGCTGCAGATGTACATGGCGGACGTCTATACGGTCAACGCCAACCTCGCCGGCATCCCCGGCATGACGATGCCCGCGGGCTTCACCGAGGTCGACGGCCGCCGCCTGCCGCTTGGCCTCCAGCTGCTCGGCCCGACCTTCAGCGAGCACAAGCTGCTGCGCATCGGCGCAATGTTCGAACGTGAAACCGATTACACAAGCCAACGCCCCGTCCTGAGCCCCGCGTCGGCCGGTTAATCAGAGCCTCTCCTGATGCTCATTTCGGGCTTGCAATGACCCGATAAAGGCTTGACGATTTCGGGGCGTCGCTGTATAAAACTTGTGTTATCAGTAAGTGTGCAAAACAACATGATGTGGTCTTGCACTTGGGTGAGGAAAACGAGTATACTCCGAATAATTGACGGCTAAAGAGATTTAGCACCGCGGCCGCACCGGCCGAACCAAGATTCGACAACAACCATTGATCATCTTTCTCCCCTCCGCCCCGTTAGTGCCTTGTGCGCTAGCGGGGTTTTTGATTCAGACATTCCCCTAGACGCGTGAACGCTCTACCCACACCGCGCGCTGGACCGGCGGGTTGACACCGCGCCCTGCGGCGGTAGTGTGTGACGTTCGCACGGATTGCATGTTTTACGGAGGTGAGCGGGATGTTTCGTTCTGTGATGCAATGGCGACGCGCGGCGTGCCTTACGGCGATCGTCGCCCTGCTTCTGGCCGGGGGGTGCACCGGCAGCGGGCCCGACCCCATGTCCCGCAACTCCGGCGTCAACCTCACCACGCGACCCGATCAGTCCCTCCGCACGTCCATGTTCATCGGCAAGTGGGACATCAACGGCAAACGCACCAACCTCGCCAACGGCAACTCCGGCCTCGGCGCCGCGCCCGACAACTTCTGGAAGGACCTGACCGGCAAGGGCTGGCGTTTCGAGGAAGGCGGCATCCTCTGGACCAAGGCCACCTTCGGCAGCGACAAGGGCCACTGGCGCCTCAAGGGCAAGCACGAACTGGTCATCCAGGAATTCGGCGCCCCCACCGAGGTCACCTACGAAGCGATGTTCCGCGACGGCTACCTCTACCTCAAACGCCCCACCGGCGGCTGGCTGGTGTTCGAGCGTGACAAGTTTTTGGGGTTGTGAACCGGGGTTGGGGTCACCGCGGGTGCGACCCGCTTAAGCGGGTCGCACCATCCACTTTGATTTGATCCGATCGAACTGCACGCAACCGCGACTCAGTGCGGCAGCGGGAACTGCGCGCACAGGTCGGCGACCTCGCCGCGCACCGTCGCGCAGACCTTCTCGTCGCCCTTGGCGCTGAGCACGCGGTCGATGAAGTCGGCGACCTGCACCATCTGCGACTGCTTGAACCCGCGCGTCGTCAATGCCGCGGCGCCGAGGCGGAGGCCCGACGTCTGCACAGGCGGGCGCGGGTCCTTCGGGATGCCGTTCTTGTTCGTGATGATGCCCGCGGACTCAAGCCACGACTCGGCGTCGGCGCCGGTCAACTCCGCGTCCTTCTGCTGGAGGTCGACGAGCATCAGGTGGTTGTCCGTGCCGCCGGACACCAGGCGGTAGTTGCGGCCGACCAGCGCCGCGGCCAGCGCCTTGGCGTTGTCGACGATCTGCCGGGCGTACTGCTTGAACTCGGGCTTCAGCGCCTCGCCGTAGCACACCGCCTTGCCCGCGATCACGTGCATCAGCGGCCCGCCCTGCAGTCCGGGGAACACGGCCTTGTCGATCTTCTTGGCGATCTCTTCGTCGTTGCACATGATCATGCCGCCGCGGGGGCCGCGCAGCGTCTTGTGCGTCGTGGTCGTGACGATGTGGGCGTGCGGGAACGGCGAGGGGTGCACGCCGCCGGCCACGAGGCCCGCGATGTGCGCGATGTCCGCCATCAGCAGCGCGCCGCACTCGTCGGCCACCGCGCGGAACTTCGCGAAGTCGATCACGCGGGGGTACGCCGAGTAGCCGCACAGGATCATCTTCGGCTTCGCCTCGAGGCACACGGCGCGCATCGCGTCGTAATCGATCTGCTCGTAGCCGTCCTGCGAGCGGTCGTACTTCAGCGGGTAGTGCACGGGGTGGAAGTACTTGCCGGAGAAGTTGATCTTCATGCCGTGCGACAGGTGCCCGCCGTCGGACAGCACCAGCGACGCGAAGGTGTCGCCGGGCTGCAGCAGCGCGAAGAACACCGCGGCGTTGGCCGACGCGCCGGAGTGCGGCTGGACATTGGCAAACTGGCAGCCGAAAAGCTCCTTGGCGCGGTCGCGCGCGATGTCCTCGACGTGGTCGTAGTTCTCGCACCCGCCGTAGTAGCGACGCCCGGGGTAGCCCTCGGCGTACTTGTTGGTCAGGTTCGATCCCACGGCCTGCATCACGGCGGGGCTGACGTGGTTCTCGCTGGCGATCAGCTCCAGCGTGCTGGCCTGACGCTGCTGCTCGGCTTCCATCCACCGCCAGACTTCGGGGTCCTGCGCGGCGATCGGGTTGGATGCGGTATCGGTCGACATGGGCGCCTCCGTGTGCGTTGGTCCTCGGGGAAAAACGCCATCGTAGTCGGTGCCCCACCGTCCGACAACGCCGCTGTCGCCTAGCCCTCCGGCGGCTCCGACGGCCGACAAATCAGGGCCTCCCCCATAGCTGCCCGGGCCGACGAAACGGGATGATGCGGCCGTATCGCCGATGCGGGTATACTCCCGCCGACCCCCTACGAAAGGACGCACGCGATGAGTGAAGCAACCGAACCCAGCCTGTACGAGAAGCTCGGCGGGAAGGACGCGATCGACGCCGCGGTGGAGATCTTCTACGGCAAGGTCCTGGCCGACGACCGCATCAAGCACTTCTTCGACGACGTCGACATGCCCAGGCAGCGCGGCAAGCAGAAGATCTTCCTCGCGTACGCGTTCGGCGGGCCAGTCAACTACTCCGGCAAGGACATGCGCGACGCCCACAAGCACCTCGACCTCAACGACGACCACTTCAACGCCGTGGCCGAGAACCTGATCGCCACCCTCCAGGACCTCAACGTCCCGCAGGAACTGATCGACCAGGTGATCACGATCGCCGCCTCGACGCACGACGACGTGCTCAATCTGTAATCGCTCTTGCTCTGCGGCCGCCGCGCACCAACAATGTGTTCAGCCAAGGGAGGCTACACCATGACCGACACCGGCAATGACGAACGTCTGCGCACTCCGCCGCAGGATCGCTTCGGGTACGCGGAGAACCACTTCAACCTCAAGAGCGCCGCCGCCGTGCTCCGCAAGGAGCACTCCGGCGAACACCACCACAAGCAGATCACGCTGTACAAGCACGGCGCGACCACCGTGGCGCTGTTCCACTTCCGCGCCAACGCCTCGCTGCCCGAGCACCAGGCCAAGGGCACGGTGATCATCCAGTGCATCGACGGCGCCATCGGCATCCAGGCCGAGGACGAACACCACACGCTGCACGCCGGGGAGATGCTCACGCTCGCCCCCGGCGTCAAGCACGACATCGTCGCGCAGAAGGAATCCGACGTGCTGGTGACCATCCACCTCGAAAACGGCGCGTAAACCACGCCGATCGCGACACGCCCGAACACCTCCAACCGGCCCCGCGGCCGGTTTTTTATGGGTAGGCCTGACGGAGACGCGCCGCCTACTATGGAACCACGGCACGACCCCATTCCCTCACGAGGCCGACCTGATGCATCTGTTTCGCACCCTGTGCTACGCGGCGATCGCTACGCTGCTGGCTTTTGGTTCGTTCCTCCACACCGCCCGCGCCGCCGACACGCCGAGGCGCGTCCGCGTGCTGATCATCGACGGGCAGAACAACCACGACTGGCGCGTCACGACCAACGCGCTGCGTGCGACGCTGGAGCGGACCGGCGTGTTCGACGTGACGGTGTCGACCGCCCCACAGCCCACCGCGTATCGCCCCCCGCGTGAGCCGAAGACCGACGACCCGCGACTCAAGAAGGCGTATGACGAGACGGTGGCGGCGTACAAGGAACTGACACACGACGCGGGCAACGCGTTCGGGGCGGCGTGGGAGAAGTGGAACCCCGACTTCAAGCAATACGACGCGGTGCTGCTGAACTACAACGGCCGCAGCTTCCCGAAGCCGATGGCCGACGCGTTTGTCGACTACGTCCGCAACGGCGGCGGGCTCGTGCTGGTCCACGCGGCGAACAACGGCTTCCGCGACTGGGACGAATTCAACGAGATGATCGGCCTCGGCTGGCGCCCCGCGGGTTTCGGCAAGGCGTTGAAGATCGACCCCGACACCGGCAAGACGATCGAGGCCAACGCCGACCAGAGCTCCGGCCACGGCTCGCGGCACCCGTTCGTCATGACCGTCCGCCAGCCCGAACACCCGATCATGCGCGGCGTGCCCGCGCAGTGGATGCACGGCACCGACGAGCTGTACCACAACATGCGCGGCCCGGCGACGCACGTCACGATCCTCTCCAGCGCGTACTCCGACCCCAAGCAGCGCGGCACCGGCCTGCACGAGCCGATCACGTGGGAGTCGCGCTTCGGCAAGGGAAGCGTGATCGTCACGTCGATGGGCCACTTCTGGCGCGGGCAGGACAACTGGGACAGCCTCTACTGCGTCGGGTTCCAGACGATCCTCGCACGCAGCGTGCAGTACGTCGCGACGGGCGGCGTGACGCTCGACGTGCCGAAAGGATTCCCCGGCAGCGACGCGGTGTCGATCGTCCCGCCGGGCGAGCTGACGTGGACAGCCGGCGGGCAGGTAACGTCGCCGAGCCCCGTCGTCGACGAGTCGTGGCGTACGATCAAGGAGAAGAACTTCGCGACGATGCTCACGGCGCGGCAGGAGAGCGCGACGTTCGAACTGGCGGACGGGTTCGTCGCCGAGCCGATGGCGACCGAGCCGCAGGTGCAGGAGCCGGTGGTCGCGGTGTGGGACGGCAACGGCGCGATGTACGTCGCGGAGATGCGCAGCTACATGCAGGACGAGGCGGGCACGGGCACCAAGACGCTGCGCAACGGACGCGTCAAACGCCTCGAAGACACCGACGGCGACGGCGTGATGGATCGCGTGACGACCTTCATCGACAACCTCAACCTGCCGCGCATGCTGCTGCCGCTGGACGATCGGCTCGCCGTGGTCGAAACCGACTCGCTGGACGTCTGGTCGTACCGCGACACGAACGGCGACGGTGTGGCCGACGAGAAGATCAAGCTGTACGACGGCTCCGAGGACCGCCCCGATCATTCCGTCGAGCACCAGAACAGCGGGCTGATCTGGAACCTCGACAACTGGATCTACATCAGCTACGGCCAGCAGCGCTTCCGCTTCACCGACGGGACGTGGAAGGCGGAGTCGCTGCACGGCAACTGGGCGCAGTGGGGGCTGGACCACGACGACGTGGGGCGTGTGTTCTACTCGGCGAACAGCGAGCCGGTGAAATCGATCCAGCTGCCGCGGCAGTACTGGTCGCTGATCCAGAAGCGCACGGGTGAGCGTCCGGCGTCGGGCGAGCCGCTGGACTTCGGCAAGCCGTACGCCCCGGAGTTCGCGAAGGCGAAGAACCTGTGCCCGGTCGACGACCGCGGCGGATCGACGCCGCCGTTCAAGGGCTTCACGTCGACTTGCGGGCAGTCGGTGTTCCGCGGCGACGCGCTGCCGATCGACGTGCGCGGCAACTACTTCGTGTGCGACCCGACGATCCACGTCGTCCGCCGGGCGATCATCGAGGACCGCAACGGCTCGCTGTACCTCACGAATCCGTACGGCGACAACGAGTTCCTCGTCTCGCCGGACATCAACTTCCGCCCGGTCAACACGATGACCGGGCCGGACGGGTGCCTGTACGTCGTGGACATGTACCGCGGCATCATCCAGGACTCGCCGTGGCTGAGCCCGGGACCGCGGAAGTTCATCCGCGAGTCCGGCCTGGCGGACAACAACCAGCACGGCCGCATCTGGCGGATCCGTCACCGCGACTTCGCGCCGGGCGAGCGGCCGCACATGCTCAACGAGTCCACCGTCGAGTTGCTGCGTCACCTGCAGAACCCCAACGGCTGGTGGCGCGACACGGCCCAACGCCTGATCATCCTCCGCAAGGATCGCGACAACGTCGTGCCGCTGCTGGAGGGCATGGTGCGTTTCGACGACAACCCGCTGACGCGCCTGCACGCGCTGTGGACGCTCGAGGGCATCGGCGACTTGAAGCGCGACCTGCTGCGTGACGCGATGACGGACCGGGACCCGCGTATCCGCGCCGCAGCGGTGCACGTGCTCGAACCGCTGGTCGTCGCCGACGCCGAGGGCGCGCTCGACGACCTGGCGAAGATCGCCGACGACCGCGACCCCGAGGTCGCCAAACAGCTGATCCTCACGCTGGGCACGTCGCCGAACGCCAAGGCGCCGGAGATGATCGACGCGATCACCGCACGCCACCTCAACCACGACGGCGTGCGGCTGGCGCGGCTCGTGACGCTGTGGAAGGTCGAGTCGCCGCTGATCCGGCACATCCAGGACGGCTCGGCGATGGCCGCGATCAAGGACCCGACGCAGCGCTTCAACGCGACGCGGCTGTGGCTGGAGGGCATCGCGAACTGGTCGCGCGGCCTGAACCTGCCGAAGGACATGCCGAAGGAGCAGAAACAGCTGCTCAAGAGCGGCGAGCAGACGTTCTACAACCACTGCGTCGCGTGCCACGGCGCCGACGGCAAGGGCATGGACGTGCCGGGGCTGCCGATGCCGCTGGCGCCGGCGCTGGCCGGGTCGAAGCGCGTCAAGGGCCCGCCGGAGAACCTGATCCCCGTGCTGATCAACGGGCTGGTCGGGCCGATCGACGGCAAGACCTACTCGGCCGGGATGATGGTGCCCGCCGCGGCGCTGGACGTGACACGCGACGACCGCCTCGCCGAGGTGATCAGCTTCATCCGCTACGCGTGGGGCAACGAGGCGGAGGCGATCACGAAGGAGCAGGTAACCGAGTACCGCAAGAGGTACGGCTCGCGCAGCACGCCTTGGACGTCGGACGAACTCGAGGCGGAGGCGGCGAAGGTGAAAGCAACGCAGTGACGCACGTGACTCCTCTCCCTCTGGGCGAGGCTGGGTCGAGGGGGATGGATCTGCGGACGCGGCGTTGCATGGGGGAACACGCGCCGTGGTCGACGGCTCGACCCTCACCCGGGCCCTCTACCTGAAAGGGAGAGGGAGTTTGACTACTGACTACTGAATATTGACGCCTGACCTCAGTGTCGCGATTCCTTCGGCCCGCCCTCCTCCGCGGGCAGGTCGCCCTCGCCGAGTCGGCGTTTGAACAGCTCGATCACCATGCCGTAGCAGGTCATCGCGAGCGCGGGGTCGTAGCGGTGGCCCTCGTCGCGCATGAAGGCGTGCTGGCCGTTGAACTCGTGCCACGTGAAGTTGACCCCGGCGTCGGTCATCGTTTCGTAGATAAGGCGTCGGCCCTCGCGCGGGATGTGCGGGTCCTGCTTGCCCCAGATCATCAGCATCTCGCCGGTGATGTCGCCGACGCGGTCGAGCGTGTTGTCGTTGGTGCCCTTGGCGAGGCCGCGTTTGTGGATGTCGGTCGCGTAGAAGCACACGCCGGCGAGGACGTCGGGGTTCATCGCGGCGCGGAACGACAGGTGGCCGCCGATGCAGATGCCCATGACGCCGAGCTTGCCCGTGCAGTCGTCGCGCGAGGCGAGGTGGTCGAGCACGGCCCGGGCGTCGGCGTCGTAGCTGGCGAGTTCCTTGGTTGTCTTGTGCTTGTTGCCGCGGTCGGCGCCGTCCTGGTCGTAGGCCAGCACGCAACCCGCCGGCTCCAACTCGTGGTAGATCTCCGGCACAGCCACGACGAACCCGTGCCCGGCGAGCAGCGCCGCGGTGCGACGGATCGGGCCGGTCACCTGAAAGATCTCGGAGTAGAACAGCACGCCGGGGTAACGCCCCGGCGCCGCGGGACGGAAGATGTGCGTGCGCATCGGGCCGTACGGCGTGTCGAGCGCCACGTGTTCGTTGTCGATGATGATCACCGCGGTTCCCCTTTTGCAGACGGTGCGACCGAGCAGGCGCATTATGACGCGAGCGACGGGTGATGCAACGGCGTGTTGCTCACGCGGAATTCACGGCAATCCGCGTCGCGATCAACGCGCGCTGTTCCGCCGTCGCCGCGTATATACGTATACTGATGAAACACAACGACGGCCGCGTCCCACCTCGAACCCCCGATGCGGCCGACGGAGGAGAAGCCATGACGGGTGCGCACACAGGCATGGATCTGCGCAGTCGGCCGCCGAGGCCGTGGACGCTGCTGACGTTGCTGATCGGCGCGGCCGCGGCGTGTCTCGGTCCGGGACGCGCGTTCGCCGAGTCGACCGCGCCGGTGCTGCGGGACAACTGGGTCGGGCAGGATCAGCTGATCCAGGCGACGGAGGTTGCGAAGGACAAGCAGCGGCCGATGATTCTTTACGTCGGCTCCGGGCCGGACGTCGGCGTGCCCCACTACTACGACAAGACCTTCGCGGGCTTCGTCGGCGTGTGGATCCCGGGCAGCTACCGGCCTTACGCGTTGAAGAAGGCGATGTCGGCGGTGGAGTCGCGCATCGGTTCGAGCCATCACTACTGGGTGTACCTGCTGGACCCCGACGGGCGGGTGATCGCGACGATGCCGAAGACGACGGGCGAGGCGGACCGTGCGACGCTGGCGCGGCTCGCGGTGGAGGTCGTGAAGTGGGAGTCGAAGGCGAAGACGGAACTCACAAACGCCGAGGACGCGGCGAGCAAGGGCCGGTTCCGCGCGGCGCTGCGGAGCGTCGACGAGGTCGAGGAGGCGGACGGGCGGTACACGTCGATGGCGTACAAGAGCCATCGCGCTACGCTCAAGGCCGACCCGCCGAAGGAGTACGAGGGACGCCCGCTCGGGGCCGACGACGTCGCGATCCCACCGGGCAAGAACGTCTATTTTGCGAGCGAGGTGCGCGCGGCGCGGGAGAAGATCGCGTCGCTGGCCGACGACGCGCTGCTGCGGGCGCGCAAGCGGATCGAGGCCGGTGAACTGGACGCAGCGAGCGAGGCGCTGAAGGCGATGATCGCGGACAACGCCGACCTGCCCGCGGTGTCGACGGCGCGGTCGTGGCTCGCGGCGATCGAGCGCGGCGCGCCGCCGACCTTCGCCGACGCCAAGCCGCCGGTCACCGAATCGCCCCCGACCGGCAAGACCCAACCCGATGCCCCTGCGGATGCTCCGGCGGACGCACCCGCGGGTGACAGGCCCGCCGCGTCGAAACCCGCGCAGGACAAACCGGCCGCCGAGAAGCCGGCCGATCAACCCGACGCGGCACCGGCGGCGGATGCCCGATTCGTCGCGTCGAAGAACAGCGACAAATTTCACCTGCCCGATTGCAGGTGGGCGAAGAAGATCAGCCCCGACAACCTCGTCGTGTACAAGACCTACCAGGCGGCCATCGACGCGAAGCTCGTGCCGTGCAAGGCGTGCAACCCGAAGGCCGACGACGAGGCGACACCGGCCACGTCGAAGTCAGACAAATGAACAGGCCCACACCGTGAGGCGCGGGCCTGGTGGAGGATTGAGATGTGGCGTGATCAGTACGTGTTGCGCGGGTCCGTGCGGACCATGTCGTCGGTGTAGAGCTTCGGGTTGTTGCTGAAGCGGATGCCGCGCACGCCGCGCAGCTCGACATGGGCGTCGCCGTAGAGGACGTTGACCTTGTCGGTGTGCCACCAGTGGATGCGGAGCGCCCAGGGGTCGTAGATGTTCTTTGACAGTTCGTACGGATCGAGCACGCCCCACGTCCAGCCGTTGGGATTGATGTGACCGTCCGCCACGAAACCGAACGTGTCGGGACGATACACCGAGGCGTTGGTCAGCGGCTTCTTCGTCCACATGCTCACGCCGTACTGCGCCTGCTCGGAGATCATGTAGCTGCCGCCGCTCTTGAAGTCCGGGTGGTTGCCGAACGCCCACCAGTTGTAGCGCTCGGGCTCCTTGTCGCTGGGGCAGAACCACAAACCCGTCTCGCTGCGGGTGTACTTGACGAACTGCTGCTGCATGGGCTTGGCGAGGCTGCCCCAACCCGCGGCGGAGTTGCTGGGGTGCTGCAGCGTCTGCGCCGGGATGCTCGGCCCGTACGGGAACATCTCCCGCTCTTCGTTGAAGTAATACTGCGTCAT
Source organism: Phycisphaera sp. (assembly GCA_016125285.1). GTDB lineage: Bacteria > Planctomycetota > Phycisphaerae > Phycisphaerales > Zrk34 > RI-212. The sequence goes on from WGMA01000080.1 coordinate 21,229, forward strand.
CACGCCGACCTGGTGCAGGTTGGCCCCGCACACCGTCGCGCGACCCGCCTCGCGTGCGTTACGCAGCGACGGCAGCAGAATCGCGATCAGCAGTGCGATGATCGAGACGACGACGAGAAGTTCAATCAGCGTGAAACCCCGGAACACACGACCGTCACGCGATAACGTGGAATGTGCCCTGTGTGCCATACTCCCCATGATACTTCACGGGCGTGGTAAAATAAAGTGCCGCCGGTGGTGCATTTACCCCATTCGGCAGTCAATAAAGCGTAGCGGCACTACGCGTCCGCGTCTTCCTTCCACGTCGAGTCGCTCACGCCGTTGATCATGAACCCGCCGTCGATGTTGATGCACTCGCCGTTGACGAAGCGCCCGGCGGGGCTCACGAGGTACACCACCGCCCCGGCGATCTCGTCCGGCGTGCCGAAGCGCTCCATAGGCGTGTTCTCGAGGATGCGACGCCCGCGGTCGCCCGACTTGAGGATCTGGCGGTTCTGGTCCGCCGGGACGAACCCCGGCGCGATCCCGTTGACGCGGATGCCGTAGTGCTGCGGCCACTCCACCGCCAGCTGACGCGTCAACGCCAGCAGCGCACCCTTCGAGCCGGCGTACGTCGTGACCTCGCTGAGCCCGAAGAAGCTCGTGACGCTGCACACGTTGACGATCGAGTACCCGCCGCGCGTCTCGTCCGCCGGGCCCTGGCTGATCACCTTCCGCGCGAACGCCTGGCACGCGTAGAACGGCCCGAAGTAGTTCACGTCAAAGATCCACTTGTGCTCGTCCTCCGTCACGTCCAGCGTCGGCTTCTTGAGGTTCGCGCCGGCGCAGTTGATGAGGATGTCGATCCGGCCGAACGTGTCGACCGCGGCGTTCAGCGCGTTGTCGATCGACACGCGGTCGGCGACGTCGAGCTGCGTGGCGAGGACCACGTCGTCCGGCCGACCCGCCGCGAGCTGCTCCTGCGCCGCCGCGACCTTCTCGGCCTTGCGCGAGCCGACCACCACCTTCGCGCCGTGGTCCAACAACGCCTCGGCGATCGCCAGGCCGATACCGCTCGTGCCGCCCGTGACTAAAGCGACTTCGCCGTTGAGTTTAAAGCTGAGACTGGACATTTAGGAAAGACTCCTATGGAGGCGTGCCGGCCTCGGGGCTAGAGTTGCCTCGGTTATAGCGATGTCGGATGGATATGCAACGTACCGTGGGGTTCGCGTCGTTCCCCGCTCCCGCACAGGTGCTTGACGTTCATACACCTACGACTGACAATCCTCCCGGCTGAGCAACGATGACCTTTTAGAAAGGGGTATGTGATGAAACTGATGATGAAGACCGTTTTGACCGCCGGCCTGATGGTCGCTCTGCTGAGCGGCTGCAACACCGCACCGAAGAGTGACTCGGGCAAGAGCGACCTCGAGTCACGCGCCGATGCGGCGGTCGCACGGTTCAAGACCAGCGACCCGACACTCAGCGGCTTCTTTGGCAAAGCCGTGGGTTACGCCGTGTTCCCGAACGTCGGCAAGGGCGGCTTCGGCGTCGGCGGCGCGTATGGCAAGGGTGTGTACTACGAGGGCGGCAAGGCTGTGGGCTACTGCGACCTGTCGCAGGGCAGCATCGGCTTCCAGCTCGGTGGTCAGGTCTACAGCGAGTTGGTCTTCTTCGAGACCGCCGGCACCGCGAAGGACTTCAAGGAAGGCCACGTCGAGTTCTCCGCGCAGGCCTCGGCCGTCGCGGCCAACAAGGGCGCCGGCGCCAACGCCGACTATGACCACGGCGTGGCCGTGTTCACCCTCGGCGAGAAGGGCCTGATGTACGAGGCCTCGATCGGCGGGCAGAAGTTCAGCTACCAGGCCAAGTGATCGTGCCGCTGCACGATTTGAACGACATCACGATCGGCCCGCCGCGTCCCTCTGCGGCGGGCCTTTCTTTTTGGTAACATCGTGGCCCCCACGCCGTGCTTCACCATCACCCCAGATCGACTTAAACTCACGGCATGAAGACAAGCCTGTTTGTGACCTGTCTGACCGACACGTTCTACCCCCGCGTGGGGCAGGCCGTCGTCCACGTCCTCGAGCACTTCGGCTGCGACGTCGACTTCCCCGTCGCCCAGACCTGCTGCGGCCAGCCGATGTTCAACACCGGATGCCACGGCGACGCGCGCGACCTCGCCAAGAAGATGATCGACGTCTTCGCCGACAGCGAGCACGTCGTCACGCCGTCCGGCTCGTGCTGTGCGATGATCCACGACTACTACCACGAGCTGCTCAAGGACGATCCGGCCTACCTCAAGCGCGCCGACGCGTTCATCGCCAAGACGCACGAGTTCGCCGACTTCATGCTCAACGTGCTGAAGGTCGACCTCGCCGCCGCGGGCGCCAAGCTGCCCGAGGGCGCGCCCACCAGGACGACGTACCACTACTCCTGCCACCTCCGCGGCCTGCACATGACCGACGAGGCCGTGCGGCTGCTCAACCAGATCGAGGGCGTCGACTACGCCCCGCTGGACAAGATCGACCAGTGCTGCGGCTTCGGCGGCACCTTCGCCGTGAAGTTCGCCGAGGTCTCCGGCACGCTCGTCCGCGACAAGGTCAACTGCATCAAGCAAACCGGCGCCGACGTGCTGATGTGCAACGACGGCGGCTGCGCCCTGAACATCACCGGCTGCCTGAACCGCGAGAAGGTCCCCGTACAGACGAAGCACCTCGCGGAGATCATCGCTGAGTCGTTGGGATTGATGAACGATGAGTGACACACACGAACATCCAGTCGCGCTATCCATCGACGGTCAGCCCACGCTGTTCCCGTCGCTGCCGTATGACATGCACGCGCGCACGCACGGATTCATCGCCGACGAGAAGATCCAGAAGTTCGTCAACAAGGCGACGCTGTACCGCGACGGCGGGCGCAAGGCGTACACCGCGAAGATCTTCGGCGAGAAGCACGACGACGTGCGCGACCTCGCGGGCCGCATCAAGCAGCACACGCTCGACAACCTCGACTACTACCTCGGCCAGTTCATCGACAACGCCACCGCGGCGGGCGCGCAGGTGCACTTCGCGATGGACGGCGCAGAGGCCAACCGCATCTGCCTCGACATCGCCAAGCGCGAAGGCATCAAGCTCTGCGTGAAATCCAAGAGCATGGTCACCGAAGAGACGCACCTCGTGCCGGAGATGGAGAAAGCGGGCATCGAAACCGTCGAGACCGACCTCGGCGAGTTCATCCTGCAGATCGACAACGACGCGCCGAGCCACATCGTCACGCCGATGATCCACAAGGACAAGATCGCCGTGGCCGAGGCGTTCCAGCGCGTGCTCGGGGCGGAGTACACCGAGGACGAGAAGGCGCTGACGATGATCGCCCGGCGACACCTCCGCGAGAAGTTCCGCACGGCGGACCTCGGCATGTCCGGCGGCAACTTCCTCATCGCCGAGTCCGGCTCGATGGTGATCTGCACGAACGAAGGCAACGGCCGCTTCTGCACGACCGCGCCGCGCGTGCACATCGCGTTCGTCGGCATCGAGAAACTCGTACCCAGCTACGAGCACCTGGCGGTGTTCCTCAAGCTGCTCGCCAAGCACGCCACCGCGCAGCCACTGACCGTCTACACACACATGATCACCGGCCCGAAGCGCGCCGCGGAAACCGACGGCCCCGAGCAGGTGCACATCGTCCTCATCGACAACGGACGCACGAACGTGCTGAAGGACGAGGACTACCGCATGGCGCTGCGCTGCATCCGGTGCGGCGCGTGCCTGAATGCGTGTCCGGTGTACCGCAAGACGACGGGCCACGCGTACGGCGCGGTGTACGGCGGGCCGATCGGCGCGGTGATCACGCCGCTGTTCAAGGGCCTGGAGAACTACCCGGACCTGCCGAACGCGTCGAGCCTGTGCGGGGCGTGCTACGAGGCGTGCCCGGTGAAGATCGACCTGCCGCAGATGCTCATCAAGCTCCGCCGCGACATGGTCGACCAGCGCGTCACCGGCACGCTCGACCGCTGGATGTACAAGGTCGGCGCGATCGGCCTGAAGCACCGCTGGATCTATGAACACGCCGGGGCGTTGCAGATGAAGATGCTCCGCATGCTCGCGAAAGACGACGGCTACCTGCACAGCGCGCCCGGCCCGGCGAAGAAGTGGACCGAGGAACGCGACCTGCCCGCCCCCGCGAAGCAGAACTTCCGGACGTGGTGGAAGAAGCGGAAGAAGGGATGACGAGCAAGAAGAGTGTCAGCCCCCGCGCGTTACGCTTTCAGGAGCCCGAACCTCTCACGAAGGATCAGGTCGAAGAAATCATGAGCGCCAATGACATCGATCGTTTGATCACGCTGCCGTTGTCGCTGGGTCTCTACTGCGACGACGCCTTCTGGGGAGTCGGCAAGTGCATCGACTTGGCGAAGCATGGTGACTCGCGTGTACGCGGCCACGCCATTCGAGCATTCGGACACTTCGCTCGTCGATTTCGGATCGGACACAAAGAGCTGGCCGGACCGCTGATCGCATCGGCGTTAAGCGACCAAGACACGTTTGTTCGCGAGCAAGCACGGATCGCCGCGGACGAGATCGACACACATTGTTTGTGGAAGGTTGATCGAAAGGGATCGAAGAAGTCATGACCACACGCGAACAATTCCTCAAGCACATCAGCCGGGCGCTGGGCCGGGAGCACGCGCCGACGGAAGCGACGGCGCCGGAGGTGCCGGACGATCTGGCGCGGCTCGTCAGCGCCGACGAAGACGCCGACGCGCTCGTCGAGCGGTTTGTCACCAACGCCGCGGCCGTGGGCATGATCCCGCAGCGTGTCATCACCGCGAACCTCGCGGCGGCGATCGTCGACGTGCTCAAGAAGGTCGAGGCGAAGACCGTGTCGATCGCCACCGAGCACCTGCCCGACGCCGAGGCGTTGTGCGCGACAATCGAGCACCACGGCGTGGAGATCGTGCCGTGGCTCGGCGACCGCGAGATGAAGGCGATGTACAACGTCGACGTCGGCATCACCGATGTCGACGCCGCGATCGCCGAGACGGGGTCGATCATCTGCAACTCCGGCGCGACGCGCGGCCGCGGCCTGTCGCTCGTGCCGCCATACCACATCGCCGTGGTCCACCGCTCGCGCATCGTCGCCGACCTGCTCGACTACCTCCGCCCGCGCCGCGGCGATGCGCCCGCTGAACTGCCCAGCGGACAGGCCATCATCACCGGCCCGTCCAAAACCGCCGACATCGAGGGCGTACTCATCCAGGGCGTGCACGGCCCGGCCGACGTTTACCTCCTCGTTGTGGACGATGCGTAAGGACAGGCGCCAGGTGTCAGTATTCAGGTGTCAGTAAACGGAATGGAGCTTCGGATCGGTGGTATGATGCCCGCGCATGCAACGCTGAATTTTGACCACTGACACCTGACCACTGACACCTGCAATGTCTTCTCTCGTCCTCTACTTCCAGATGCACCAGCCGCGACGCCTGCGGCGGTACAGCGTCTTCGACACGGGGACCGACTACTTCGACGACGCACGCAACGAAGCGATCTGCAAGCGCGTCGCCGAGCGCAGCTACAGCACCGCCACGGCCAAGCTGCTCGACCTGGCGCGGCGGCACGGCGGGCAGTTCCGGTTCTCCATCGGCATCACCGGCATCCTGATCGCGCAGCTGCGCAAGTGGGCGCCGCACGTGCTCGACAACCTCGCCGCGCTCGCGGAGACCGGCTGCATGGAGATCGTCGGCGAGACGTTCTACCACTCGCTCAGCTTCCTATACGACCGCGACGAGTTCGCCGCGCAGATCGACATGCACGAGCAGGCCGTGATCGAGGCGTTCGGCGTCACCCCCGCGGTGTTCCGCAACACCGAGATGATCTACAGCAACGACCTGGCGAAGTGGCTCGTCGGGCATGAGAACTACAAGGCGATCCTGACCGAGGGCGCCGACCAGGTGCTGCACGGCAAGTCGCCCAACCGCGCGTACCGCCCGGCCGGTGTCGACGGCGACGGCGCCCCGGCGCTGCTGCTGCGGAACTACCCGCTCAGCGACGACCTGGCGTTCCGCTTCGGGCGGTGCGAGTCGATGGCGAGCCCCGACGCGCTGCTCGGCGAGCTCGACCGGCTCGACGGGCCGCTGTGCAACCTGTTCATCGACATGGAGTCGCTCGGCGAGCACCAGCCCGCGGGGTGCGGCGTGTTCGACTTCCTCGAACGCGTGCCCAACTCCGTGATCGCCACCGCCGACCACGACTTCCGCACCGTCTCCGAGGCCGCGGCGACGATCACCGACGACGCTCCGCGGCTCAACGTGCCGGACTTCATCAGCTGGGCCGACACCGAGCGCGACCTGACCGCGTGGCTGGCGAACGCGATGCAGTCCAACGCGCTGGCCGACCTGTACAAGGTGCGCCCAAAGATCGAGGCCGTGGCCGACGCGACCGAGCGCGAAGCGCTGCTCGCCGACTGGCGACGGCTGACCACCGCGGACCACTACTACTACATGGCGACGAAGACGACCGAGGACGGATTCATCCACAAATACTTCAGTCCGTACGATTCGCCGTACGACGCGTTCATCAACTTCATGAACGTGCTGGACAACCTGCGGACGCGCCTCGAGTGAACCCCCGAGGGCGCGCCCGCGTCGAACCACGCGAGTGGACCGCGCCGTCGATCAGTGGTGCGGGTGATGATGGCGGTTCTGCTCGTCGTGATACTCGGTCCAGCGGAACAACGCCCACGCCATCCCGATCACGACCAGCAGCCCCAACACCTGCATGATTACGCCGTAAGTCATCGGCATCTTGCTCACCCCCTTCGGGTGACTGTTTGGTGTCTCCACTGTCATGCTAGAGCATCTTGCATCAATCAGTTTCATATCCACATGACCGCATGTAGTTGGCGCACTCGGTCGGATCGACCGTTTGCAGCACCTCGACCAACGCCTGGCCGATCGCGTCGAATGCCCGGGCGGCGACCCGACGCAGC
>WGMA01000040.1 GCA_016125285.1 Phycisphaera sp.
GCTGCGTCGGGTCGCCGCCCGGGCATTCGACGCGATCGGCCAGGCGTTGGTCGAGGTGCTGCAAACGGTCGATCCGACCGAGTGCGCCAACTACATGCGGTCATGTGGATATGAAACTGATTGATGCAAGATGCTCTAGCAGCGAACGCGTCCAGGACCAGGGATTGCTAAGCCGCGAGCGGCTTCATACCGCCGGCCACATCGGCTCGTCGCCTTCGAGCACGCGGAGGACGTCCTGCACGACCCAGCTCATGTTGCGCATCGCCTGATGGGTGCGCGACGCGAGGTGCGGCAGCAACTTGACGTTGGGCAGGCCGAACAGCGGGTAGTCGTCGGGCATCGGCTCGGGCTCGTGGACGTCGAGGACCGCCATGCCGCCGTGCTCGACGACGTCGTGTGACCACTTCGCCAGCGCCTGCGGATCGATCACGAAGCCGCGCGACGTGTTGAGCAGCAGGACGGACTTCTTGAGCTGGCCGAGCTTTTTCGCGTCGATAAACCCGCGGTTGGACGGCCGGCCGTCGACGTGGACGGTGAGGATGTCCGAGTCGCGCCACAGCGTGCCGGTGTCGACGAACTCCGACGTATCGTCGTCGGGCAACGCGAGCTCGGCGCGGGTGCGCACGTCGTTGTAGATCACGCGGACGCCCATCGCGCGGGCGACCTCCGCGACGCGGCGACCGATACGCCCCATACCGAGGATGCCGAGCACCTGCTCGTTGAGCTGTCGGCCGACGTGCGTGGCGCGCAGCTCGTGAAACTTCGGCGGCGCGACGTACCCGTCGAGATACACGCGCGGACGCTTCGCGTCGGCAATCAGCGCCCAGATGTACTCGACGACCGCCTGCGTGTTGGCGTCCGGCGTGTACACGACGCGCACGCCCCGCTTCTCGCACGCCGGCAGGTCGATGTTGTCGAGCCCGACGCCCGCCCGGCCGACCACCTTCAGCTTCGGCGCCGCGTCGAGCAGCGCGTCGTTCACCTGCGTGTACGTCCGCACGATCAATCCCTCGGCGGTCGCGAGCTGCTTCTTGAGGGCCGCGAAGTCGTCGTGGCTCTGCCGCACGAGGTTCACACGCTCGGCGATCCAGTCGGCGCACTCGTCGTCGAGGTGTTCTGTGAGGATGACCTTGGGTTGCTTCTTCGACATGGCGGCATCTTACCGAAGTCTGATCACTTCGCCTCGCGCGATCCTGGCAGATACATCATCAACCCCTCCATCGTGTCCGCGACCGCGTGCGGATCGACGCCGGGTTGCAGGGCGGAGATGTACTGATGCAGCGGGTTGTCGGGGGTGGTCCGCCACTCGTGCGTGCCGTTCGGGAAGATGTGGTTGTGGCCCTCCGTAACAAGCTGCCACGGCGCGTCCGTGCCGCGCACGGCGATGAGGACGGTGAGCTGATCGGCGCTGTGACGGTCCTTCGCCTTGCCGCCGAAGTACAACTCGTACACGCGGCGGACGGGGTTGTCGGCCGGAAGCTCGGCGAGGCGCGCGCCGGTGGACATCGACTTCGCGAACGCCCCGCCGCCGATGAAGGTGACGAGCGTCGGCCAGCCGGCGATCGCCTTGGCGCTCGATTCGGGGTCGGGCTTGAAGTTGCCCCACGGCGCCGGGTCGAGGTCCGCCGGGTAGCGGCTGCCCATGCAGACCCACCGGCTGACTTTCGCGCGGACGAGGTCCGGCCCGGCGAGCGGGCTGAGATCGTCGGGCTTCGACTCGAGCAGGTAGCGCAGGTTCGTCAGGTCGCCGACGGTGATGATGACAACCGAGCCGTCGGGCTGCGCGGCGAGCACGCGGCGGTACACGGCGGTGGCGTCCGGCGCGTCGGCGTACTCGGGGCAGTCGTGCGGGAACGACTCGGCGATGGCCTTCGCGTACTTCGAGCCCTGCTCGCGCGGGCCCTTGCCCTTCGGCACGCCGATGGGGATGTCGGGCCGACCGAAGTACGTGTTGATCGCATCGGTGCACGGCGCGGACCAGCGGTGCGTGGCCGAGACCGGCGTGGCGAGGATCGTGACCTCGCGGCGGTCGGCCATCGCGTGCAGCATCGCCAGCGCCCCCGCGTCGTCGCAGTCGCTGTCCATGTCGGTGTCGAAGATGACGCGCAAGGGTTCGGCCGCATGCAGCGACGCGACGGCGAGTGTCATGAACACAAAGACTGCGGCCTGTCGCACGCCCCACCTCACGAAGACGCACCGCTCTTCGCGTTTGCAGCAAACATCCGCCGCGTCGCGTCAAACTTCAGCTGCGGGCGGAACAGCAGGTACCAGTCGCGGATCACGTCGACCTGGAACCGCTGCGTGTCCGCGTCCGCCCAGAACCAGAAATCGGGCACGTCGGGGAAGTAGCGGCGGAGCACGACGTGGTAGCGCAGCGTGTCGAGCAGGATGCGGAACGCCTCGGGCCCGCCGACGCCGGGCTCGCCGAACGGGTTGATCATCCAGTCCATCCCGTCGAGCCGGCCGCCCTGCAGCAGCGCGAGCGTCGTGGTGGTGCGCGGCATCTTGCTCTTGAGCAGCAGCGTCGCGGGGTCGAACTGCGTGTTGGCCTCGCCCCACATCCACAGCGTGAGCAGGTAGTGCTGCTTGAGGACCCAGTCGTCGCCGCGGCTCACGCGGACGTTGACCCACCAGCGCAGGTCCGCGGCGGTGGGCTCGGGGACCTTGTACGCGGCGTCGGGATCGTCGGACAGCGACGGGCGTGGCGCGGCGGACGTCGACGACGCGGCGGGCGGCGCGCCCGTGAGCCCCGCGAGGATCGCCCCGGCCATACGCTCGTGATCGTTAAACGACGCGGCGAGCTTCGCGGCCAGCTCGCGGCACTCCTCGACGCTGAACCGCTCCATCGCCACGAGGCACGCCACGTCGCGCGTCGTCGGCGCCTCGGCCGTGAACACCGGCAGCATGTCGTCCACCGTCGCCGACTTCGACACGCGCACCGCCTGCATGCGGATCAGCAGCGGCATGTCGTCGGTGAACTCGATGCTGTCGACACTCTTCGTCGCCGTGTGCTCGAGCTCAGCGAGCCGCTTGACCGCGGGCGCGGCGTCGGCGGGCGGCGCGGTGGGAGCGACGGGGAGATCAGGCGTCCCGCCTGCTAAGTGCGCCAAGGCATGCGTAGCCGCCCATTCAGCGGCGCGACGTACATCGACGGGAGTAGAATCAGACCCATCATCCAGTTGCAGCGTGGATGGTTCCGCTCCAGCTTGTACATGGGCATCTGGCGATCGTTCGCCAGGGAACCCGGGCTGCTCTCCAGAACGCGCCAGCAGCCCCATCATGATCCACGCATGACGACGGACCTCACCCTCCTTGTCGCGCAGCACACCGCCAATCAACTTCATGCGCAGCGCGTGATCAGGCATCGCCGCCGCCGCGCTCAGCGCGTTGAGGCGCACGTTCGGGTCCTCGTCCGCCAGCAGCGTCTCGATCGCGCCGGGCAGGCGCGGGTCATCGAAGTGCGGGCCGCGCGTCCACAGCAGGCGGCCGATCTGCAGCGCCAGGTACGTGCGCTGCTTGGGGTTCTTGACCGTCTCCACGCGCCGCGCCAGGTAGCGCGGCCAGGCGCGTTCGAAACGCGAGCCCCACACGCCCGACTCGCCCAGGGCCCAGACGATGCGGTCGAAGCACTCGTCGTCGGCGTCGTCGAGCATCGCCTCGGCGTGCGCGATCACCTTCGGGTCCTCGACGTGGTTGATCAGGTACGTCACGCCCTGCGCCTGCTGCTCCTTGTCCGGCGAGCAGACCCGCGCCATCGAGCGGTACCGCTGGATGTCCCCGGCGTAGTAGAACAGCGTGAGCACCGCGAGCGTGGTGGTGACCACCAGCGTGAGGATGCCGCTGATGATGCGCTTGCGGAGGACGGCGCGCGGGTCGAACAGCCGCCGCCAGCGCGACGCCCGGCCGTGCCCCGCCGCGTTCTCCGCCACGGCCGCTTCGCGCATCGCGATCGCCTGGCGTGTCGGCTCCGGTGCGGGCAGGTCTTCGGGATCGGGCCCGACGAACGCCGCGCCGGTCTCGGCGTCGATGTTGGTATCGTCGTCGGCCGAATGGTCGGCCGCGCTGTCGGGCGTCGCGTCGGGTTGTGATTCTTGATCGCTCAACGTCGGTGTTTGGACGCGTCAGGTGCTGGCGGGGTTCACGCGACGATGAGTGTAACGCATCAGTCGACCTGGATCGCCCGCACGCGGTGGTTGTTGGTATCGCCCATATATACACGCCCGTCCGGCCCGAAGCAGATGCCGTGCGGGCGGTCCATCTTCGCCGCCGTCGCCTCGCCGCCGTCACCGCCGAGCCCGCGTGACTTCGGCCCGCCGCCGGCGATCGTGACGACCTTGCCCGCCTTCGGTACGATCATCCGCGTCGCCTGGTTCTCGGTGTCCGCCACGAAGACGCGCCCCTGGCGGTCGACCACGATGCCCTTCGGCCCGGCGAACATCGCCTCCGCCATGGTCACGGTCTTGTCCGCGTTCCAGCCGCTCTTGCCCGTGCCGGCGACGTGGTGCAGCACGCCGGTGTCGAGCTCCATCTTCCACACGCTGTTGCCCTCACGCAGCGCGATCCACAGCGTGCGGTCGGCCTCGGTGACGTACAACGCGCGCGGCCCGGCCATCGGCAGACCCCGCGCCACCTTGCCGTCTTCCGGCTGCTTCTTGGCGCCCGTGCCCGCGACCGTTTCGATCGTGCCGCTCTTGAGGTCCACGCGGCGGATGCGGTGGTTGATGATGTCCGCGACGTACAGGTGGCCCTTCGCCTCGTCGAGCGCGATGCTGTGCGGCTGGTTGAACTGCGCCGACGTGGCCGGGCCGCCGTCGCCGCTGAAGCCCGGCTTGCCCGTGCCCGCGATCGTCGTGATCACGCCCGTCTTGCCGTCCACGCGACGCACCACCGCGTTGACCCGCTCCACGACGTACATGTTGCCCGCGGAATCGAACCGCACCTCGTACGGCTCGTTCATCGACGCCTTTGTCGCCGGGCCGCCGTCGCCGTCATAGCCCTTCCTGCCGCTGCCCGCCACGACCTTCGCCATGCCGGTCTTCACGTCGACGCGCCACACGCGGTGGTTCTCCACCTCGCACACGTACAGCGCCCCGTCCGGGCCGAACTCCACGCCGAACGTCTGGCCGATGTTCACATCGAGCGCCTTGCCGGCGTCGCCGTTGTTCGTCTTGCCGCCCGCGCCGGCGACCGTCTCGATCGTCCCGGCCTGCGCCGCGGCTACGCCCGTCACGAGCAACGCGATGATTCCGTACCGCATGAGTCGCATGGACCAACCTCCCAGGGAGTGCGTGTGGAACGATGCACGCGCGTGCATCATACCGGGTAATAACGCCGACACGCACCTGGTCAACATCGCCGGCGCGCAGCGATACCGTCTCGAGCGCCGACACGCCGCGCCCGCGCGCGACGTCACCCGTCATACGCCGTCGGTCTCAGTCCAGTTCCTTGATGCGGATGTTCCGCCAGGCGACCTTGTACGTGCCCTCTTTGACGTGGTGCACCTGCAGGCCGAAGAATCCCTTGGGGTGCGTCTTGTAGATCTCTTCGTCGGTCAGGTCCTCGATCGCCACCCCGTTGATCCACGTCTGGATGCGCGGGCCCTTGGCCACGACGCGATACTTGTTCCACTCGCCGTCCTTGAAGTTCTTCGTGGGCTTGAGGCGTTCCTTGGGCGTCAGCCAGCCGCGGCCGGTCGCCTCGCCGTAGATGTAGCCCGACTCGGCGCCGTTCGCGCCGCTGGCCTCGATCTCGACCTGCGGGCCGTTGACGCGACCGTGAGGATCGTCGCCCGCTGTCTGCGAGCGTATCTGCATGCCGCTGTTGAGGCGGGCGTCGAACAGCTTGACCTCGAACTCCAGCTCGAAGTCGCCGTACTTCTTGTCCGAGCACAGGAACGAGTTGGGGCTCGGCTCGATGGTCTGCCCGACGATCGCGCCGTCCTCCACGCTGTACTTCGCGTTGCCGTTGAGCTGTGTCCAGCCCGACAGTGTCTTGCCGTCAAACAGCGACACCCAGCCGTCGTCGGCCGCGCGCACGGTCAGACTCATCACCACCAGCACCGCCACGGCGGCCACGACAGACAGTACAGCCCTTCGATTCATCGAACGTCTCCTGATCGGGATTTCGGCTTAGTGTGCCCAACGCGGGGATCCAACGCCCCAAAGCATACGCACCACACCGGGCCAAGTCACAACCCGCGCGACGTGGTCCCGCGGTGATCTGTCGTGCTACCATCCGGCGTGGCGCGTCTTCATTGAAAGGTCACCGCATGGGTGGACACAACTGTCTGACGTGGATGATGATCGCGGCCGCTCTGCTCGGCTCGCTCGCGCACCTGGCCATCGGCGCCGACGGCGATGCGAAGCCCGCCGACGCGGCCGCGGTGACGGGCTTCTACGACCCCGTCGAGAAGCAGATCGAGGGCTGGACGGTCGAGGTCGAGCCGCTGCTGCTCGACGCGGCGCACAAGGACGAGGCCGACCGCGCCTTCACCGCCCTGGCCAATCACCTGCAGCGCATCAAGTACATCCTCCCCGCGGAGCGCGTCGCCGAGTTGCAGCGCGTGCGCATCCGCCTCGAGCTGAACGACAAGCGCATGGGCCACATGCAGTACCACCCCGACGTGGACTGGCTGGAGGAGAACCACTTCGACCCCCGCCTCGTCAAGCACGTGCACATCCCCGTCGCCGCCGCGCTGACCGACCGGCACACGTGGGCCAAGCATCCTTACGTCGTGCTGCACGAGCTGGCGCACGCGTACCACGACCAGGTGCTCGGCTTCGACAACCCCGACGTGCTCGCCGCGTACAGGGCGATGAAGGAAAAGGGCAACTACGAGAGCGTGCTGGCGCACACCGGCCGCAAGGTCAGGCACTACGCGCTGACCGACGAGAAGGAGTACTTCGCCGAGTCGACCGAGGCGTACCTCGGCGTCAACGACTTCTACCCGTTCGTCCGCGCCGAGCTCAAGGAGTGCGACCCGAAGATGTTCGAGGTGATGCGGAAGGTATGGGGCGACGTGAATTGACTCATCGTCGGCGCGGCGCGACCGGCTAAAGATCCTTGAGGATCTCGCGCGCGGCGTTGCGTCCGCACGCGCCCATCACGCCGCCGCCGGGGTGCGATGCCGCGCCGCACAGGTACAGGCGCTCGACGGGCGTGCGGTGATCCGACCAGCCCAGCAGCGGTCGCGCCGGGCCGAGCTGATGCAGGTGCATCGCGCCCTGCATGATGTTGCCGCCGGTCAGGCCGTACGTGCGTTCGAGGTCGACCGGCGTCAGCGCGTGCGTGAACAGGATGCGCCGGCGGATGTCCGGCGCGAACCGCTGCAGCGTGTCGAGGCACGTGTCGATCCACGCCTGCTTCTCGTCATCCCAGCGGCGACCGTCCGACAGGTGGTACGGCGCGTACTGCACGAAGATCGACATCACGTGCCGGCCCGGCGGCGCGAGCGTGTCGTCAACGATCGACGGCATCGTCATCTCCAGCACCGGCTCGCGGCTGTAGCTGCCGTTGATCGCGTCCTGGTGGGCGCGCTCGATGTACGCGATGTCGGGCGTCGTGTGGATCGTGCCGCGCAGCAGCCGCGGGTCGATGCCGAAGTCGGGCACGCCGTCGAGCGCGAGGTTGATCTTGCCGCTCGCCGACGCGTAATCGATCGCTTTCACACGCTCGACAAACCCGTCGGGCAGGTGCGTCGGGTCGAGCATCTTGACGAGGGTGTTGTTGGCGTCGATGTTGGACGCGACGGACCGGGCGCGGACCTTGCCGGCCGAGGTCATCACGCCGCACGCCGCGCCGTCTTCGACGAGGATCCGTTCGACCGTCACGCCGGTGCGGATCTCGACGCCGAGCTCGTCGCACACCTTGCGCAGCGCCGCGGCGAGCCCGCCCATGCCGCCGCGGATGTAGCCCCACACGCCGCGTGCCCCGCCGGCGGCGCCCATCACGTGGTGCAGCAGCACGTACGCGCTGCCCGGCGACGACGGCGCGTGAAACGCGCCGATGATCGCATCGGTCGCCAGCGTCGCCTTGAGCAGGTCGGACTCGAACCAGCGGTTGAGGATGCGGTCGGCCGCGCCGGTCAGCACCTCCATCGCGCCGGGATCGTCGTACAGCAGGTTCTTGAGCAGGTTCGCCGTGCGCGCGCCGTCGAGGAGCGTCGCGACCTTCTTCGTCAGCCCGGTCGCGCGGTCCGGCGTAGGAACCTGCAGCGGGACCGTACGCAGCAGCGGCTCGATCCGCTCGGCGATCCGCGTGAGCATCCGCTCGTATTTCGGAAGCGCCTCGGCGTCACGCGCGCTGAACCGCGCGATCGATTCGTGGTTCTTCTCCGCGTCGTGCCCGAGCACGAGGTGGTTGCCGTTGCCGTCGAACGAGATCGACGACGGGTCACGCCGCAGCACCTCGTACCCGTGCTCGCGCAGGCGCAGGTCGTCGATGATCTCCGGCAGCAGCAGGCTCACGACGTACGCCGCGGGCGAGAAGCGGAAGCCCGGGTGAAGCTCTTCGGTCGTCGCGCACCCGCCGAGCACGTCACGCCGCTCCAGCACGCAGACCTTCCTGCCCGCCTTGGCCAGGTACGCCGCGGCGATCAGGCCGTTGTGGCCCGCGCCGATGATGAGGGTGTCGTACATGCGTCCGCCGTCATCTGGGGTGATCGCCCGCTCACCGCTCGCCGCAGGATACAGCGATACCGGCCGGGCATCACCCTCGCAACGACACCGCCGCGTGTGATCACACCGCGTCGGCGCACGCGCCGCGCTCGGCCGCGCGGATCTGACGGCCCGTCCGCACGATCGTCATCCACTCCAGCACGACCCAGAACCACGCGATGCCCACCAGCATGCCCGGCATGAACGACGTGTCGGACTTGTACAGCCCGCCCAGCCACACCGTCACGCCCAGCGCCGCCAGCATCACGACCGCCACCGGCAGCATCGCCAGCGACTGCTTCCGCGTCCGCTTCCACTCTTCGACCAGCATCGACTCGTTCATCGCACGCCCTTTCGGCAAGATGTACCCCCATCGCACCGACACGCGACCTCACACCGCCCGACAAACTATAGGCCCGGAATCCGCCACGTCGCTCACTTCGACGTGATCTCCGCCATCCACACCAGCGACTCGGCCTGCCACTGGTCCCACATCGGGCCCTTGTAGCCGTTGAGGCCGTGGTCGCCGTGGTCGAGCTCGGTGAACTTCGTCGCCACGCCCGCCGCCTTGAGCGCGTCGTGATACATGGCGCTGTTGATCACCGGCACGACGTGGTCGTCCTTCGCATGCGCGAGGTACGCCGGGGGCGTGTCCTTCGTGACTTGCAGCTCCGACGAGAACTCCTTGACCAGCTCGTCGCTCGGCTTGTCGCCCAGCAGGTTCCGCCGCGTGCCGCCGTGGCCGTGCGGGCCGAGGCTGACCACCGGGTAGATCAGCACGCTGAAGTCCGGCCGGCAGCTCACACGCTCGATCGGGTCCGCCGCGTCCGCCGCGCCGCGGTCCCAGTGCACCGACGCGCTGGCCGCGAGATGCCCGCCGGCCGAGAAGCCCATGATGCCGATGCGGTTCGGGTCGATACCGATGTCCTTCGCGCGCGCCCGCACCGTGCGGATCGTGCGCTGCGCGTCGAGCAGCGGGACGCGGCACCGCCCGCGCGGCAGCCGGTATTCGAGCACCACGCCCGTGATGCCGTGCTCGTTGAGCCACTTGGCGATGCCGAAGCCTTCGGGCCCCTTGACCAGCACGCCGTACCCGCCGCCGGGGCAGATCACCACCGCCGTGCCGTTCGGCTTGACCGGCTGCACGATCGTGAAGTACGCCGCGTCGTCGCTCGTCGTGCCGTCCCCCACCGGCGCCTTGCCCGGCCACACCGACTCGCGCACCGGCTCGGCGGCGCCGGCCGACATCGCCACCACCATCAACGCACACAACGCGACAACAATCGATCTGAACATGACGCACCCTCTGTGTGATCGAAGAACCGATTCGCCAGACATCCTGCAAGCGAACTCCCTCTCCCTGGAGCAGGATATTGCGCCACGGCTATAGGTTCGCGCCGGCGGAGCAGTTAGGGTGGGTTGCGCGTAAAAACGTTCGCCGGCATGATGGTGTTGCTTCATCCCTTTTACAAGGAGCACCGTCATGGACGACGAACGATTCA